>NZ_CP065534.1:964926-1286569 GCF_015999465.1 Lonsdalea populi
TAACGTGTGGTTTTACTGGAGCGCGGCGCTCCTTGGGCTGGGAACCATACTGTTTAGCGGCAGCTTATACTGTCTGGCACTGTCCCAACTGAGGATATGGGCTTATGTGACGCCGGTGGGCGGCGTTTGCTTCCTGGGCGGCTGGTTATTGTTGTTGATAGGCGCTCTGCGCCAGAAAAGAAAGGCTGACTCGCATGAATAAAGTCATTTTGTACTGCCGTCCCGGCTTTGAAAAAGAGTGTGCGGCGGAAATTACCGATAAAGCCGCACAGCATAACGTTTACGGCTTCGTGCGGGTCAAAGACAACAGCGGCTACGTCATTTTTGAGTGCTATCAGTACGAAGATGCCGATCGCCTGATTAAGGAGCTTCCGTTCAAGAGCCTGATCTTCGCCCGTCAGATGATGGTGTGCGGTGAGCTGTTGCGCGACCTGCCGCAGGAAGACCGCATCTCGCCGATTGTCGGCATGCTGACCGGGGTATTGGAGCGTGCGGGTGAGCTGCGCGTTGAGGTGCCCGACACCAACGAAAGCAAAGAATTGATGAAGTTCTGCCGTAAGTTCACCGTGCCGCTGCGCGCGGCGTTGCGTGAAAGTAAGATATTGTTACCTCAAGAAAAACCCGGTCGGCCGGTGATACATGTAATGTTTATCGCGCCAGGCTGCTGCTACGTGGGTTACTCCTACAGTAACAACAATTCTCCGTTCTACATGGGGATCCCGCGTCTTAAGCTTCCGGCGGATGCACCGAGCCGTTCCACGCTCAAACTGGAAGAAGCCTTCCACGTGTTCATTCCGGTGGATGAGTGGGAAGAGCGTTTGGGCAGCGGCATGTATGCGGTGGATTTGGGCGCCTGTCCCGGCGGCTGGACCTATCAATTGGTCAAGCGCAGCATGATGGTTCATGCGGTGGATAACGGGCTGATGGCGCAGAGCCTAATGGATACCGGTCAGGTAATTCATCATCAGGCAGACGGTTTCCGGTTCGAACCGCCGCGCAACAACGTGTACTGGCTGGTGTGCGATATGGTGGAGAAACCGGCCAAAGTCACCAACCTCATGGCTGACTGGCTTGTGAAAGGCTGGTGCCGCGAAGTGATTTTTAACCTCAAGCTGCCGATGAAAAAACGCTACGAGGAAGTGAATCAGAATCTGGGACTGCTTATGGAGCGCCTGCACGAAAACGGCATTAATGCGGAAGCTCACGCCAAGCAGCTCTACCACGATCGTGAGGAAATCACGATCCACGCCCGACGGATCTGGGGTGCGGTTCCCGGTCGTCGCGACGAGCGTTAAGACAAAGGCGGGCACTCTAGCCCGCCTTCTATGCCAGTCGCAGCTGCTGCAAATTGCCGTTCAAAGTGAGATCGGTTTTTAGCGTGGCGACCTGGCGACAAATCCAGGCCGCTTCCCGCTGCGGCTCCAGCTTTTTACGCCATTTTACCGGCAGTTGTTCCAACTGCTGGTAAAGCTGTTCCAACGACCCCGCCTGTTGCAGGAGCTGTGCTGCGGTTTTTGCGCCGATGCCGCTGACGCCGGGGATCTTGCTGCTGCTGATGCCCGCCAATCCCCAATAGTCGGGAAGCTGCTGCGGGGGGACGCCAAACTCTTGGCGGATAAAAGGCACATCCAGCCAGCGTTTTTGAAAGTAATCCCGGATTTGAATCGTGGGAGCCAGCAACTGACAATATCCCTTGTCCGTTGAAACGATGGTGGCCTGATGGCCCAGCGCGGCAACTTTGCAGGCCAGGGTTGCGGCTAAATCGTCCGCTTCGTCTCCAGGGGAGTGCCAGCTTTCGACACCCAGTTCTCTGAAGGCCTCTTTGATTTGCGGCAACTCCTGATGCAGCGAGTCCGGCATTGGAGGACGCCCGGCTTTATAGTCAGGTAAAAGTTGGTGACGCCAGCTCGACGCTCTCTGTTCGTCGTCGAATACGGCAACGGCATGAGTCGGTTGGCTGTGTTGCAACAGCAGGCTCAGCGCATGTCGGCAGGCAGGTAAACAGGGGGAGCCCTGTACGGCATGGATGCGTCTGATAAGGTTCAGCGCATCCACAATCAATAGATGCAAGGGCATGATTCGTCTCCGCGAATAAACGCTCTGCCGCCGCCCTGACGAGTACAGAACAATGGCAGAGAAGACATCTTGTCAGGCCAAAATGTCATAGCAGGGGATATAGGCGCTGCCCGGCAGCTTCATCCGCTGTTGCGCGACGAAGCCCTGCAGCAGGCGGTCCATGTTTTTCATGATCTCCGCGTTGCCGTCGAGCTTATAGGGGCCGAATTGTTCGATGGCCTGAATGCCGCCTTCTTTAACGTTGCCCGCCACGATACCCGAAAACGCCTTGCGCAGCGCCGCGGCGAGTTGTTCGGTCGGCTGGTCGGGGTGCAGATGCAGATTCGCCATGTTTTCATGCGTGGGTTCGAACGGTATCTGCAAATCAGGCGCGATACGCAGCGACCAGTTGAAGCTATAGGCGTCGCCAGTATGACGGCGATGCTCTTTCACCAGCGGCATCGACTTCTTCATCTCTCGCGCGACTGCGGCGGCATCGTTAATGATGATGTTGTAGTAACGGCGGGCCTGACGTCCCAGCGTGCTGACGATGAATTCGTCCAGCACCCGGAAATAGTCCGCACTCTCTTCAGGCCCTGTCAGAATGATCGGCAGAACCTGCTCGCTGTTGGCGGGATCCATCATGATCCCAAGCAGGTACAGGAACTCCTCTGCCGTGCCGACGCCTCCCGGAAAAATAATGATCCCATGGCCGATGCGGACAAAGGCTTCCAGCCGTTTTTCAATATCCGGCATGATGATCAATTCGTTGACCAGCGGGTTCGGCGGCTCGGCTGCGATGATTGATGGCTCCGTCATGCCGATGAAACGGCCGTCTCTATAGCGCTGCTGCGCATGGCCGACGGCGGCGCCTTTCATGGGCGCTTCCATTGCGCCGGGTCCGCAGCCTGTGCAGATATTCAGTTCGCGCAGCCCCAGCTGGCTACCCACCCGGCGGGCGTAAAGATACTCTTTTTCGTTGATGGAGTGGCCGCCCCAGCAAACAACCATGTTGGGTTCTTCGCCCACGTGCAGCGCCCGGGCATTGCGGAGAATGGAAAAGACGATGTTGGTGATATGCGTCGAATTCTCCAGATCGAGATTCTGATACTGCCCTGTTTTCGTGATCTGACCGTTGACGAACAGAATATCGCGCAGGACGGCGAACAGGTTGGCCTGCAACGAACGAATCAACTGACCATCCACGAACGCTTCTTCAGGCGGATTAACCAGTTCAAGCTTCACGCCGCGCTCACGTCGCAGCACATTGATGTCGAAACTCTCGAAACGGGAAAGTAATTCTTTGCTGTTGTCCGTCTGGCTGCCGGAGTTCAATACAGCCAGCGAGCAGTTACGAAATAAACGGTAAAGGTCACTGCTGGCGCTGCTTTTCAGCCTGTCTACTTCCAACTGTGACAGCAAATCCATAGACCCGAGCGGGCTGATATGTGTGATCAATTTTGCTCCTTGATACGCAGGGTATGACGTCGGTTCTTTCATCGGACTTTTTTCGACTCGCCTCTTCACCTTAACGTGAGCTAATCATTTTGCCAATCTTCGACAGCGTCGTGACGTCGGCTCTGCGCGGCGTTACGCATTTTGGCCGTGAGGCTATCGACGACCGGCAGTACTCTCAGGTTACAATGCGGGGTAGTGTAACCCGACCGGTAGAGTAATAAAGAATGATGGATCAACACGTGTTGCAGGCGTTAACCGATTTTACCCAGCGCTATGTGGATCGTTGGCTGGATCTTGAGGGGCATCCTCCCGCGTCTGAAGCGCTGTATGGCATTCCCTCGCCTTGTATCGTCGGCACCCATGACGGACAGGTGCGGTGGTTGCCACAGTCAGGCGGAGACGACAAGTGTCTGGACGGCGTCGAACGTGCGATGGATATCCAACTGCACCCAGACGCACACGTGTTCTACACCAGCCAGTATGCCGGAGATATGGAGGCGTGCTTTGACGATATTCATTGCACATTGTTGCAGGCATGGAGCGATGACGACCTTATCCGCATGCAGGAAAACCTGATCGGTCACCTGGTGACGCAGAAGCGACGGAAGCTGCCGCCGACGCTGTTTTTAGCGACAACGGCGTCGGAAATGACGTTAATATCTCTGTGCAATATAAGTGGTGACGTCATTCTGGAAGAGTTTGGAACGCAGAAAAGACGTGTGCTTGCCGCGACATTAGCTGAATTTTTATATAAGCTTCAGCCATTGATTCAGAACCATTGAAGCGTGTTTCGCTTTTTAGCGTGTGAGAAATGTCTCACAATAGCTGTAGGTTATCGCTTATATTTTATATTAACGTAGTGTTAAAATAACAATTAACCATTATTTTTCAGCTAATTGCAAATTATGGTATTGAGGTTGACCGAGCGGAAGGTATGTTGCTTTGAATTAGGGGCTTGCTGATTTGCTTTAATTAATACATCTTATTATTCGCCAGGCAACATGGTAACAGGACGAAGTAATACCGTTATTTAATGATTACTCGTCCGTTCCAGCCGAAAAGCTGCAGGATGAAATGTTTTCAGGATGAAAACACGGACACCTCCATGATGGAGAATGGGAGCCGGCTTGGACATGCTGGTGGGGCTGGAGCCTAAAGGGAACAAGATTAGGACGATCGTGAAGGAACGGCAGTCAGGGAAGAAAGAGGGATCGCCAGCGAAGGAATCGCGGGTCGGGATGACCACAAAGGAAAAGTTTTCAAGGATGAGCAGGGAAGCAATTGTGTAGCTGGATTGCTATAAAACGAATCGGGGGTACTGAGCAATCGGTACCCCCATTTTTTTGTTCCGGCGATATCTCGACGCGAAGACATTTCGCTGGATGCCATCGCGCGGCATCAATGCTATCCTTTGCCGCCCTACCGTTAGTCTGTTTGAGACCCCTGTATGAGTGAAGAAATTCATCTTCGGCAAACTCTGTTCGCGGTTGAATACGCCCTGAAACAAAGTGAATTGTGGCAGAACAAACCGCCGGAGGCGGAAGCCTTCTCCAGCGCCGAGCCTTTCTGCGTGGATACCATGGAAGCTTCACAGTGGCTGCAGTGGGTGCTGTTGCCGCGTATGCATGCCTTGCTGGACAGCGGCGCGCCATTGCCTGAGAGTTTTGCCATCCACCCCTATTTCGAAATGGCGTTCGAAGGACGCAAAGAGGAATTACAGCCTCTTTTGAACACGCTGCGCGAGCTGGATGATTTCTTTGGAGAGTAAACCGATGTTGGACATTCTCTATCAGGATGATTATCTGGTGGCGGTTAATAAGCCGCCCGGATGGCTGGTACATCGTAGCTGGCTCGACCGCAAAGAAAAAGTGGTGGTCATGCAGACGGTGCGCGACCAGATAGGTCGGCACGTTTATACCGTGCATCGTCTCGATCGGCCGACTTCCGGCGTGCTGCTGCTGGCGCTATCCAGCGATGTCGCTCGCCAGCTGTCCTCGCTGTTTGAACAGCACGACCTTAAGAAAACCTATCATGCCGTTGTGCGCGGACACATTTTTGATTCTGCTACCATTGACTATGCATTAACGGAAGAGCTGGACAAGATTGCGGACAAGTTCGCCAATCCCAATAAGGGCCCACAGCCTGCGGTCAGCCATTATCGTGCGCTGGCGCAGGCGGATATGCCGGTTGCCATCGGCCGCTATCCGACGTCTCGTTACACGTTGATGGAACTGCGACCGGAAAACGGGCGTAAGCATCAGCTTCGGCGGCATATGAGTCATATCCATCACCCCATTATCGGTGACAGCACGCACGGCGATTTGAAGCAAAATCGCGGTATGGCCGCCCATTTTGGCTGTCAGCGGATGATGCTGCATGCCAGCTGTCTGTCGCTCGTCCACCCTGCTACAGGGGAGCCGTTGGAGCTTAAGGCACGTTGGGATGAGACTTGGCAGAGCGTGATGTCGCAGTTCGGTTGGGAGGGTATTCTCCCTGATATTGAAAGGGTTGAGTTTCCCGCAGCCTGAGGTCAGGATAGCGGGGTTAAATCTGTCTGATTGAGGGAGTCGCGTCATGGCTCAGATCGGTATTTTTGTTGGCACCGTTTACGGTAATGCGTTGTTGGTAGCAGAAGAAGCGGAAAATATTCTCAGAGAGCGCGGACACGAAGTGAAAATTTTCGAGGGTGCCTCGTTGGAAGACTGGCTGACGTATCGTGAGCAGTGGGTGCTGGTTGTGACCTCCACGACAGGGCAGGGGGAACTGCCTGAGTCTATCGTCTCTTTGTACACGGCACTGCGCGATACCTGCGGGCCTTTACCTCATATGGGCTACGGTCTGATTGCGCTGGGCGACAGTAGCTATGACGTTTACTGCGGCGGCGGGCGTCAATTCGATGCCTTGTTGCAAGAGCTGGGGGCCGAGCGAATCGGCGAGCGGCTAGAGATCGACGCCACCGAGCAGCCGGAGCCGGAAGTCGTGTCCTGTGCATGGGTTGAAACCTGGGCTGACCAGGTGGAAAGTCGCGCCTAATTTCGACTTTTGCGGTTGCGGTACAAATTCAGCGCATAAAAAACGGGGCTTCGGCCCCGTTTTGCTGCATAGCGCAATAAGTAATTAGACGCTTTTAACGGTTTTTGGTCAGTTTTTCCAAATCAGATTCAATCTCGCTTATCTTGTTGGTGACGACGCTTTCAAGATGACGCAAATCGGCCAGAATTTTGCTTTTCAAGTCGACTTCCACCTGTTCGCGCTGACAGATTTGGTCAAGCTCATCAACGACATAACGGAGATTGGGACTGATTTCGTTAATTTCCCGGAAGCCCTGACCCGCATTATCCGCCGCAATGGTTTTGCGTTGACGGGGATATTTGAATTTCACGCTTTTGGCGAAAAACTCTCCTTTATCCTTGCGGAAATAGATTTTCAGAATGTCATTGCTGGCTTCCTGCCGCAGGCTATAACGGTCGATATCTCCCGGGTTGCTGATCCCCAGGCTCTTCAGATTGTCATACATAGCATCACCTCTTCCTGTTCTAAGCCATGCTACATTTTTATGCAATGCAGCGGGTCCGTAGCGCCGTGTCCCGACCGGTCATAAAATGGCGGGTCATTTCACCCGCCAAATGTATGTTTATCAGTCGATGGTGCGCAACAGCTCGTTGATGCCCACTTTACCGCGGGTTTTCGCATCGACTTTCTTGACGATGACGGCGCAGTAAAGGCTGTGGCTGCCATCTTTGGAGGGCATATTGCCGGAAACGACGACAGAGCCTGCCGGTACGCGACCGAAGTGGACTTCACCGGTTTCGCGGTCATAAATGCGGGTGCTTTGGCTGATGAATACGCCCATTGAAATGACGGAGCCTTCTTCGACGATCACGCCCTCCACGATTTCGGAACGCGCGCCGATGAAGCAGTTGTCTTCAATGATGGTCGGATTGGCCTGCAGCGGTTCCAGAACGCCGCCGATACCGACGCCGCCGGACAGGTGGACGTTTTTACCGATCTGCGCGCAAGAGCCCACGGTGACCCAGGTATCGACCATTGTGCCTTCATCGACATAGGCGCCGATGTTGACGTAGGAAGGCATCAGGACGGTATTCCGCGCGATAAAGGCGCCCTGACGAACGCTGGCCGGCGGCGCGACACGGAAGCCTTCGCGCTGGAAGCGTGCTTCGTCGTAGTCGGCGAATTTCATCGGCACTTTGTCGTAGTAACGTGTTTCGTTGCCATCAATGATGCGGTTTTCATTGATACGGAAGGAAAGCAGTACGGCTTTTTTCAGCCACTGATGAGTGACCCACTGACCGTCGATTTTCTCTGCGACGCGCAGCGCGCCGCTGTCCAGCAGGCTAATGGCCTGGTTGACCGCTTCACGCGTGGCGGTATCTGCATTAGCCGGAGTGATTTCTGCGCGGCGTTCGAAGGCGGTTTCGATGACGTTTTGTAATTGCTGCATCCTGACTCTCTATCTCGTGATTACCAAAGTGATGATTAATTAACACAAGCCTACTTTATCGTTTGGGTTGAGGGCCTCTGTCAACCGTTGTTGCAATTTAAGCTGCAATTCCAGGCTCAATGCCCGCCGATCGTTGTCCGCCAGAATAAATAAATCCTCTACGCGTTCGCCGATGGTGGAAATACGGGCGCCGTGCAGCGATATGCGAAGTTCGGCGAATACCTCACCGACCTGAGCCAACAGGCCGGGTTGATCGAGGGCGACCAGCTCCATGTAACTGCGGCGATCGGTGTGCGTCGTCGGCAGAAAGCCGACTTCGGTCTCGACGCTGAAATGACGGAGCTTGGACGACGTGCGGCGAATGCGGGGAGAGTGATAGTCCTTCTGCGTCAGCGCCTGTTCAATCGCAAGCTGAATCATGTTGTGACGATCCTGCGCTACCGGGGTGCCCTCGGGCTCCAGCACGATGAAGGTATCCATCGCCATCCCGTCACGGCTGGTAAAGATCTGCGCATCATGAACGTTCAGATTACGGCGATCCAGCTCGCCGGCTACGGTAGCGAACAGATAGGGGCGGTCGGGACTCCAGATAAAGATTTCCGTGCCGCCGCGCGTGGTGTCATCACCGATTAGCACCAGCGGTTTGCTGGGATCGTGGTTCACCAGGTGTACGGCATGCCAGGCCAGCTGATTGGGCGTATGGCGCAGGAAATAGTCGGCGCGGCAGCGGCTCCAAATACCATTCAGCGCAGTTTCGTCGATATTTTCCATACGCAGCAGCGCCAGCGCCTGCTGACGATGATGCCGTACCCGCTTCCGAAGGTCGGGGGAATGTTGCATACCGCGTCGTAGCTGTTTTTCGGTGGCGAAGTACAGTTCGTGCAACAGGCTCTGTTTCCAGCTATTCCACAGCGTTTCATTGGTCGCACAGATATCGGCGACGGTCAGATTAATCAGGTAGCGCAGCCGGGTTTCACTCTGTACTTCCTCGGCGAACTGCTGAATGACCGCCGGATCCTGAATATCGCGGCGTTGTGCGGTGACCGACATCATCAGATGACAGCGTACCAGCCACGAAACCAGCTGCGCTTCACGCAGGTTCAGTCCATGCAACGCAGCGAACTCCAGCGCATCTTTCGCGCCCAGCTCCGAGTGGTCGCCGCCGCGGCCCTTGGCGATGTCGTGGAACAATGCGGCCAGCAGCAGCAGTTCCGGTTGAGGCAGCCGCGGATACAGTTTCACGCACAACGGATGCTCCTCCAGCGTGGACTCATCGGCGAAGCTTTCCAGCTTGAGCAAGACGCGAATGGTGTGTTCGTCCACGGTGTAGGCGTGGAATAAATCGAACTGCATCTGGCCGACGATATTACTCCACTGCGGCATATAGGCCCACAGCACGCTGTGCCGGTGCATAGGCAACAGCGCCTGAGTGACCGCGCGCGGGTGACGGAGAATATTCATGAACAGGCTGCGGGCTTCCGGGATGGTGCACAACGGTTTGGCAAGGTGACGGCGGGCGTAACGCAGTCGGCGCAGCGTCGTCGAATAGATGCCGGTGATTTCAGGATGACGCACCATGGCATAGAACATGCGCATGATGGCTTCGGGTTTATTATCGAACAGCGTATCATCCTGCAGATCGATAAGCGTGCCGCGCAGCTGGAACTCGTCGTCCAGCATTCGCGGTTTTTCATGCGGATCGAGCGCCAGAATGGCTTCATCGAACAGCTGAAGCAGCATCTGATTAAGCTCATATACCCGTCTCGTGACCCGGAAAAAGTCTTTCATCATGCGCTCGACGGGCGCGTTTCCCTCTCCCTGATACCGCAACAACTGCGCCACGTTCAACTGGCGGTCAAACAGCAAACGGTTGTCGTAGCGGCTTAGCAGTAAGTGCAGAGCGAAGCGGATGCGCCACAGAAAGCTTTGGCATTCGTTGAGTTCGTTGCGCTCGGCTTCTGTCAGGTATCCGAAACCGACCATTTCATTCAGAGACGTCGCGCCGAAGTGGCGCCGCGCAACCCAAAGCAGCGTATGGATATCGCGCAGGCCGCCGGGGATGCTTTTGATATCCGGCTCCAGGTTATAGCTGGTGCCGTGGTAGCGCTGATGACGTTCTCGCTGTTCGGCGACTTTAGCGGCGAAGAAGGAGGCCGACGGCCAGAAGTCGACGCTGAAAATGTGTTTCTGCAGAGACAGAAACAGGGCGACGTCGCCGCAGATCATGCGGGATTCGATCAGGTTGGTCGCGACGGAGATATCCGCCTGACCTTCCTCCAGACACTCGTCCAGCGTTCTTACGCTGTGACCGACCTCCAGACGCAGATCCCAGAGCAGGGTAATCAACTGGCTGACGGCCTGTGACTGCGCTTCGTCAAATCCATCACGGCTCAGAACAAGCAGATCGATATCGGAGAGCGGATGTAGTTCTCCGCGCCCGTAGCCGCCGACGGCAACCAAAGCCGTTTGCTCCGCGCTGTCCAATTGGTAGAAGTGCCACAGCCGTTGCAACAGGCGGTCGATGAACAGTGTCCGGGCGTCGATCAGGGTTTCCGCGCTGACGCCGGCCTTGAACTCATCCGTCAGCCACATCTGGAACTGTTCTAGATGCTGTTTTAGCGTCTGGCGTTCCAGCATGTCGTCGCTGAAGGTCAGCGGAGATTGGGGGGCGGGGTAGGCCGTCGTCGGCGTCCCTTGAGTGATGTGCGGCAGGTTCTGATCGATTTCGTTCATGTACGGCGCCCATAAAAAAGCCGGCGATTGCCGGCAGCTGTTTATTCCTGATGCGTGATGATTTTTGGGATGGTGTCATCCTTACGCAACGTCATTATTTCGCATCCGTCTTCTGTCACCACAATAGTGTGCTCGTACTGCGCCGACAAGCTGCGATCTTTGGTTTTCACCGTCCAGCCGTCTTTCATGGTGCGAATGCGGAAATCACCGGCATTGACCATCGGCTCGATGGTGAACGCCATGCCGGGCTTCAGTACGACGCCGCCATCGTCCGCATTATAGTGCAGAACCTGCGGTTCTTCGTGGAAGCCGGTGCCGATACCGTGTCCGCAGTATTCGCGCACCACCGAGAAATCCTGCGCTTCGACGAACTGCTGAATGGCTTTACCGAGCGAACGCAGACGAATGCCGGGTTTCACCATTTTTATCGCCAGATACAGGCTGTCCTGCGTGACGCGACACAGACGTTCGCCCAGGATCGTAGGCTTGCCGACGATGAACATTTTGGAGGTATCACCGTGGAAACCGTCCTTGATAACCGTCACGTCGATATTGACGATGTCGCCGTCTTTGAGGTGTTTCTCATCAGAGGGAATACCGTGGCAGATGACTTCATTGATGGAGATGCACACCGACTTGGGAAAGCCGTGGTAACCCAGACAGGCTGAAATCGCATGCTGCTTGTTGGTGATGTGATCGTGACAAATGCGATCCAGTTCACCCGTAGTGACGCCCGGTACGACGTGAGGCTCGATGATTTCAAGCACTTCAGCCGCCAGTCGCCCAGCTACACGCATTTTTTCAATATCTTCCGGAGTTTTAATAGAAATAGCCATTGAGTGTGTCCGCAGGTGTGAATGTTCCTAACGAAAATAGGGTCAGCAAAGAGTGACTTATGGTATCAGCCCTGCCGGGGACTGCCAAATCATCATTGGCGCGCGGGCGCAAAAGCGCAAGTAAAGTTGGTGTCAGTGGGCTGTTTATGGTATAAAGCGCGCCGGTGATCCGGCTGGCGATGAAACGCTGATGTCTGCTTCGGATAACTAAATACTCACTATGTGTAAATAACACACACGTGTCGGCACATTTGCCGGGGTGCTCTGCAGCATGCTGCGGGGTCGGCATAATGGGACACGTGGAGGCATAACCCCATACTTAATTTATAGAGGTAATCATGGCAACTGTTTCCATGCGCGACATGCTCAAGGCTGGCGTACACTTTGGTCACCAGACCCGTTACTGGAACCCGAAAATGAAGCCCTTCATCTTCGGTGCACGTAACAAAGTTCACATCATCAACCTTGAAAAAACCGTACCGATGTTCAACGACGCACTGGCTGAGCTGAGCAAAATCTCTTCTCGCAAGGGCAAAATTCTGTTCGTTGGTACCAAACGCGCAGCAAGCGAAGCGGTAAAAGAAGCTGCTACCAACTGCGATCAGTTCTTCGTGAACCATCGCTGGTTGGGCGGCATGCTGACTAACTGGAAAACAGTTCGTCAGTCCATCAAACGTTTGAAAGATTTGGAAACGCAGTCTCAGGACGGCACTTTCGATAAGCTGACCAAAAAAGAAGCCCTGGTTCGTACTCGTGAACTGGACAAGCTGGAAAACAGCCTGGGCGGTATCAAAGACATGGGCGGTCTGCCTGACGCGCTGTTCGTGATCGATGCCGATCACGAACACATTGCGATCAAAGAAGCTAACAACCTGGGTATCCCGGTATTCTCTATCGTTGATACCAACTCCGATCCCGATGGCGTTGACTACATTATCCCTGGTAACGATGACGCCATCCGCGCCGTTAGCCTGTACCTGAATGCCGTTGCCGCAGCAGTGCGCGAAGGCCGTTCTCAGGACCTGGTTGAGCAGGCTGAAGAGAGCTTCGTCGAAGCTGAATAATAAGGCTGGCTCTGTAGAGCCCTTATTAACCAGGTATTGATATATGTTGGTTAGGGGGCCTGTAAAGGCCCCCTTTTACTTATCTCCCCCACGAGATAACGAGGAAAAGATAATGGCTGAAATTACCGCTGCCCTGGTAAAAGAACTGCGCGAACGTACTGGCGCAGGCATGATGGAATGTAAAAAAGCGCTGGTTGAAGCGAATGGCGACATTGAGCTGGCCATCGACAACATGCGTAAATCCGGCCAGGCTAAAGCTGCCAAGAAAGCGGGTCGAGTTGCTGCCGAAGGCATCATCCTGACCAAGATTTCTGCAGACGGCAAATACGGCGTCATCGCTGAACTGAACTGTGAAACTGACTTTGTCGCCAAAGATGCCGGTTTCAAAGCGTTTGGTGAAGAAGTCGCTACCGCTGCTCTGAACGATCGCATTACCGACGTTGAAGAACTGAAAGCCAAGTTTGAAGATCAGCGTACTGCGCTGGTGGCCAAAATCGGTGAAAATATCAACATCCGTCGTATCTCCGTACTGTCCGGCGACGCGCTGGGTTGCTACCTGCACGGCGCGCGTATCGGCGTTATGGTTGCTGCAACGGGTGCCGACGAAGAGCTGATCAAGCACATCGCTATGCATATCGCCGCCAGCAAGCCTGAATACGTGAAGGCCGAAGATGTTCCGGCTGACGTTGTTGCCCGCGAGCACCAGATCCAGCTGGACATCGCCATGCAGTCCGGCAAACCGCGTGAAATCGCAGAAAAAATGGTCGAAGGCCGTATGCGTAAATTCACCGGCGAAATCTCTCTGTCCGGCCAGCACTTCGTGATGGACCCGAGCAAAACCGTCGGCCAGTTGCTGAAAGAGCACAACGCAGACGTCACCAGCTTCATTCGTTATGAAGTGGGTGAAGGTATTGAGAAAGCTGAAGTTGATTTTGCTGCTGAAGTTGCAGCAATGAGCAAGCAGTCTTAATAAAAAAAGGAGCCGCCGGTTGGCGGTTCCTTTTTATCCAGCCAAAAGAGTTCATGACATCGGGTAGCTCGCTATTCTGCGAACCGGGTGTAGCAGTGTAACCATCCCCAATACGACGACAGCCTGTTAGGACAAAACACCATGGCAACCAACGCAAAACCCGTATATCAACGTATCCTGCTCAAGCTCAGCGGCGAAGCCCTGCAAGGCGCGGACGGTTTCGGTATTGATGCTAGCATTCTGGATCGCATGGCTCAGGAAGTGAAAGAACTGGTTGAGCTGGGCATTCAGGTCGGTGTGGTTATCGGCGGCGGCAACCTGTTTCGCGGCGCTGGGCTCGCCAAGGCGGGAATGAACCGTGTTGTGGGCGACCATATGGGGATGCTGGCGACGGTAATGAATGGTCTGGCGATGCGTGATGCCTTGCACCGCGCATACGTCAATGCCCGACTGATGTCGGCGATCCCGCTGAACGGCGTGTGCGATAACTATAGTTGGGCGGAGGCCATCAGCCTGCTGCGTAACAACCGCGTCGTCATTTTCTCCGCCGGCACCGGCAACCCGTTCTTCACCACTGACTCCGCGGCGTGTCTGCGCGGCATTGAGATCGAAGCCGACGTGGTATTAAAGGCGACTAAAGTCGATGGCGTTTACTCCGCCGACCCGGTAAAAGATCCTAACGCGACGTTGTACGAAACGCTGGACTACCAGGATGTGCTGGAGCGTGAGCTGAAGGTCATGGATCTTGCCGCATTTACGCTGGCGCGAGACCACAATCTGCCGATCCGCGTGTTCAACATGAACAAGCCTGGCGCATTGCGTCGTGTGGTGATGGGTGAAAAAGAAGGCACGTTGATCAGTAATAACGGCTAACGTCAAAGTAGGGTAATATCCTGTTTCGGCGATACAAGATAGCGCTATCTCTGCCTGCTACGGCGGGCATAAATTATTCACCGGATTATGCTAAGGCGTGATCTGACAGGCAACCAGTTTTCAAGGGTTCACAACGTGATTAATGAAATCAGAAAAGATGCTGATACTCGCATGGAAAAATGCGTAGAGGTTTTCAAAAACCAAATCAGCAAAGTCCGTACCGGACGGGCTTCTCCCAGCCTGCTGGACGGCATCCATGTAGAATATTACGGTAGCGCAACGCCGCTGCGTCAGGTCGCCAACGTCGTTGCGGAAGATGCCCGCACTTTGGCTGTGACGGTCTTCGATCGCTCTCTGAGCGCGGCCGTTGAAAAAGCGATCATGGCGTCCGATCTCGGTCTGAATCCGATGTCCGCCGGTACGGTCATTCGTGTACCGCTGCCTGCGTTGACCGAAGAACGCCGTAAAGATCTGATCAAAGTGGTTCGCGGCGAAGCCGAGCAGGGGCGCGTCTCCGTGCGTAATGTGCGTCGCGATGCGAACGACAAGCTGAAGGCGCAGTTGAAGGATAAAACCATCAGCGAAGACGAAGAACGCCGCGCTCAGGATGAGATCCAAAAGCTGACCGACAGCTTTATTAAGAAAATCGACACCGCGCTGGCTGACAAAGAAAAAGAACTGATGGATTTCTAAATCCATCGGTCAGGATAGCGCCGCCAGTAGGTGAAGGTTTATCCCTTCCTCTCGCGGCGCTTTATTTTTTTATGCTTCCTTGATTCAGGTTTGGCGGTATCTATACCGGTTCAACCCACATTGCCGACAGCAATGGAAGAGTCGATTCCCGCCTGCTGCCACATCTGACCATCAATCGCTATATGTATTAGAGCATCCCTATGAAGAAGCTGACAATTTTAGGTTCAACGGGTTCGATCGGCATGAGTACGCTGGCTGTGGTCAAGGCGAATCCGAACGACTTTTCGGTGAACGCGCTGGTGGCCGGACGAAATGTGCCGCGAATGGTGGAACAGTGTCTGGCGTTCCGCCCTGAATTTGCTGCGATGGCGGATGAAAACAGCGCGAGTGAATTGCGCCGACGGCTAAAAGAGCAGGGTTGTAAAACCGAGGTGCTGTGCGGCGAGCAGGGCGCCTGTGAGTTAGCCGGCCTTGACGGCGTCGACCAGGTTATGGCGGCCATCGTGGGGGCGGCGGGACTATTGCCGACGCTGGCGGGGATTCGCGCGGGCAAGCAGGTACTATTGGCGAATAAAGAGTCGCTCGTAACCTGCGGGCACCTGTTTATGCGTGAAGTCGCGGCTAACCGAGCCCAGCTCCTGCCTATCGACAGCGAACATAATGCCATTTTTCAGAGTTTACCTGAGCAAATTCAGCATCAGCTGGGTTACGCTGACCTGATGGATTACGGCGTTGAACAGATTGTCCTGACCGGTTCCGGTGGTCCTTTCCGTGATACCTCGTTGGCGGAACTGAAGGCGATGACGCCCGATCAGGCTTGCGCTCATCCCAACTGGTCGATGGGACGCAAGATTTCCGTGGATTCCGCGACCATGATGAACAAAGGTCTGGAATACATCGAAGCCCGCTGGCTGTTCAACGCGTCGGAAGCGCAGATGGAAGTGGTGATTCACCCTCAGTCGGTCATCCATTCCATGGTGCGTTATCGGGACGGCAGCGTATTGGCGCAGTTGGGATCTCCGGATATGCGGACGCCCATTGCGCACGCGATGGCTTATCCGGCACGCGTGGCCTCTGGGGCGCCGAAGCTGGACTTTTGCCAACTGGGCGCGTTGACGTTTTCGGCGCCGGATTATCAGCGATATCCTTGTCTGACGCTGGCGATAGAAGCCTGTAACCACGGGCAGGCGGCGACAACGGCGTTGAATGCAGCCAATGAGGTCGCCGTCGGGGCTTTTCTGCAGTCGGCTATCCGTTTTACGGACATCGCTCTGGTCAACCGACAGGTTCTGGAACAGTTGGCACTGCCGGAGCCCGCCAGCGTGGATGATGTGCTTGCTATCGACCGCTGGGCAAGGATACAGGCACAACAGGAACTGCAGCGCCACCGCTGATCGGGCAAGGGTGTGCGTTTGTGGCACGTGTTTTGAAATGATATAGTCTGCGCCGCTAGGCGTAGGCTGTTTACGTGATAAGCCAATGGTAACGATAAGCTGTGCAAGTTCACGGCTTTTTTTGCGCTGCCAGGTCCGATGACTGAAAGAACCTATCGATATTCTTGCTTGAGGAAATCAGTACACGCTATGCCCTCCAAAAATCAACAAGGCAGCCAAAGCCAGCAGCTATGCAGTCCTCGTCATGTGGCCATCATCATGGATGGTAACGGACGTTGGGCAAAGCAGCGGGGTAAACTACGCGTTTTTGGCCATCAGGCGGGAGTCAAATCCGTTCGCCGGGCAGTCAGTTTCGCCGCCCGTCACCAGTTGAATGCCCTAACGCTCTATGCGTTCAGTAGCGAGAATTGGAGTCGGCCGGCGCAAGAAGTGTCCGCGTTAATGCAGCTGTTTATGCGTGCGCTGGATAGCGAAGTCAAAAGCTTGCACAAACACAATGTTAAACTGCGCATTATTGGCGATATCAGTCGCTTTAGCTCACGTTTGCAGGAGCGTATTCGTTTCTCGGAGGAACTCACTGCGAATAATACCGGTCTGACCCTGAATATTGCTGCGAATTATGGCGGCCGTTGGGATATCATTCAGGGTGTCAGACAAATCGCCGAGCAGGTCCAGGAAGGTGCGCTGCGTCCCGATACCATCGATGAAGCCACCCTGTGCCAGTACACCTGCCTTAACGAGCAGGCACCGGTTGATTTAGTAATAAGAACGGGCGGAGAACATCGCATCAGCAACTTTTTATTGTGGCAAATAGCCTATGCTGAATTGTATTTTACCGATGTCCTCTGGCCCGATTTTGATGAAGAAGTCTTTGAAGGTGCGCTGAATGCTTTTGCTCAACGAGAGCGTCGCTTCGGAGGAGCCACACCTAACGATGTCGTTGCATCCTAGGGGGACCTTTTGCTGAAGTATCGCTTGATTACCGCTTTAATTCTTATTCCTGCCGTTATTGCCGCGCTCTTTTTTCTGCCGCTGCTGGGCTTTTCTTTGGTGACGTTGGCCGTTTGTATGCTGGCCGCCTGGGAATGGGGACAGTTGGCTGGATTCGTCTCGTACAGTCAACGGATCTGGCTGGCGCTGCTCTTTGGGCTATTGCTGGCCGTCATGTTGTTAACGATGCCCGCTTACCAACGCTCGGTGCACATGATGCAGGTCGCGGCGTCTCTGTGGTCCTCGGTCGCCTGGTGGTGCCTGGCGCTGGTGATGGTACTGTCCTATCCGGCTTCGGCCCTGGCCTGGCGCCATTCACGCATACTGCGGCTGGTCGCCGGTATGCTGACCATTATCCCGTTCTTTTGGGGAATGGTGGCGCTGCGCCAACTGGGCTACGAAGCCAACTCCTTCACCGGTGCGTGGTGGCTACTGTACGTCATGTTGCTCGTGTGGGGCGCCGACAGTGGCGCTTACGTTTTCGGCAAGCTCTTTGGCCGACACAAGCTGGCGCCGAAAATCTCTCCGGGAAAAACCTGGGAAGGTCTGATCGGCGGGCTGGCGAGCTCTGCGTTGATTTCCGTTGTTTTCAATTACTTTGTTCCGCTGACAAATTCGGGTCATATCCTGCTGATTTGCTCGATTGTCGCCGTGCTGGCTTCCGTATTGGGCGATTTGACCGAAAGCATGTTCAAACGCGAAGCGGGCGTTAAAGACAGTAGTCATCTTATTCCCGGTCACGGCGGGGTAATGGATCGCATTGATAGTCTTACGGCGGCGGTGCCTGTGTTTTCCTGCCTGATGCTATTACTGTTCAACGCTGTTTAGGGATACCGATAGAGCCTGTTTATGATGAATATTCTCTGGAGTCTGGCCGCATTTATCGTCGCCCTTGGCGTGCTGATCACGGTTCATGAATTCGGCCACTTCTGGGTCGCCCGTCGGTGCGGCGTCCGGGTGGAGCGTTTTTCTATCGGCTTCGGAAAGGCGCTATGGCGACGTTGGGATCGCCAAGGCACCGAATATGTCATCGCACTTATCCCGCTGGGCGGCTATGTGAAAATGCTTGACGGCCGCGTGGTGGATGTTCCGCCTGAGTTGGTCAATCAGGCGTTTGACCGCAAGACCGTCTGGCAGCGCGCGGCCATCGTCAGCGCCGGCCCCATGGCTAATTTCATCTTTGCCATTTTCGCCTATTGGCTGGTCTTTATTCTTGGCGTTCCAGGCGTCCGTCCGGTGGTTGGCGAAGTTTTGCCCGACTCGATTGCCGCCCAGGCGCAAATTTCGCCGGGGATGGAACTAAAGTCAATTGACGGTATCGAAACGCCTGATTGGGACAGCGTTCGTCTCGCTTTTATCAGCAAGATCGGCGACGCTGATATGACGATAGGCACCGCCCCGCTTGGGTCGTCGCTTATCGAACAGAAAAAACTGGATCTGCGCAGCTGGAGTTTCGAACCGGACAAGCAGGATCCGGCGGTTTCTCTGGGCATCGTGCCCCGTGGGCCGCAGGTTGAAGCGGTGTTGGCCGAAATACAGCCCCATTCAGCCGCTGAAAAAGCAGGTTTGCAAGCTGGGGACAGGATCGTTAAAGTCGATGGTCGACAGTTGTCTCGCTGGCAGCAATTTGTCATTGCCGTCCGCGAACGGCCCGGTGAGCGCGTCGAGTTGTCGGTAGAGCGGGAAGGGGAAACCTTGTCAATCGTCCTGACCCCCGACAGCAAAATGCTAGGAAAAGACAGGGTTGAAGGGTTTGCCGGCGTTGTCCCGCGGGTGACGCCGCTGCCTGAAGAGTATAAAACCGTTCGCCAGTACGGACCGTTCAGCGCCGTTTACGAAGCCACTGACAAAACGTGGCAGTTGATGAAGTTGACGGTCGGCATGATAGGCAAACTGATTGCTGGCGACGTTAAGCTGAATAGCCTGAGCGGGCCGATATCCATCGCTCAGGGTGCAGGAATGTCAGCTGATTATGGATTGATTTATTACCTGATGTTTTTGGCACTGATAAGCGTCAATTTGGGGATCATCAATCTGTTCCCGCTGCCGGTATTAGATGGTGGTCACCTGCTCTTTCTGGCGATAGAGAAGCTAAAAGGTGGACCGGTTTCCGAGCGTGTGCAGGACTTCAGTTATCGTATTGGCACTGTGCTGCTGATGATGCTAATGGGACTCGCACTTTTCAATGATTTCTCGCGCCTTTAAGGTGTGGATTAAGTTAGGAAAAACGCATAACAACGATGGCGATTAAAAAGTTGCTCATAGCGTCGCTACTGTTCAGTAGCGCCACCGTATACGGTGCAGACGGATTCGTAGTGAAAGACATTCATTTCGAGGGCCTGCAACGGGTTGCCGTCGGTGCGGCATTGCTCAGCATGCCGGTCCGTGTCGGAGATAACGTCAGCGATGAAGACATCGGGAATATTATCCGTGCTTTATTTGCGACCGGAAACTTCGAAGATGTTCGAGTTCTGCGAGATGGCGATACGCTGCTTGTTCAGGTGAAAGAACGTCCCACTATCGCCAGCATCACTTTTTCCGGCAATAAGTCGGTGAAGGAAGACATGCTGAAAGAGAACCTGGAAGCATCCGGCGTTCGCGTGGGCGAAGCGCTTGACCGCACGATGATTTCCAACATCGAAAAAGGGTTGGAAGACTTTTACTACAGCGTCGGTAAATACAGTGCAACGGTGAAAGCCGTGGTCACGCCGCTGCCGCGTAATCGTGTCGATCTCAAGCTGGTGTTCACCGAGGGCGTTTCCGCCAAAATCCAACAGATCAACATCGTTGGCAACGAAGCGTTCAGCAGCGATGAGCTGATTTCACGCTTCCAGTTGCGCGACGAAGTGCCTTGGTGGAACGTCGTGGGCGACCGCAAATATCAGAAGCAGAAACTGTCAGGCGATCTCGAAACGCTGCGTAGCTTCTACCTCGATCGCGGCTACGCGCGCTTCACTATCGATTCCACTCAGGTGAGCCTGACGCCGGATAAAAAAGGCATCTATATCACCATCAACCTGACGGAAGGCGACCAGTACAAGCTTTCCGGCGTAGATGTCCGTGGCAATCTGGCCGGGCACTCCGCGGAAATCGAAGGGTTGACCAAAATCCAGCCGGGCGAGCTGTACAACGGCACGAAAGTGACCCGGATGGAAGAAAGCATCAAGAAACTGTTGGGTCGCTACGGTTACGCCTATCCGCGCGTCGTCACTCAGCCGGAAATCAACGATGCCGATAAGACGGTGCGCCTGAACATCAATGTGGATGCGGGCAACCGCTTCTCTGTTCGCCGCATTCGCTTTGAAGGCAACGACACCTCTAAAGACTCTGTGCTGCGTCGTGAGATGCGCCAGATGGAGGGCGGCTGGCTCGGCAATGATTTGGTCGATCAGGGTAAAGAGCGTCTGAATCGACTCGGTTACTTCGAAAGCGTCGATACGGAAACGCAGCGCGTTCCCGGTACGCCGGACCAGGTCGACGTGGTTTATAAGGTGAAAGAACGTAACACCGGTAGCCTGAACTTCGGTATCGGTTTCGGGACCGAGAGCGGCGTGAGCTTCCAGGCCGGGGTCCAGCAGGACAACTGGCTGGGTACGGGGAACTCTGTCGGGATCACCGGAACGAAAAACGACTACCAGACCTATATCGAACTGTCGATGACAGACCCTTACTTTACGGTGGACGGCGTCAGTCTGGGCGGCCGTATCTTCTATAACGACTTCAAGGCGTATGACGCCGACTTGTCCGACTACACCAACCGCAGCTATGGCGTGGGCACGACGCTGGGCTTCCCGATCAACGAGAACAACTCGTTGCGTCTGGGCCTCGACTACGTTCACAACGACCTGTCCGACATGGAGCCGCAGGTCGCGATGTGGCGCTACCTCTCTAAATCCGGCGTTGAACCGGGCGTCGTGACCGGCAGCTCCGACAGCGCGGACTTCTCGGCTGATGACTTCTTCCTGACGCAAGGGTGGACGTACAATAACCTCGACCGGGGTTATTTCCCGACGTCGGGTAGCCGCGTGACGCTGAACGGTAAGGTGACGATTCCTGGTTCGGACAACGAGTACTACAAAGTCACTCTGGATTCGACCAGCTATCTGCCGCTGAGCGAAAATCGTAACTGGGTGCTGATGGGCCGCTCTCGTCTGGGTTATGGCGATGGGCTGGGCGGTAAGGAAATGCCGTTCTACGACAACTTCTACGCCGGTGGTTCGAGTTCAGTGCGTGGTTTCCAGTCTAATACCATCGGTCCTAAAGCCGCCTACTACAAATGTAACGGAACAGAGTCTTCCTATACAGGTTGTCCGATCGACAAAGACAATCTCGATGATGCAGTGGGCGGTAACGCAGTCATGGTGCTGAGCGCCGAACTGATCGTGCCTACGCCGTTCATCAGCGAAAAATATGCTAACTCCGTGCGCACATCCTTGTTCGTCGATGGCGGCACGGCGTGGGATACCAATTGGGAAAACACGCCGGCGACGCTTGCCGCCGGCGTACCGGATTACAGCAAACCGGGTAACTTCCGCGTATCAAGTGGTATTGCGCTGCAGTGGATGTCTCCGCTGGGGCCGTTGGTCTTCTCCTATGCCCAGCCGATCAAAAAATACGATGGGGATAAATCGGAGCAGTTCCAGTTCAACATAGGAAAAACTTGGTAATCTGAGGCCAGCAGAACGTATGCAGGCAAGCCGCACGGCAGGCAGCGTTGAGGACGCCGGCCTTTATGGAGCGTCACCGCGCTGCCTGTTGCGCATATACGAGTGTGTTAAGACACAAATAGGTTAGCGTGAGGAGTTTATAGTGAAAAAGTGGTTGTGTGCCGCAGGTCTTGGCCTGGCATTAGCTGCATCAGCAGGCGTTCAGGCTGCTGATAAAATTGCAGTGGTAAACGTATCCAGCATCTTCCAGCAATTGCCGCAACGCGAAACCGTCGCCAAGCAGCTGGACAGTGAGTTCCGTGGCCGTGCGTCAGAGCTCCAGAATATGGAACGCGATCTGCAGCAGAAAATGCAGAAACTGCAGCGTGATGGCTCTACGATGAAAGCCAGCGAACGCAGCAAGATGGAAAAAGACGTCATGGCACAGCGCGAACAGTTCTCTACCAAAGCGCAGGCATTTGATCAGGACAACCGTCGTCGCCAGATGGAAGAACGTAACAAAATCCTGAGCCGTATTCAGGATGCTGTGAAAAGTGTTGCCAACAAGCAGGGTTACGACATCGTCATCGATGCCAACGCTGTCGCCTACGCGGACAATGCGAAAGACATTACTGCCGACGTGCTGAAACAGGTTAAATAATTCGATGTTTTCAATTCGACTGGATGCTTTGGCACAACAGTTGGATGCACAGTTGCACGGTGATGGCGATATTGTCATCACCGCCGTCGCATCAATGCATTCTGCTCAGTCAGGTCAGATCACTTTCTTGTCTGACAGCCGTTATCGCGATCGCCTTGCGACCACTCAGGCTTCCGCCGTCGTAGTGACCGAAGCCGATTTGCCTTTCTGTCACACCGCCGCTCTGGTGGTGAAAAACCCTTATTTGACCTATGCGCGTATGGCGCAGGTGATGGATACGACGCCGGCGCCGGCCGAGCAGATCTCCCCTGCGGCGACGATTGCGTCGGACGCACGTTTGGGTAAAGGCGTCTCAATCGGGCCGAATGCGGTGATTGAGTCCGGCGTTGAGCTGGGCGACGGAGCCGTAATTGGCGCTAACTGTTTCATCGGCAAGAATGCGCGCATCGGCGCGGGCAGCCGTTTGTGGGCCAATGTCACGATTTATCACAATGTCGTGCTGGGTGAACAGTGCCTGATTCAGTCTGGGGCGGTCATCGGCTCGGACGGTTTTGGTTATGCCAACGATCGCGGCAACTGGGTGAAGATCCCTCAGTTAGGTACGGTCATGATTGGCGATCGCGTTGAGATAGGTGCCAATACGACGATCGACCGTGGCGCGTTGGATGACACGATCATCGGCAACGGCGTCATCATCGATAACCAATGCCAGATTGCACACAACGTGGTGATTGGCGACAATACCGCCGTTGCCGGGGGCGTTATCATGGCGGGCAGTCTGACCATCGGACGTTACTGCATGATTGGCGGTGCCAGCGTGATAAATGGTCACATGGAAATTTGCGACAAAGTTACGGTGACGGGAATGGGGATGGTTATGCGTCCTATCACCGAGCCTGGTGTATACTCCTCTGGCATACCACTGCAGCCGAATAAAGCATGGCGTAAAACGGCGGCTTTGGTCATGAATATTGATGACATGAGCAAGCGATTGAAGGCCATAGAGCGAAAACTCGATAAAAGTTAAGTCCGTTGGCTTCAGTTCTACCGAGCTTTGCTGCAGGGAAGGGCAAAGCTGTTTTGCTTTGTTATTGGCAGACTGTGTGAGGCTCCCTCGATTGGGGAGCCGCAGCCTGCATTGTTGATGACGTTTTTTTATTAAGACAGGAAGAGTATTTTGAATACTGACACCCATACTCTGCACATTGAAGAGATTCTGGAACTGTTGCCGCACCGCTATCCGTTTTTGCTGGTAGACCGCGTACTGCATTTCGAGGAAGGCAAATTTTTACGTGCAGTGAAAAACATTTCCTTTAATGAACCTTTTTTCCAGGGGCATTTCCCAGGTAAACCGATTTTCCCCGGCGTACTGATCCTGGAAGCCATGGCTCAGGCTACTGGTATTCTGGCGTTTAAAAGCGTCGGTAAACTCGAACCCGGCGAGCTGTACTACTTTGCCGCGATCGACAATGCGCGCTTCAAACGTCCTGTTGAGCCGGGCGATCAGATGGTACTGGAAGTGGAATTCATCAAAGAACGCCGTGGCGTCGCTCGTTTCAGAGGCGTTGCGAAAGTGGATGGTGAAATCGCTTGTGAAGCAGAGATGATGTGCGCTCGTCGTCGGGAGGCCTGATAACGTGATTGATCAAACCGCCTTTATTCATCCCAGTTCGATTGTTGAAGACGGAGCCGTCATCGGTGCCGGCGTACACATCGGCCCCTTCTGCTGGATCGGTTCTCAGGTTGAGATCGGTGCGGGAACGGTGCTGAAATCGCACGTCGTGGTTAACGGAGTCACCCGCATCGGAAACGATAACGAGATCTATCAGTTCGTTTCCATCGGGGAAGTTAATCAGGACCTGAAATACGCTGGTGAGCCGACCCGCGTTGAGATAGGCGATCGCAACCGCATCCGCGAAAGCGTGACCATCCACCGGGGTACAGCGCAGGACGAGGGGTTGACTAAAGTCGGCAGCGATAACCTGCTGATGATCAATACGCATATCGCCCACGACTGTATCGTGGGAAATCACTGCATCCTGGCGAATAACGCGACGCTCGGCGGCCATGTCTCCGTCGATGATTATGCCATCATCGGCGGTATGACCGCTGTGCATCAGTTCTGCGTCATCGGTGCGCACGTCATGGTAGGGGGATGCTCCGGCGTTGCCCAGGACGTGCCGCCGTATGTGATTGCTCAGGGGAACCACGCCACGCCGTTCGGCATCAATATCGAAGGGCTGAAGCGCAGGGGCTTTGATAAAGCGACGTTGCATGCAATACGCAACGCCTACAAGCTTATCTACCGTGGCGGTAAGACGCTGGATGAGGTCAAGCCGGAGATTGAAGCGCTGGCCGCGGACCACCCAGCGGTCCAGGCGTATCTGGACTTCTTCACCCGCTCTACGCGCGGCATTATTCGCTGACGCTTATGACCCGTCCCCTGACGATTGCCCTTGTCGCCGGAGAAACCTCCGGCGATATTCTTGGCGCCGGTTTAATTCGCGCCATTAAAAACCACGTCCCGGATGCATGCTTTGTGGGCGTGGCCGGTCCGCGTATGCAAGCCGAAGGTTGTGACGCCTGGTACGAGATGGAAGAGCTGGCGGTGATGGGCATCGTGGAGGTGCTGGAGCGCCTGCCGCGCCTGCTGAAAGTTCGCCGTGATCTTACCCAGCGTTTCACCGAGTTACAGCCGGATGTTTTCGTCGGTATCGACGCGCCGGACTTCAATATCACGCTCGAAGGGCGTCTGAAGCAGCGCGGGATCAAGACCATTCATTACGTCAGCCCTTCCGTATGGGCATGGCGCCAAAAACGCGTTTTCAAAATCGGTCGAGCCACAGATTTGGTATTGGCCTTTTTGCCTTTTGAAAAAGCGTTTTACGATCGTTTTAACGTTCCTTGTCGTTTCATCGGGCACACCATGGCCGACGCGATGCCGTTGCATCCCGACAAACGGGCCGCCCGGTCAACGCTGGGGATCGCTCCTGATGTCTGCTGTCTGGCGATACTGCCGGGGAGCCGTGGCGCGGAAGTCGACATGCTGAGCAAGGATTTCCTTCTGACGGCCAGACTCCTGCGCGAAGCCCGTCCCGATCTGGAAATTGTCGTCCCGATGGTCAATGCCAAGCGACGGCAGCAGTTCGAAGAGATCAAAAATGCGGTCGCGCCGGATTTGAACGTCCGCCTGCTGGATGGGTTAGCGCGCGAAGCGATGATCGCCAGCGATGCGGCGCTGTTGGCCTCGGGAACTGCGGCGCTGGAGTGCATGCTGGCGAAGTGTCCGATGGTGGTGGGGTATCGGATGAAGTCGTTCACCTTCTGGCTGGCCAGCAAGCTGGTCAAAACGCCGTGGGTTTCATTGCCCAATCTGCTGGCCGGTCGTGAGCTGGTAAAAGAGCTGCTGCAAACCGAATGCACGCCGGACAAACTGGCTGAGGCGCTGTTGCCTTGGTTGCAGGACAGCGTTCAGGTCCACGAACTACAAGAAACCTTTTTACATCTGCATCAGCAGATACGTTGTGATGCCGATGAGCAGGCGGCTCAAGCGGTACTGGAGTTGGCAAAATCATGAATGATGTTTTCGTTTATCCGCAGGCGACCTGTATTGCCGGTGTGGATGAAGTTGGACGGGGTCCGCTGGTGGGCGCTGTTGTGACCGCCGCCGTCATTCTCGATCCGGCTCGACCAATCGTCGGTCTGGCCGATTCCAAAAAGCTCAGCGCGAAACGGCGTGAGGCGCTATATCATGAAATCAAAGAAAAAGCGCTGGCATGGAGCCTGGGCCGGGCAGAACCGGACGAAATCGATAGCCTGAACATCCTGCACGCCACCATGCTGGCGATGCAGCGCGCCGTGGCCGGGCTGTCTGTGACGCCGAACTATGTGTTGATCGACGGCAACCGCTGTCCTGTTTTGCCGATGCCGTCACAAGCGGTCGTCAAAGGCGATAGCCGGGTGCCCGAGATCAGCGCCGCGTCTATTCTGGCGAAGGTGACGCGGGATCGTGAGATGGAAGCGCTGGATTTGCTTTTCCCGCATTACGGTTTTGCGAAGCATAAAGGCTATCCCACCGCCTTCCATCTGGAAAAATTGGCGATGCACGGCGTAACCCATCTTCATCGCCGCAGTTTTGCTCCGGTGAAGCGGGCGTTGGGGCTGGCGTAACGTCAGGCAGACTATGTGATGCTTGCGAACGCATGAATCGCAGGCGACATTCGATTTAATCAATACTGGGATCTGGAGATGGCCGAACCACGTTTTGTTCACCTGCGTGTTCACAGTGACTATTCCATGATCGATGGGCTGGCTAAGGTCGGACCGTTGGTGAAAAAAGCGGCGTCGATGGGCATGCCTGCGCTGGCGATCACCGACCACTCCAACCTGTGCGGTCTGGTGAAATTTTACGGCGGCGCGCATGGCGCTGGCGTCAAGCCGATCGTCGGCGCGGATTTTTATCTTCAGAGCGAGGAGCTGGCCGACGAACTGGCGCACCTCACTATTCTGGCGATGAACAACGCCGGCTACCAGAATCTGACGCTGCTGATCTCCCGCGCCTACCAGCGCGGCTATGGCGCTGCTGGCCCGACGATAGATCGCGACTGGCTGGTGGAACATCAGGAAGGCCTGCTGTTGCTGTCCGGCGGTCGTCAGGGTGATATCGGCAAATTCCTGCTTCGTGGCAATGACGCGTTAGTGGAACAGTGTCTGGCTTTTTATCAGGAACATTTCCCGCAGCGTTACTATCTGGAGCTGATTCGTACCGGTCGGTCGGATGAAGAAAGCTATCTGCATGCGGCGGTAGCGCTGGCGACCCAGCACGGCCTGCCGGTCGTCGCGACCAACGACGTGCGTTTCATCAACGCCGACGAATTCGACGCCCACGAAATTCGCGTCGCGATCCACGACGGCTACACGCTGGACGATCCCAAGCGGCCGCGCAACTACAGTCCTCAGCAGTACATGCGCAGCGAAGAGGAAATGTGCGGGCTGTTTGCCGACGTTCCTGAAGCGCTGGCCAACAGCGTTGAAATCGCCAAGCGCTGCAACGTGACGATACGGCTGGGTGAATATTTCCTGCCGCAGTTCCCCACCGGCGATATGTCGACGGAAGATTATTTGGTCATGCGTTCCCGGGAGGGACTGGAGGAACGTCTTGCTTTCCTGTTCCCCGATGAAGAAGAGCGCATCCAGCGGCGGCAGGTCTATGACGAGCGTCTCGATATTGAGTTGCAGGTCATCAACCAGATGGGATTCCCCGGCTACTTTCTGATCGTAATGGAATTTATCCAGTGGTCGAAAGATAACGACGTGCCCGTCGGGCCGGGACGAGGTTCCGGCGCCGGGTCGCTTGTCGCCTATGCGCTGAAAATCACCGATCTCGATCCGTTGGCCTTTGACCTGCTGTTCGAACGATTCCTGAACCCGGAACGTGTGTCCATGCCCGACTTCGACGTCGACTTCTGCATGGAAAAACGCGATCTGGTTATTGACCACGTGGCGGATATGTACGGCCGCGATGCGGTATCGCAGATTATCACATTCGGTACGATGGCGGCGAAGGCGGTGATCCGAGACGTGGGGCGCGTGCTGGGCCATCCTTACGGATTTGTTGATCGCATCTCCAAGCTGGTGCCGCCCGATCCGGGAATGACGCTGGAAAAAGCGTTCGCCGCGGAGCCGCAGCTGGGCGAAATCTATGAGGCGGATGAAGAAGTCAAAGCGCTGATCGACATGGCGCGCAAACTCGAAGGGGTTACCCGTAACGCCGGTAAACACGCCGGGGGCGTGGTGATTTCACCGACCAAAATTACCGACTTCGCGCCGCTGTATTGCGACCCGGAGGGGCAGCACCCGGTCACCCAGTTCGACAAGAGCGATGTGGAGTACGCCGGGCTGGTGAAGTTCGACTTCCTTGGTTTGCGCACGTTGACCATCATCAACTGGGCGCTGGAAATGATCAACCCGCGCCAGGAAAAGCACGGGTTGCCGCCGGTCGATATTGCCGCCATTCCGCTCGACGACAAGAAAAGTTTCGACATGCTGCAGCGGTCGGAAACCACCGCGGTGTTCCAGTTGGAATCCCGTGGCATGAAGGACTTGATCAAACGTCTGAAACCCGACTGCTTTGAGGACATGATCGCGCTGGTGGCCCTGTTCCGTCCAGGCCCGTTGCAGTCAGGAATGGTCGATAACTTTATCGACCGTAAACACGGCCGGGAGGCCATCTCTTATCCGGATATCGAGTGGCAGCACGAGTCGCTGAAACCGGTGCTGGAACCGACCTATGGTATCATCCTGTATCAGGAACAGGTGATGCAGATCGCGCAGGTGCTCTCCGGCTATACGCTTGGGGGCGCGGATATGCTGCGTCGCGCTATGGGTAAGAAAAAGCCCGAAGAGATGGCCAAGCAACGCTCAGTTTTTAAAGCCGGTTCAGAGAAGATGGGCATCGACGGAGAACTGTCGATGAAGATCTTCGACCTGGTGGAGAAATTCGCCGGTTACGGCTTCAATAAGTCGCACTCGGCCGCCTATGCGCTGGTGTCTTACCAGACGTTATGGTTGAAGGCGCATTACCCGGCGGAATTCATGGCGGCGGTCATGACGGCGGATATGGATAACACCGACAAGATCGTCGGACTGGTGGATGAATGCTGGCGTATGGAGCTCAAAATCCTGCCGCCGGATATCAACAGCGGTCTGTACCACTTCCACGTCAACGACGCCGGTGAGATTGTGTATGGCATCGGCGCAATCAAAGGCGTGGGCGAAGGGCCGATTGAGGCTATCATCGAAGCCCGTAATCAGGGCGGTTATTTTCGCGATCTGTTCGACCTTTGCGCGCGCGCGGACATCAAAAAGCTCAACCGCCGCGTGCTGGAAAAGTTGATCATGTCCGGCGCGTTCGACCGTCTTGGCCCGCATCGCGCGGCGCTGATGAACTCACTGCAGGATGCGATGAAATCGGCCGAACAACATGCCAAAGCGGAGGCTACCGGTCAGGTGGACATGTTCGGCGTGCTGGCGGAAACGCATGAGCAGGTCGAGCAGTCCTACAGCACGGTTGCCCCCTGGCCGGAACAGGTCGTATTGGACGGTGAGCGGGAAACGCTGGGACTGTATTTGACCGGCCATCCCATCAACCAATATCTGAAGGAAATCGAACGTTATGCCGCCGGCGTGCGTTTGAAAGATATGCGCCCAACGGATCGGGGAAAAATCACCACTGCGGTGGGTCTGGTGCTTTCCGCCCGCGTTATGGTGACCAAACGAGGCAACCGCATCGGTTTGTGTACTCTGGACGATCGCTCCGGTCGTCTGGAGGTGATGTTATTCACCGATGCATTGGATAAATACCAGCATTTGCTGGAGCAAGACCGTATTTTGATCGTCAGTGGACAGGTCAGTTTTGATGATTTCAGCGGTGGGCTTAAAATGACCGCTCGCGAGATTTTGGATATCAGCGAAGCGCGGGAAAAATATGCGCGTGGACTTGCTATCTCGCTGACTGACAGGCAAATTGATGACCAGTTGTTAAACCGTCTCCGTCAGTCGTTGGAACCCCATCGATCAGGGACGATTCCGGTGCATCTTTATTACCAGAGGGAGGATGCGCGAGCTCGGCTACGCTTCGGCGCAGCATGGCGCGTGACCCCGACCGACGTGCTCCTGAACGATCTGCGCACCGTAGTGGGTAATGAACAGGTAGAACTGGAATTTGACTAATATAGGATTACTATGAGTCTGAATTTTCTTGATTTTGAGCAGCCGATTGCAGAGTTGGAGGCGAAAATTGACTCTCTGACCGCCGTCAGCCGTCAAGACGAAAAATTGGATATAAACCTGGACGAAGAGGTTAAGCGTCTGCGCGAAAAAAGCGTAGAATTGACGCGTAAAATCTTCGCCGACCTGGGCGCATGGCAGGTTGCTCAACTGGCGCGTCATCCTCAGCGTCCTTATACGCTTGACTATATCAACCGCGTTTTCACCGATTTCGATGAGCTGGCAGGCGACCGCGCCTACGCTGACGATAAAGCGATCGTTGGGGGCATTGCGCGTCTGGATGGCCGTCCCGTCATGGTTATCGGTCATCAGAAAGGCCGTGAAACCAAAGAAAAAATTCGTCGTAACTTTGGTATGCCGGCGCCGGAAGGCTATCGTAAAGCACTGCGCCTGATGGAAATGGCCGAGCGTTTTAAAATGCCGATCATCACCTTCATCGACACCCCTGGTGCTTATCCGGGCGTGGGCGCGGAAGAGCGCGGCCAGTCTGAAGCGATTGCCCGTAACCTGCGTGAAATGTCAGAGCTGAGCGTGCCCATTATCTGCACCGTGATTGGCGAAGGTGGTTCCGGTGGCGCGCTGGCAATCGGCGTTGGCGACAAGGTCAATATGTTGCAGTTCAGCACCTACTCCGTGATTTCCCCAGAGGGCTGCGCCTCTATCCTGTGGAAAAGCGCGGACAAGGCGCCGTTGGCCGCAGAAGCGATGGGCATTATCGCCCCGCGTCTGAAAGAACTGGGCCTGATCGACACGGTGATCCCTGAACCGCTGGGTTCAGCGCATCGCGACGTGGACGCCATGTCCGCATCGCTGAAGTCTCAACTACTGGCCGATCTGCGCGAGCTGGATGCGTTCAGCGAACAGGAGCTGTTGAACCGTCGTTATCAGCGGTTGATGAACTACGGCTACTGCTGATTGTTCTCTCCGTCCGAAAAAGTCCGTGGTCAGCAATGACCGCGGACTTTTTGTTATGATGGCCTTTATCCTTTCCTCACACCGCGCTTGTCGGGAGTCGCTATGCTGAAACTTCAGGGAATTCATCATATTGCCATCATTGCGTCTGACTACGAACGGAGCAAACGCTTTTACTGCGGCCTGCTGGGATTTACCCTGCAGCACGAGATTTATCGTGCCGCCAGAGACTCCTGGAAGGGCGATTTGGCGTTGAACGGCCACTACGTCATTGAGCTGTTCTCCTTCCCTGATGCGCCTTCGCGCGTGAGTCGTCCCGAGGCCCAGGGACTCAGACACCTGGCTTTTGCCGTTGAAGATATAGCCCAAGCGGTCAGCGAGCTGACCCGCTTGGGCGTAAACTGCGAGCCCATTCGTATTGATGAAGAGACCGGTCAACGGTTCACTTTCTTTGCCGATCCAGATGACTTGCCGTTGGAATTGTATGAACGATAACGCATCGACTCGCAGCGATGAGGTGCTGTTAAACGCGGTCTCGCGCCAGGTGACGTCCGGAGGCAGTTACCTGCTCGCCTACAGCGGCGGGTTGGACTCCACCGTCCTGCTGCATCTGTGTGTGCGCTTAAGAGAACAGTATGGATTCTCGCTGCGGGCGGCGTATGTCCACCACGGACTCAGTGCATTCGCCGATAGCTGGGCGCAGCACTGCGCGGGTCAGTGTTCAGACTGGCATGTTCCTTTCAGCGTTCTGCCGGTGCAGGTGGATGCGCAGCAGGGCGGGATTGAGGCCGCAGCGCGTGAGGCGCGCTATCAGGCTATCCGTAAGCATTTGCACATGAACGAGGTGCTGCTCACGGCACAGCATCTGAACGATCAAAGTGAAACTTTTCTGCTGGCGCTCAAGCGCGGCAGCGGTCCTGCGGGGTTGTCGGCGATGGCGTCGGCGACACAATTTGGCGAACAGACACATTTACGACCGCTGCTGGCTTTCAGCCGCGCTCAACTTGCCGAGTATGCGGCGCATCATGACCTGAGTTGGATTGAAGACGATAGCAATAATGACGATCGCTTTGATCGTAATTTCCTTCGTCGCCAGGTTTTACCCGTTTTGACGCAGCGCTGGCCGCATTTCCCGGCTGCGGTCTCCCGCAGCGCCGAGCTCTGTGCGGAGCAAGAGCAACTGCTGGATGAGCTGCTGGCCGAGTCGCTGCAATCGCTTCGCCGCGCCGACGGCGGGTTGTCGATTACGGCTCTTGAATCTTATGGCCCGCTGCGGCGCGCCGCGTTATTACGGCGTTGGCTGGCGGCTGAAGGTGTGAGGATGCCTTCGCGGGAACAGCTGCAACGGTTGTGGCAAGACGTGGCGCTTAGCCGGCGGGATGCTGAACCGCAGTTGGTACTAGGGCCGTGGCAGATCCGGCGTTTTCGCGATGGTTTATATGTTTTGCCGCAGTGGACGTCGGTCCGAGATACGGTGTTGACCTGGGAACCGGCGTCAGCGCCGCTGGCGCTTCCCTCTGAACTGGGAACGCTGGCATTGGGGCCACAGGGTGTCGCGGTGCGCCGTCCTTATCCCGACGAAGCGGTGACGGTACGCTTTCATGCGCAGGGAAAATTTCACATCGTCGGGCGCGATCATGGGCGTCAGTTGAAAAAACTGTGGCAGGAGTCAGGCGTCGCACCCTGGATGAGAGAGCGCACGCCGCTAATCTTCTACGGTGAACGGCTTATCGCGGCGATGGGGACGTTTGTCACGCGTGAAGGGCGCCCCGAGTCGGAAAACGCCGCCTGGCGTATCGTCTGGCATCCAGCGTCTTTGCCGTCAATGAGGAATTTTTAATGTGAAAACGGACAACCAGGTTGTCCGTTTAATTGGCGAGATAAAGTTCGGTCAGGGTTCGCTAACCACGACTTTACCTATTTCGGGATGGCTGAAGCTGAGGATATGGTCAAGCCGAACTTCCCTGACGTGGCCCGCATCATCAAGCAGCAGATATTCGACATGCTTGCGAGAGATGATGTCGCTGGCTTTCCCGGCCACCACTTCACCGTTACGCAATTCCACCGTCAACGTCAGGCGCTGTTGGCAGGTGGCTTCAAGATTATCGTAATCATCACAATTGATGGGTTGATATTCATTACTCATTGACATAATCGCTCACCAATAAGTTAGCGGCGGCATACGCCGCCTGTTCCCTGACTGAGGACGGCAAATCGCTATTTAAGGCAATTTCGTCCAGGGTTTTTAATACACAACCCAGTGCATCGGGTAGATAACCTAGGTTACCGCTGGCGATCTCTGCATAGAGACGACGTACTAATTCACCGTATTGTTGCACTATACCCTCCCTTAGAGCTCAGCCTGGTAGCCTTCATATTGACGTCACCGGAGGTATAAACCTATGAAGAAAATGAACGCTATCCTGCCAGCCGACTATAGCATAGGCATTTACTGGTTATCATTATTATGCCTGAGGCCTAATACAAAACCTGGGGTGTGAGGCACGGCGGTTCTCCAGTACACTGTCGGCCCAAACCAAGAGGTGAAACATGGCGTTAAAAGCAACGGTGTACAAAGCGGCAGTCAATATTGCCGATATGGATCGCCATTTTTTCCACGATGCCACATTGACGATAGCGCAGCATCCTTCCGAAACCGACCAGCGAATGATGCTGCGTCTGCTGGCGTGGATTTGCCACGCCGACGAGACATTACGGTTCACAAAAGGACTGTGTGCGGACAACGAACCCGAAATCTGGCGGCACAGTGACGATCAGCAGATTGAGCAGTGGATCGAACTGGGATTGCCGGACGAGAAGCGTTTGAAGAAAGCGTGCAGCCTGACGCGCGAGGCGGTGTTGTATGCCTACAACGAGCGCGCGGCCCGAGTCTGGTGGCAGTCGATGGCGGATAAAGCGGCGCAGCTCCCCAATCTGACGGTGCGTTTTTTGGATGATAAACAGCTGATGCAGCTGACCACATTGGTCCGCCGCAATATGTCGCTGCAGGCCACGTTGCAGGAAGGCACCATCTGGTTGTCAGACGATCAGCATCATCTGGAAGTCGTTTTTGATGACTGGCAAATCGTGCGGCAATAGGGATGTTGGCTATTTAATCACCCCATCCTTTCCTTTGTTTCTGCGCTGAACGAGTGGCAGTGTAGAAAGCCGCCGTCACGTGGAACTCATGCGATAGGCGTGAGTCACGGCCGCCTTGCGACAGCCGTGTGATAGTTTGCCTTCGATTCAGAGCATCTTTTTCAACTGATAGAGCCAGTCAAGCGCCTGACGCGGAGTCAGCATATCGGGGTCGAGGGTTTCCAACGCTTCAATTGCGGCAGACGGCTCTTCGGGAGCCAGCAACATTAACTGGGCTCCGTCGATATGGCTGCTTGAAGCATTATTGGACAGCGTTTCCAGCTCTTTCAGTTTTTGGCGGGCGCGTTTGATCACGTCTTTCGGCACGCCGGCCAGCGCAGCCACCGCCAGGCCGTAGCTCTTGCTGGCGGCCCCATCCTGCACGCTGTGCATAAAGGCGATGGTATCGCCGTGCTCCAGAGCATCCAGATGAACATTGACGACGCCTTCCATTTTCTCCGGCAGATTGGTCAGTTCGAAGTAGTGGGTGGCGAACAGCGTCATGGCTTTAATCTTGTTCGCCAGCGTTTCTGCGCACGACCAGGCCAGAGACAGGCCGTCATAGGTCGACGTCCCTCGGCCGATCTCATCCATCAGCACCAGACTTTGCTCCGTCGCGTTATGCAGAATATTGGCGGTCTCGGTCATTTCCACCATGAAGGTGGAGCGACCTGACGCCAGATCGTCCGCTGCGCCGACGCGGGTAAAGATGCGGTCGACCGGGCCAATGACGGCCTGATCCGCCGGTACATAGCTGCCGATATGGGCCATCAGTACGATAAGCGCCGCCTGACGCATATAGGTACTTTTCCCGCCCATATTCGGACCGGTGATGATCAGCAGGCGACGCTGCGGGGACAGTGACAGCGGATTGGCGATAAACGGCTCGCTCAGCACCTGTTCCACGACGGGGTGCCGGCCGCCGGTAATCTTGATACCGGGCCGGTCGCTTAACGTCGGACAGATATAGTTGAGCGTGTCCGCGCGCTCCGCCAGGTTGGTCAGGACGTCCAGTTCCGCCAGCGCGCTGGCGCTTTGTTGCAGCGCCTCCAAATGGGGAAGCAGCATGTCGAATAACTGATCGTAAAGCGCCTTCTCCAGCGCCAGCGCCTTGCCTTTAGAGGTGAGAACTTTGTCTTCGTATTCTTTCAGCTCTGGGATGATGTAGCGTTCGGCGTTTTTCAGCGTTTGGCGACGCACATAGTGCATCGGCACCAGATGGCTCTGGCCGCGGCTAACCTGAATGAAATAGCCGTGTACGCCGTTGAAACCGACTTTGAGCGTATCGATGCCAAGCTTTTCGCGTTCACGGATTTCCAGTTTGTCCAGATAGTCGGTGGCGCCTGCGGCAAGGCTGCGCCACTCGTCCAGCTCTTCATTATAGCCGGTGGCGATAACGCCGCCGTCCCGGACCAGAACCGGCGGCGCTGCAACCAGCGCACGCTCCAAGAGATCGCGCAGCTCATCGAACTGGCCTATTTGGCTGGAAAGTCGCTGAACCGCATCAGCGTCGATTGATGACAGCAGGGCATGAATGTCCGGCAGTTGATGGAAAGCATGGCGCATTCTCGCCAGATCGCGCGGACGCGCCGTGCGCAGCGCCAGCCGCGCCAGAATACGCTCCAGATCGCCGACCTGACGCAGAAAAGGCTGCAATTCCACGGCCAGATCCTGTAGTGCTCCGATGGCCTGCTGACGTTGCGTTAACGTCTGAACGTGACGGCTCGGCATGTGCACCCAGCGTTTCAGCATTCGGCTGCCCATCGGCGTCACGGTACAGTCCAGCACGGCTGCTAACGTATTTTCGGGGCCGCCGGACAGGTTTTGCGTGAGTTCCAGATTGCGTCGCGTCGCGGCATCCATGATGATGCCGTCCTGCTGGCGCTCCATCGTGATGCCGCGAATATGCGGCAGCGTAGTACGCTGCGTGTCTTTGGCATATTGCAGCAGACATCCGGCAGCGCGCAGCCCGAGCTTGGCCTGTTCGACGCCAAAGCCCGTCAGGTCGCGCGTACCGAACTGCAGATTCAACTGCTGGCGGGCTGTATCCAGCTCGAACTCCCACAGGGGACGGCGGCGCAGCCCGTTGCGATGCTCAATAAGCGACATCAGTTCAAACGTCTCGGGGTAAAGCAGCTCAGCCGGATTAGTGCGCTGCAGTTCGGCGGCCATGCTTCCAGCATCGGCGGGTTCCGCCAGTCGAAAACGCCCTGAGCTGATGTCCAGCGTGGCATAACCGAATCCGCGACCATCCTGCCAGATAGCCGCCAGCAGGTTATCCTGACGCTCCTCAAGCAACGCTTCGTCGCTAATCGTGCCCGGCGTCACGATGCGCACGACTTTCCGTTCTACCGGCCCTTTACTTAAAGCGGGGTCGCCGATCTGTTCGCAGATGGCGACGGACTCACCCAATTGCACCAGCCGGGCCAGGTAGGTTTCCACAGCATGATGGGGGACGCCAGCCATTGGAATAGGCTCTCCCGCAGAGGCACCGCGTTTGGTTAATGAAATATCCAGCAGCTGCGATGCCCGCTTAGCGTCATCGTAGAACAGCTCGTAAAAATCGCCCATGCGGTAGAACAACAGGATTTCCGGATGTTCTGCTTTCAGCCTAAGGTACTGCTGCATCATGGGCGTGTGATTATCGAGGTTGTCGGTGGTTTTCATGCGGTTTTTTATAATCCATTGATTTTGAGTTATATTTTTTTGTTCTTGTGGGGTGTCGCCGTCGTACCGCAGCGAGCTGCTGAACATGTTCGCATTAAAGTCGGAATGCGACTCCTGCGTATCAATCAGCGGGTCATCATAGCGGAGTGCGTTCGACAGGAAAACAGGTTGGCAAAACGCTCTTGTTTAACGCCAGCAAAATGGTGAGACGGCGGACTAGCTTACCGACGACGCTAGCGGGAATAACAGGCTGAAAGAACATCTACGGCAATGGATATCTCGACCTTTATTGAACGCTATATTAGCTTAGCGACTTGCAAACTGACACAGGCAAAAGCGGGAAGCGCCCTGCAAACTTTGTGTGAAATGGCATGTTTGGAATTGCAGGAATTGACGCAAATCAGGAATGAAGGTCTCTGCCCTGCAACCGAGTTAAGAAAAAAAGCAAAAACAGATCTAAGAAAGCCAGAAACAGCCAACCCTGCCCTCATTTCTCAGAGATTGGTCGAGATTTATCTGTCGGAGCGAATTAAAGATCGTAATAGTACGGAGGGTAAAATCATCCCCGGAGCGCGTAAGAAGAAAGGGCAGATGGAAGTGCGCCGCATTTTGCAGCATGATGCGGTTGCTATAATAGGGGATAAGATTGCCGCCGAAGTGACGCGTAAGGAGATTATCGATCTGGTCAATATCGTGCTTGCACGCGGTGCCAACGTTCAGGCCGGACATTTATTGCGAGAGCTATCTTCAGCCTATGAATTCGCTATTGGCTCAGGCCGTCTCGATGAGAACTTTGCCAATTCGGCGCCGTTGGCGAAATCCAGTCTGCGGCAGATAAAAATCAAGCTGACTTGTGGTCGTGGAACACGTGTTCCGAATGAGAAAGAACCGGCTAAGTTTTCGCGTTGGCTCCCCGGTCCGCATTGACGTCGTCAATCAAGAATGTATTGCGCCTCACGCTATGACCGAGTGCCGAACCGGGGAAGTGTATAACATCGCTATTGATGCGATCATTGCCGCTTGTTGCCACAGAACGCCGTTTTGCATTAAAAGGCGGGACGGCGATTAACTTGTTTTTTCGTGATTTTCCCCGCTTATCGGTTGATATCGATTTGGCTTACATCACGCTGGAAAGCAGGAATGAGGCATTGCCAAATGTCCGCGCCGCATCGAACCATATTGCTGAAATACTGTAACGACAAGCCGATATTTCGGCGGTGCTGCAAACAAATCACCCTGATGAAATGCGCATTGTGGTTTCTTCTCAGAGGGGGCACAGATAAAGATAGAGGTGTCTCCTGTTGCGCGAGGTACGCTGTACCCTTCTGAGGAAAGTGATGTTGTTGACGCGGTAGAGGACGAAACCGGTTTTGCCACCGTTCAGGTTGTCTCTCTTGCCTACCTTTAGGGTGGTAAGCTTTGTGCCGCCATGGACAGGCAGCATCCCCGGATTTTTATGACGTCAAAATGCTACTCGAAACGCAGGGTATTGATCGCCGCATCTTTAATGGTTTCATCACTGATCTACTGGGACACCCATGCCCATTATCAGAGGTACCAAATCCCCGCTGGAAAGATATTTCTGAGCTATGTGCGCATGAATTTATCGGAATGACATTCGATGCGGTCTCTCTGGAAGAACTCAATGCGATACCCAAATTAATGGTGACTGCTTTCAAAGCACAATTCACGCGGCGGGACTATGATTTTTTGATGTCTTTCAAAAGTGGTCAACCAGATTGGAGTCTCGCGCCTGAAGACCAGATTGAGCATTCACAGGCGGTAAAATGGAAGTTGCAAAATATCGGTCGAATGCAAAAAGAAAAGCATATTCAGGCGCTGGAGAAGCTTGAAGAGGGGGGGGAGCGGGTGGCTGAAGTAGTTTAGGATTTTACTCTTACATTCACTGTTGGTTTAACTAAATTGTATTTTGTAAACTATATACAACAATCTATCGATGTACCTTGCCTCTTTCCACGCGACACGCAGTGTGTCGATAAGCTTCTACATCCCAATGCGTTATCCCACTCTTTTAACCCATCGGATCACACTTTGCCGATATGTTGATTGTTCGTTGAAGTACGGCTCCGCGCCAATCGGATATATTGTCTTTGTTCATCATTTCTACGTATTTGTGCTGAAAAATGCGTGGCTTAATGAATATTTATGGAATAATCCCCTTAGTTAAGGATGAATAATTCTTCACGATTATGGGTGATGTTTCACTTTTCTTGGCATCAGTTCCTCTGTCTTATTTTTGATCAAGCAATGACTGATAATCTGTCTGTCATCAGAGCATAAATATAGGCGCGATTTTCCATGCCTTTCCGAATGCCTTCCGCGTGATATTCAATGTCAAAAGACAGTCGTATTGAAGCCCACTGAGTTAATTTGTTATTTATAATCAATGGTTTTTTGTGTTTAGGTTGATCTTGGTTGGCTTTTTGATAAAAAGTCGGTACCAAGTCATATTTAGAGTCCAATTGAGCTTAACTGCGCGCTTTCTCTGCCGATAGTAATCATGTCGGCAATATCGTCACTTTGCTCATTTATAGGACTTATCATGTCAATAAAACGCTTCTCTTTTATTATTCTTGGTACACTTTTACTTATTTTTTTCGCCAGTACGATATCGAATGTCTGGATGCTGATACGCAGCAACGATTCACTGGATAGTGTGAATAAAGAAATACGCGTTGTGCTGTCGGTCATTGACCCCATCAATCACAGCCGCACCATGCGAGTACGTATCATGGAATATATGGAGGATATGGAAGAAGGGGGCCGTCAGAATTCCCAGACGATGCGGGAGGGCGTAAACGCCGTCCTGGCGAAAGCGGATGCGGCATTTCAGGCTTACCTTAATGCTCCCAAGCAACCGTCGGAAGGTCCGCTGGCCGACGCGTATCGCACCACTTATCTCGCCTATCGTCAGGATGGATTGCAGCCTCTGCTGGATGCGGCTGCCAAAAACGACGAACCCACATTTTATGCGCAGCTGGCGGTTGTCCGAAAGCTGGACCGTCAGTACGAAATCGCACTGGATAAACTCCTGGAATTCCGTGAGCAATATGCCAAACAGCTGAATCAGGATGCGCAGAGTAACTTCACCTTCTCAATGGCCCTGATTGTTATCTCCGCTGTGGTGTTTATCGCTATCATCGCCGGGATGATTTTCCTGCTGAAACGCTTTGTTCTGGATCAACTGGGTATTGCCAAAGATCACTGCAGTCAGATTGCCCGCGGTCATCTGGAAACCTCGGTGAATGTGCATCTGAAAGGCGAGATTGGCGATCTGATGCGCTCCATGGAGCAGATGCGTCTCTCACTGGTGCAGATTATCGGGCAGGTGCGCAACTCGAGCTATACCGTCGCTCACGCGTCCCAGGAAATTGCGGCGGGCAACATCGACCTGTCTTCCCGCACAGAACAGCAGGCGTCCGCGCTGGCGCAAACGGCGGCGAGCATGGAAGAGCTGGGCGCGACCGTCAAACAGAATACGGCGAACGTGTATCAGGCGACTAGCCTGACTCAGGACGCGGTGAAAGCGGCGCAGGAGGGGGAAAAGGTGGCCAAAGAAGTGGGTGAGACCATGCTGGGCATCACCTCTAGTTCGAAGAAAATCGAAGATATTACTAGCGTCATCAACGGTATTGCATTCCAGACCAATATACTGGCATTGAACGCGGCGGTAGAAGCGGCCAGAGCCGGAGAGCAAGGGCGGGGGTTCGCTGTTGTGGCCGGTGAGGTCCGCAATCTGGCGCAGCGCAGCGCTCAGGCGGCAAAAGAGATTGAAGGGCTGATTAGCGAATCGGTGAGCGGCGTGCGTATGGGATCGGAGCAGGTCACGAAGACCGGAGAGGCGATGTCCGCCATTATCACCTCCATCACGCGCATTAACGATTTGATGGGAGAAATCGCCACGGCGTCCGACGAGCAGAGCCGCGGTATCGGTCAGATAGAACAAGCGGTGACGGAAATGGATGGCGTGACGCAGCAAAATGCGGCGTTGGTTCAGGAATCCGCGGCAGCAGCCGCGTCGCTGGAAGAGCAGGTGCATCATCTGACTCACGCCGTCTCCTCTTTCAAACTCCCCGCAGATGAAAACACGCTGTTACGGCCTACGCTAACGAAGAAAACGTCATCTTCCTCCAACGCCAAAACGCTGCCTGCGAGCACCGGCAGTAAGAAAACGGGCGAGGATAACTGGGAAAAATTCTAACAACAGGCGCGTCAATCACTCACCGCTGTTAAGTTTTCCCAAGCTGTGGCGGTGACCCGGGTAACTGGCCGAGCCGTATAATGGATATACGGTCAGCAAGTGGACTTCCCGTTTGCCGACAGGCGGTTGGCGATAGGGTGTCGCGGACTGGCAACCTGCGATGCCCGCCTGCCCGGCGTTCGCCCTCTAATTCCCCTTTCTTGTCTTCTCTTCTCTATTTCACGATGAATCGCGATGTCTTGTGGCAGGTCTCTTATGGGAAGTGCTGCGCCGGTCTGGTGGTAATACACCCCCCGTTTTCGTGTGATAACGGCGCTGCTGTCACTGATTTCCGCTCCGATAATCCATCGCATCGGGCAGTTATTTGAATCAGTAATTAGAGAGCCACTCGGTGATTATTTGAACCGATTGTCCGGGAGATAATCGGTTTATTTTTCTTTAATGTCGCAACAACCGGTCGGAAATGATGCCGTATTTATCATCAAATAGGCTGAGTGAAAATGGGGAATGATGATTTAAATGAAACTTATTTTCCTAAGAATAAAAAGATGTTTTCATTCGGGGAGTAATAGTTGTCAAAGCGTAATTTTATGGCCTGGGATCAGGCTAATTGGGGACTCGGGGAGATTAAAAAACGGCACCTGTTTTTATATTCAAATCCCGAGTCATTTCATCAGGTATTGTTGTTTTATTGTCCTTTTCTCAGTTTTATAATTTGTTTTTTAGTTAAAAAACAATGGATTGAGTTTTTAGGTGTGTGGAGCGTGGTATCACACACTTCTAATGTAATTTTATCGAAAAAATTCATTGATTTTTATTCCTTTTATAGCGTTTTTTTGTTTTGTTTTTCATGTTTTACCGGTTTTTGATTTGCGGCAACACGGGTTTGATAAAAATGATTACTTTAGTTTCATAATGGCGGTGTTATTATATCGCGACACCAGGTTGCCGTACGGGTAATCAAACTGGCACGGCAAAACTTAATGATTCAGGAGCTTCAGATAATGAAAACGCCTCGCACTATAACCTCTCCTAAAAAATTCTTTATCGGCAATGGTATTCTCAATCAGCTTCACGATTTCGTAAAAGATTTCGGAGATAACGCATTAATCATTTGTGACGAATTCATTCTGCAAAAAGTCAAAGATGACGCCGTTCCGCCCCTGCTTGAAAAGGGGATGAAATGTACCGCCGAGAAATTCAATTACGAGTGTACCGACGTTGAAATCAATCGCCTTGGCGACATCGTCAACGCTCAGAAAGCGAATATTATTGTCGGCGTGGGCGGGGGTAAAACGCTTGACGTATCTAAAGCTGTGGCGTTCTACCAGAAACTGCCTGTCATCCTGTTCCCGACTATTGCGTCTACCGATGCGCCTTGCACCGCGCTGTCCGTTATCTATAAAGAAAACGGCGAATTTGACCGTTACCTGTTCCTGCCTCAGAACCCGGATGCGGTGATTGCGGACACCGCTATCATTGCTTCTGCGCCGGTCCGTTTCTTTGCGGCGGGCGTGGGTGATGCGCTGGCGACCTATTTTGAAGCTCGCGCCTGTTATCAGGCGGACGGCATCAACCTGGTGCTGAAAAAACCGTCAAGAACGGGGCTGGAACTGGCAAAACTGTGTTATCAACTGCTGAGTGAAAATGTTGAATCCGCCATGGATGCCATCAAAAACAAGGTGGCGACGCCTGCGCTGGAACAGTCGATTGAAGCGACCATCTATTTGAGCGGCGTCGGCGCTGAATCCGGTGGTCTGGCGGCCGCCCATGCGGTGAATAATGGGATGTCCGTCGTGCCGGATTTGCACAGAGCTCAGCACGGTGAAAAAGTGGTGTTCGGCCTGCTGACGCAACTGGTGCTGGAAAACGCGCCGGTGGCTGAGTTTGATGAAGTGATTCGCATCATCAAAACGGCCGGCCTGCCGTTGACGCTGGAAGATATGGGACTGAAAACGTTTGTTGAAGCCGAATGGCGTAAAGTGGCGGAAATCGCCTGCCACAAAGACGACACGATGGGCAACATGCCGATGGAAGTGACCGCAGACGATGTTTACAACGCGATGGTCGCGGCTAACAGCCTGGCCGAGCGTTACAAAGCGAAAGCCTAACGTTAAAACCCGCAATGCTTCATGCCGACCCGCTCGCCGGGTTGGCATGTCTTTGTCTCTCCATTTCGTGCGGCACGCTTTTGCTAGGCCGCGCCAGCTGAACCTCCTTTATCATCCACCGCAGCATTGCGTACCGCTAATAGGCTGCCTGGTCGTGATGCTATGGCGGATTATTATTCGGCATGAATTAATTCCTGGCGGTGCCGAGGTCAGGCGAAGTTCTCATTCTCTATTATACTGTCTTCGGTCATAAAACTGAGGCGCAGCAGACGCTGTGAATAGAGCAGAGATGGAATATTATTGCTTAGTATTAATTAAGTTCATTATTGGTTTTACCATTGTTATCACTCACCTGAATATTTCAGGTAAAACACAGTTATCGCAAATGACGCCGGTGGATTTCATCGGTAACTTCGTTCTCGGGGGGATTATCGGCGGGGTTATTTATAGCGACAGCATACCGCTTTACCAATACATCATCGTATTATTTATCGGCGTCGGACTTATTTCATTGCTGAATTTCATCAGCAAGCATTTTCATCTGTTTCGTTCTATCGCTATTGGCGATCCTTTGCCGATCGTCAAAAAAGGCCGTTTTCTAATGGAAAATATCCTGCGACAGAAAAACAAAATCGATATCCTCAATGTCGCTTCACAGCTTCACTCGCAGGGGATTCGTTCATTTCAACAAATCACCTATGCGCAGATCGAGCCCGGCGGTCAGTTGACGGTGGTCTGCGAAGACACCGAAATGCCCTCTGTGATTGTCATGAAAGATGGCGAAATCCGGCGAAGAGAGTTGGAACAAATCGAAAAAGATGAGGATTGGCTGGCAAAACAGCTCAGAAGGCATGAACTCAAAGAAGACGACATCTTTATCGCCGAATTTTGGGACGGCAATATGATGTTTATCCTGCGTGATGGTTCGATCATTAAATAGCGTATGTGCGCAATTCGGCGAGATAGCAGCCGTTTCGTTCGGTCGAACCTTCGGCATAGACGCCGATAACTTCCTGTCGAGCAGCTTCTTTTTCCCTTTACCGGGACCGTCAACCTGCGTTGATGGTCCCGGTTTTCGTGTCGCCCGAAAGACCTTTACGTAAAGATGGCTACTCAGCGGGGCCTTAAAACGTTAAAATATGCTCAGCTAAATATACTGCTATTGATTTTATTTGTTTTTTACATACATTTTTTATTTTTAGGAATTTTATCATGCAACAGCTACCCAATTGCCCAAAATGCCAATCTGAATACACCTGGCAGGACAACGACATGCTGAACTGTCCTGAGTGCGGGCATGTTTGGTCAATGGCGGGTGAAGCCGCGGAGCAGGAAGAGGGACTGGTCGTTCGCGATGCCAATGGCAACCTGCTGGTTGACGGCGACACGGTCACCGTGATCAAGGATCTGAAAGTGAAGGGCAGTTCTACTCCGCTTAAAATCGGTACGCGCGTGAAAGGGATCCGTTTGGTGGAAGGCGACCACAACATCGACTGCAAAATCGACGGTTTCGGCGCGATGAAGCTGAAATCCGAGTTCGTGAAGAAGAACTAATCCGTCGTTCTCTTGCTTCCTGAAATAGCCGTATTGATTTCAGGAAGCGTCTCTGTTTATTTATTCCACGCGTTAAATTCTCGGTATTTTTAATTACCTCGTTTTTTTATTCCGTAGACTTTTTGATTACCTCCTCCTATTAGCTGAATAAACAATGAATAATACTTTGGCGCAGCGGTATTTTATTTCGACGTACAATAATGAAACTATTTATTTCATGGCACCTTACCGTCGATGATGAGGCGTTCGAAGGGGGGCGCTATCCAGAGAGCAGCCCGGCAGTCACCCGTTCCAGCGCGAGTTCGGTCAAATCGATGGTGGCGCTGAGGTTAAAAACATCGCTCAAGAGATTGTGGGTCGCTTTTTATATTGGCTTGACCACCAGCGAGCGGAGCCGGTTGTTGCGTTGGGCCAGCTCTGGGGCTGCGGGTTCAGGCTGGTGCCTGACTCCCCTGAGGGGAGTGTCGTTTCGTCACTGCTGCCTGCCTTGCTGGATTTTATGCTGCCGCGTCATATGATTAGCCAGTCCCTGCATGGATAGCGACGGCGTTTTTTTGCAGCAGGTGCTGAAATGTCGGCCTCTGATAGTCATAAGGCGCCCTATACTCATGCAGTCTGACTCCAGCTCTAAACAGACGTTTTGCGCCTCCGTGATGATAAAGCGGACATACGCCAACTGCTCTCGTACAAGTGCCCGCTTCCGGTATCGACGAACAGCGCGATAGAATCGCACCTGTCGTTGGAGACCGAGGCCTGGCCGGATTTAATATAGCGATTGATCGGCACGTAGAGGCCTCCGTCGTTCACGACCGGCAGTCTGACCTGAACTTCATTCCTCGTTGAAAAGCTGCAGCACCGTCGCATTGCCTGTCGACGGCGATACCACGTGCTTCTCAATACACAAATCCTGTGCGCTGGGGATCTCAAGAGAAAATAGTGGGTCGAAATACCGAAAGGGCATATCGCGTATTATCTTTGTACTGGATGTCGTTTTGTAAAAAATAACGATGGCGTATGAGGGAATCATGACATCCGTTTTCAACGGGAAATCTGTACAAGGGTGAAATAGTAGCGTGTGCCATGAATAGCCTATTTTTATTCTTTTTTAGTCTTAACAAAAAAATACATTAGCCGATATATTTTAGAGAACAGACTCTTTTTTGACGCTGAAGTCAGCAATCGCTAATTCATGATGTCCTTTCATGGCAAGACGACAGAGGAGCCTGTTTTTTTAATGTGTGATATTCGCCACCAGGAGCCTGTTTGCATTTCCCATAATCGCTGTCGGGATGACGGCATTTGAACTTTATTTCAATGTTTTGGTGTTAGTTATTACGATAACTTGTAATTTTTACGGTGTGACGGCATTAATTGAAATATAACAAGGAGACACATTGTGGCCATATCGGGTATTGAGACACACAGTCAAAACGTTAAGCCTTATTATCCCCTCGTGACATCCATTAACGTGGCGAATAAGAGCGGCTCATCCACGGCGGATAACACAGGCGGTTTTCCGCTGGACAGTCAGACGACGACGAACTGGGACGACGCTTCCACGCCGACGTTTACCACGGCGATCGTGAGCGCGTCGGATTCAACTCAATCGACCGACGAGCGGCTGAAGGATCTGGAGACCCAATTACAGTCTCGCGAAGCCGAGCAGGCTAAGGACGATAGAGAAGAAGTGCAGTCCGACTCGCTTGAACGTTCTCTGCAAATGATGAATGGGATCCCCATGTACGGCGGCACGTTGGTGTCGATGATCAGCTACCCCGACGGGAGTTGGGAAGCATACGATGCTTTCTCCGGCCAGCCCGTCACCACCGAAGAGTTGGTGAATATGGGGCAAGACGGCAGCAGTTCGGACAGCAATATGTTCAGCTTCTACAGCAAAGGGATATACAAAGGCCTCTCCGCCGCTGAAATTTATGAAAAGATACAGCAGATGATGGGAAATGGTTCGGAAGAGATGACCTGGGGAATAATCGGTTCTTCTAAAGTCTCTTCGACGAACTCATAATGATGACTTCGTTGTTTTCCGAGCCTGCTATGGGCGTAGGGGGAGCCGGGCAAAAGTTATTCCAGGCAGTCAGGAGCGACGCCAGTTGTATCTTGACTTTCACACCGCTTCGGACGAATTGGCGTTTTGAACGGCGACCGGAACATTAGTATTTATCCTTATTAATGATGAACCCGCTTTATGTGCTGTTGGCCACCGACAAATCTTCATGCTACACACCTTGTTGATACGAGCGGACCGCCTTTTCCGGTCCGCCCGTATTGACGTTAACGCCAGGGTGCATAACTTATCTTCAGCGTTACGCATCAAACTTTCTTCGTTTTCCATTCTTCAATAACCAAAACCGCCGTCACCTCGGGAAGTCCGACGAGTTCAACACGTTTCTTCGGGTATCCTTGCGCTGAATAAGTTGCCTGACCGCCTCATTCGCCCCCGGTTTATACGACGCTTTTCCCGTTTTCACTCTTCGATACCGGCCCTTCCTGTGATGGGCTCGGTGAAAAACCGGATCTAAATGTTTCAAGAAAAATAATTACTAAAAGTGACTCTTGCTAGCAACTTCAATAAGTTAAGCAATCTTTCGTCATCACTGACCGACCGGTGTTCGCTGTAAAGGGGCGATATCTGCCGCCAACGCGGCCTGGTGATGGCGTTAAGTGAAAGACAGAGCGCAAAGAAGCGCAAATTACTCAAGATATCAAAAGGATCCGTTTTCATGAGTCGTACCACTCACACGTTGTTTCCTCCTTTCCATGCCGAACACCTCGGTAGTCTCGTATGCCCGCCGCGGCTACGACAGGCGCGTCAGGATTGGGAACTGGGGCGGCTTTCTCACGACGCACTGGCTAAAATCGAAGACGAAGAAATCATGCATGCGATAGACCAGCAGAAAGCCTGCGGATTGCGTGTACTTACCGATGGTGAACTGAGATGCGTATGCCGGAAGACCGATTTTTTCACGCATTTCTCGGGTATCGAGCGGCTCTCCGAACCGTCCGCCGGGAGAAAGAAAGGCGCGATCGGCATGAAGATTGTGGGAGAGATTGAATTTGATGCATCCCACCCGTTTCTATCGCATTTTCGCTTTCTGCATCAAGCCATCAGCCGCGAATCTGAGCTGCTGGCCAAGCAGACGCTGCCCAGCCCAACCATGCTGCTGTGTCCCTCCCTACGCAATAACGCGTGTTATCCGTCGCTTGAGGCTTACGGTAGCGCGTTGTCCCACGCCTACCGTCAGGTGATTCGGGCATTTTATGAAGCGGGTTGCCGCTATCTACAGTTTGACGACGCGATGTGGGCTTCTCTATCCGATCGCGCTGTCATCGCTCGCGAGCAGGGCATGGGTAACGATCCGCAGTATCTGCTGGAGTTGTACATTCGTACACTAAATCAGGCGATAGCGGACAAGCCGGAAGACATGTTTATCAGTCTGCATCTGTGCCGGGGCGGGTTTTCCGGTAACTGGCGCTATGGCGACGATTTCAATGCCATGACTTATGCGATGACACACGCACTGGTCGATTGCCTGATGGTGGAATATGACGATCTCCGTCCGGCGGAACTGGAGTTGCTCCGTCATATCACCCATCAAAAGGTCGTTCTCGGAATTGTGAGCAGCCGGCAGGCTGAGCTGGAGGATCCGTCGCGGGTCATGATGGCGGTCAATACGGCATCCCTGTATGTGCCGCTGCGCAGGCTGGCGCTGAGTCCGACCTGCGGTTTCGCCTCAGGAAATGGGGATGCCGTTTTGAGTGAAGCGGAGCAGTGGGCCAAGCTCAAGCACGTCGTCGACATCGCAAAAGCCGCCTGGAAGATCCCTGATTAAGCCCGGGGCTCTGGGCGCAGGTCAAGGTGATGGGCGACGCTTATCGCAGTCGCCTTTCATCTAATCACCGATTGATATCGTTTTGCCGCTAACTAAACTGGCTGCATCCAACTTCCTATCAAGCGGGATCCTATGAAGCTGATTCACCTTGTTTACCGGCGACATCGCTGGCCTTTTATCGCCGTCATCTTCCTGAGTCTGGCCAGTGCGGCGCTGGGAATCGGCCTGATCGCGTTCATTAACCAGCGGCTGATTGTCACAACGCACTCAGATCTCTGGGTCTTGCCGCAGTTTCTGGGCTTACTTCTGCTTTTGATGGTGGTTACTCTAGGTGCCCAACTGGCGCTGACGCTATTGGGGCACCATTTCGTCAGCCGTATGCGCGGGGAGCTCATCAAACGCATTTTGGATACTGGTCTGGAGCGCATTAACCATATTGGTCATGCTCAACTGCTGGCCAGCCTCTCTAACGATATCCGCAGTATCACTATTGCTTTCGTCCGCCTGCCGGAACTGGTGCAGGGCGTCGTCCTGACCGTAGGAGCGGCCTGCTATCTGGCGTGGCTGTCGCCGCGGATGATGCTGTTTACCACGCTGTGGGTGACAATCACCATCTGGGGCGGTTTTTGGCTGGTTTCCCGCGTATACCGCCATTTCAACCGCGTTCGGGACATGGAGGATAGTCTGGATGAAGACTATGAACGGGTCATTTCAGGAGGTAAAGCGCTGAGACTGAATCGGGACCGCGCCCGGCGGCTGTACGAAGAGGATTATCAGCAGCATGCCATCGAATATCAGCACCATATCGTGTGTGCTGACTCCTATCATCTCAGCGCAATCAACGGGTCGAACATTATGATGCTGGGCACGATCGGCGCGGCGTTCTTCATGGCCAACAGTCTCGGATGGGCGGACAACGCGGTGGCCGCGACCTATTCGCTGACGCTGTTGTTCCTGCGCACGCCGTTGTTGCAGGCGGTTGGCGCATTGCCGACGCTGCTCAGCGCACAGGTGGCGTTTGATAAACTGCGCCGACTTAAGCTGGACCCTTATCAGGAAGGTTTTCCGGCGTTCGCCGCGCCTCAGCACTGGCAGTGCGTCGAGCTACGCGACGTCCGCTTTCGCTATGGTCAATCCGGCTTTGACGTCGGTCCGATCAACGTGCGTATTCGACGTGGTGAACAGGTGTTTGTCATTGGTGGCAACGGCAGCGGAAAGTCCACGCTGGCGATGCTGCTGACCGGGCTTTACACGCCGGTCAGCGGCCAGATTCTGTTGGATGGCAATCCGGTGTCGCTGCCGGACTATCGGGCGCTGTTTTCCGCAGTCTTCACCGATTGTCACCTGTTTGACCGCTTGATGGGACCGCAAGGCGAAGCGCCGCCAACGGGGCTGATCGAACGCTGGGTGGAACGTCTCGATATGCAGCACAAACTGAAGCTAAACGGGGCTCAAATCGAAAACCTGTCGTTGTCTCAGGGGCTGCGTAAGCGGGTCGCTTTGCTGCTGGCGCTGGCGGAGCAGCGAGAAATCCTGCTGTTGGACGAATGGGCCGCGGATCAGGATCCCCAGTTTCGACGCGTGTTTTATCAGATGTTGTTGCCGCACCTGATGGCCGAAGGCAAAACGGTCATCGCCATTAGTCATGACGATCGCTACTTTGGCCTGGCGGATCGGCTACTGGAGATGCGCGCCGGCCAACTGGTTGAACTGACCGGACAGTCTCGTGCCGACGCCAGCCGCGATGCCGTCGCGAGGACCAGTCGTGAGGAGGGGGGAGAGCGCTGACAAACCGTTTTTCGTCGCGGCTTTTCGTCGGCGTTGGGTAATCGCCGCGTTGCGGCGGTTCAATATTCTTATTCATTCGCTTTGCTTGTATGATTCAACTCTGGGTATGACAGAAGCCGGCTAATGCGCTGGTCGTCGGCTAAGAGCCTCTCCCCGGCGGGCAATGTCAGCTGCATTTGGGCTCTGACATGCTCGAATAGGCTCCGACATGCTCGAAATCCGCTCGTACTTTCGTGTCCGTGCCGGTTTCTTCACGCTATTGGGCCCAAATGGGCGGCGGCAATTACGCCTTGTGGGATAGGTTCTATGATTAATTAAGGACTCGTCATTACATGACACGACCGATTTTTATGGTTGGCGCCAGAGGGTGTGGCAAGACTACCGTGGGAGGAGCGCTGGCGCGCGCGCTCGGCTATCAGTTCGTCGATACCGATATTTTCATGCAGGAAACCAGCCAGATGACGGTGGCCGATGTCGTAGCAGCGGAAGGCTGGCCGGGTTTTCGCCGCCGCGAGAGCGCAGCGCTTCAGGCGGTGACGCAACCAGAAAGCGTGATTGCCACCGGCGGCGGCATCATCCTGCTGGAGGAAAATCGCCGCTTTATGCAGGAGCGGGGAAGCGTCATCTACCTGCATGCGCCGGCAGGACTGTTGGCCCAACGGCTGGTTGACGATCCCCTGGCTGAACAACGGCCGACGCTGACGGGGCGCCCTATCGCGGTGGAGATGGCGTTGGTGCTGGCTGAACGCGAGGCGTTCTATCAGTCCGTCGCGCATCACGTCATTGATGCGACACAGACCCCACAATCCATTGTGGCGGATGTATTGCAGGCGCTCAGACTGGCGGCGGCCTGAGCTCGCATTGCGGGCGATAGCCCATGCGGCCTTTTTCCAAAATGATTTTTCATAACACGATGACTGTTCGATAAGAGGATGTTTGTATGTTGCAGGTGAACGAGTATTTCTCAGGAAAAGTAAAATCGATTGGCTTAGACAACAGCGTTGATGGCCGCGCGAGCGTTGGGGTAATGGCGGAGGGCGAGTACACCTTCGGGACCGGTCAGCCAGAAGAAATGACGGTCATCAGCGGCGCGTTGAACGTGCTTCTGCCGGGCGCGGTGGAGTGGCGATTGTTCTCCGCAGGGGAAACGTTTTCCGTGCCGGGGAAGAGCGAATTCAATCTTCAGGTCGCCGAACCCACGGCTTATCTGTGCAAATACCTTTGATTCAGGTCGTCTGAAAGGCGGGCACCGCCGGAAACGGTGCTCGCTTCGTCAACGCCTTCGGATTGGGTTGTGTCATATTCCATTCCCCTCGCCGTTTATTTCTTCGCAACGTTGTCAGCGCGTCATTCTTTTTCTCTGCACTTTTTCCTGAAGAAATCATGGTCCGCCTATTTACGCTTTGATGCGTTATTTTCCTTATGATGAAATAAATTGAATCTTGGCTTGAGGCTATTTATTTATTGCGAATTGCTATGTCGGTCGCTATTTTCGGCGCATTATCGGCAGTCAAAATAAAAACTTTATATGCTTTTTTTATAATATAAAAATTGCCTATGGAATTCGGCGTTCTATTTTTTGGCGTTGATCGGAAGCGTAACTCATCAATATTTATTCTATTTTCTTATATTTAAAAAAAGGACATAACGCTGTGAATAATTGTCCTTCCGTTGTATTTTGCTGAAGGGGCCCGCGGCGGTGCGGGAGAAGATAGTGCTTGTCAGGGAGGGAAAGCGAAACGCGGCCTAATTCATAAAGAAAAGAAAACCTCTGAATTGATTGAGGTATTTTTATCGGATATTTAAATCTTTATTACAAGTGGTTGACTATGATGCTCAAGACTACACGCGCACGTATTTTGGCTGTATGTACCGCAATTATCGTATTTTCTCTGATGGTTAATACCTTCCTGAATTACAAGGTGGCAGGGGAATATAACGATAAATCCATTAACAATATGTTATCAGCCGTGACGGAAAGCCACAGCCTGGCCATTGGCGACTGGGTGGAATCGAAAAAACAGATGATGGCCTCGTTGTATGACGTTGCTGTGGGTAGCGACGATCCTGTGCCGATATTCCGGCAGATCACCCTGTCGGGCGACTTTATCAATGTGTATATGGGCTACCCCAACGGAACGGCGAAGTTCGTCGAGACCGGCGGCATTCCCGCGGACTATAACCCAACGCTACGGCCGTGGTATCAGCAGGCGGTGAAAGCCGGAAAGCCGCTGGTAACCGCTCCCTACGTGGACATGGTCACGAACACCATTGTAGTGTCGTTTGTCGCACCGGTGGTGGATAACGGCACGCTTAAAGGCGTGGTCGGCAGCGATATGGCGATGAAGAATGTGATCGCCAACGTCAACGCCATTCATCCCACCACGGAGAGTTACGGCCTGCTCATTCAGGCCGACGGCACCATCATCGCCCATCCCAACCCTGAGCTGACGATGAAACCGCTGAAGGACATCGCGCCTGAGGTGGCCTTAGATCGCATTCTGTCCGCCAAAACTCCCGTCGAGGTGACGCTCTCCGGCGTCAGCAAACTGGTGCTTGCCAAGCCCGTCGCAGGGACGGACTGGTATGTGCTGGTGGCGCTCGACAAGGCGCAGGCGAGGGAAGGGATGGATTCGCTGCTGCTCACGTCGGTGATCACGCTGGTGGTCATTGCGCTGCTTGGCTCGCTGATCGTCGGCCTGATGGTGAATTCGTCTCTGCGACGTCTGCTGCAAGTGCGTGATGCGATGGACGACATCAGCAACGGAACCAATGACCTGACCCTGCGCTTGCCGGATGACGGTCACGATGAAGTAGCGCAGATTGCACGTTCGTTTAACAGCTTCGTTGATAAGCTCAGCATGATTATGCTGCAAATCCGCGATGTGAGCGCCTCGCTGCAGATGGCGGCCAACGAGATTTCTGCAGGTAATAACGACCTGTCCTCTCGTACTGAAGCCTCTGCCGCGAGCCTACAGCAAACGGCGTCGGCGCTGGAACAGATTTCGGCGACGGTCACTCAGTCGGCGGGATCGGCTCAGCACGTGAATGAGCGCTCGCTGATACTGGCGAAAGATGCCCGCAGCGGTGGGAAAGTGGTCTCGGACGTGATTGTGACCATGGACGAAATCGTGGTGGCCTCCGGTAAAATCGGCGACATCATCGGCGTCATTGACGGCATTGCATTTCAGACCAACATTCTGGCGCTTAACGCCGCCGTCGAAGCCGCCCGAGCGGGCGAGCAGGGCAGGGGGTTCGCGGTCGTTGCCGGAGAGGTGCGTGCGCTTGCTCAGCGTAGCGCCCAGGCGGCGAAAGAGATCAAAGACCTGATCGAATCAACGGTACGCAGCGTGGGCGCCGGTTCAAAACAGGTGCGTCAGGCCAGTAGCACCATGAGCGAAATCGTCGGCGGCGTGTCGACGGTGACAACGGTGATGTCGGAGATCACCCATGCATCGGAAGAGCAAATGCGCGGGATTCAGGAGATCAACAAGGCGATGGCGCAACTGGACTCGATGGTGCAGCAGAATGCAGCGTTAGTTCAGGAGTCCGCCGCCGCGTTTGCCTCGCTGCAATCGCAAACCGAGGAGCTCAATTCGGCGGTGAGCCACTTCAAACTGTAATTAACATCCCCCCGCCTCTTGGCGGGGGATGTTGAGGAAGTAAAAGAGAGGCTTAACGCGGAGCTTCGCCGCCCAGCGCTTCTATCAGGTTAGCGATGAGCGCCGCCAGTTCAGCGGTCATCAGAATAAAATCCGCATCGAATTTCTGTGCAAAATCCTCCCGGTCGATATCGTCATTCTGCTCGCGCAGTTCGTCTGAGAACTTCAGGCGTTTCAACGACCCATCGTCCGACAGCATCAGCTGAATGCGTTCCTGCCAGTCCAGCGCCAGTTTGGTAACCAGTTTGCCCGCTTCGATATGTACGGCAATTTCGTCGCTGACCAGATCCTGTTTTTTGCAGCGGATCACGCCGCCGTCTTCCAGAATGGCCTTCAGCTCGGCTTCGTCCTGCAACGCAAAACCCTGCGGCGTTGTGCCGGAGCGGACCCACTCGGTCATCGTCAGCTCGATAGGGCTTTCCATCGTTAGCGGCACGACGGGCAGAGAACCGAGCGTTTTGCGCAGCAGCGCCAACGTATCTTCCGCCTTTTTGGCGCCGGCGGCGTCGACCATAATCAGGCCGTTGACCGTATCAATCCACAGCCAGATCTGGCTGAATCGGCTGAACGCCCGCGGCAGTAGGCTATGCAGCACTTCATCCTTGAGAGCGTCTTTCTCGGTTTTTTTCAGTTTGCGGTGCTGTTCGTTTTCCAGCTTATCGATTTTGGATTCCAGCGCCTGCTTGATGACCGGCGACGGCAGGATTTTTTCCTCTTTGCGGGCGCAGATCAGAATTTGGCCGTTAACTTCGTGCGTCAGGGCTTCGCTGTGGGAACCCATCGGCGATACCCAGCCGCTTTTAGTCATGTCCTGACTGCCGCACGGCGTGAAAGAGAATGAGGCCAGCTGCTTTTCCATCTCGTCCGCAGACAAACGGACATCGCGGCTGAGGCGATAAATCATTAAATTTTTAAACCACAGCATTCTGTTGTTCCAGGCTAATGCGCAAAAAGAGGACGCGCGCAGGATTAATGTCAGCGCGCATGATAACGACTGAGGCGGGCGACGTTAAGATAAAAACGAGGTGCCGTCGACCGCCGGACTGGCGCAGGGATGAAGCCGGGGTTATTTGACCGCGTACTGACTGTCCAACTGACTGATCCCTAACCCGTTGCGTTTTTTCACACGGATTTGCACCTGAATTCGCTCTTTCATCGCCTCAACGTGGCTGATGACGCCGATGGATTTCCCCGTCGCGTTGAGGTTGTCGAGCACGTCCAGCGCGGAGTCCAGCGTGTCTCCGTCCAGCGAGCCGAAGCCTTCGTCGAGGAACAGCGAGTCGATGCGGGTCTTGTTGCTCACCAGATCGGAAAGCGCCAGCGCCAGCGCCAGGCTGACGAGGAAACTTTCACCGCCGGAGAGCGTGCGGGTATCTCGCGTGGCGTCCGCCTGCCAGGTATCGACCACCTGCAGTTCCAGCGTGTCGGAGGCTTTACGCTGTAGCATGTAGCGCCCGTGTAAACGTGATAGCTGACGGTTGGCCAGATACACCAGGTGATCCAGCGTTAGCCCTTGCGCAAATATTCGGAACTTATGGCCACTCTGGGAGCCGATAAGCTGATTGAGCTGCGCCCAGTCTTCGCACTGCTGCCTGCGCCGTGCGACCTCTTCCAGTAAGGTACGCTGTTTATCGTGCAACTGCTGGTCGCTTTGCAGCTGTTGGCGGATCTCGCCCTGCTGCTGCGCGCCGTTTTTCAGGATGTTGCCAAGTTCGACCAGCATCTGCAGCACGTCCACATAGACCAGGTCTTCCGGCAGCGATTTCGGTCTGACCGCTTGGTGCTGGGCCAGTTTTTCATTCGCCTGCGCGTGTAGCGCATCGGCCTGCTGTTGACGCTGGCTAAATCGATCTTTCAGCGCGGTGAGTTGCTCGCGCGCCTCTTCGCTCAACAGCGCGCCGGTGAAGTCGTTTTCATCATTGAACGGGCTGGCCTGCAACGCTTCGGTAAAGCGCTTTGTCACCTCGTTCAGGGTATTTTCGGTGCGTTGCAATTGCTGTTCCAGCGACTGTTTCTCGCCGGTCATCCGGCTGAGTTGAGACTGACCTGACTGCCATTTCTCCTGCGCCAGCCGGAGGTCGCGTTCGTCATCCTGCGCCTGCTGACGCAGGTGCGTCAGTGCCTCTTTAACGCTCTGATTGCCTAACAGATTCCAGCGTGACTGCTGCGCCGTTTCCAGCGATTGCCGTGTTGCTTTCAACTGTTGCTGCAACATGGCGAGAGCCGTCTCTGTTTCTTTCAGGCGTTGTTGCGTATGTTCGGTGCCGGTACTCAGCGCCGATAGCCTGGGCTCGCACAGGTGCTGTTCGTGTTCGTTCTCCTGCCAGCGCTGCCATTCACGCCGACGGAGGTTCAGCCAATCTTCTTGCTGGGCATCGGCGGGAGCGACGAGATGGAGCTCGGCCAGTTTATGGCTCAGCGCATTGTGCAGCCGCGCCAGCTCCTGCTCGGTTTTCTCCTGCGCAAGCCGCAACTCCTCTCGGGACTGCGTCAGCGCTTCCCGTTGCTGCGCATTCAGCGCCAACTGCTGTTCAGTCTGCTGCAGCGACTGCTGCGCGGAGGTCAGTAAATCCTTACTATCCTGGATCTGTCGTCGAGTTTGCTCACGCTCGGCGAGCTGAGACTGCAAGGCTTTCTCCTGTTCGTCGCACTGCGCCTGCCAGTGGACGAACGCTTCCGGTTGATTGAAGTCAAAGTCGATATGCAAGCGCTCACTGACGCTTTGACACTCTTGCCGTAGCGTGGTGATTTCATCGCTAATCTTGTCCAGTCGCAGCTGCATCTGTTGCCGCTGCTGCTGCAACAGATGCAGCTGGGTTGAGGTCTGTACCACTTTAGCCTGTAATGCTTCGACTTCCTGACGCAGCGCGTGCAGCCGCAGTTGGGTTTCTGATGGACGCAGCGACTGATAGCGCTCAATCGCCGGATGATGCGTGGAGCCGCACAGGGGGCACTCTTTGCCGGGTTGCAGCTGTTTTCGCTCGCTTTCCAGATTGGCGATGCGCAGTTCCAGTTCGTGGCGCTTATCCAGATCGTCAAAGTGGCCGACGCGCAGGTGATGCTCACGGCGTTGTTGTTCCAGCTCTCGTTCCAACTGCTGGATACGATGCCCGTCGTCCAGCAACTGAGACTCCAGCAGGGTGTGCTGGCTGAGCAGGCTTTGCAATTCGGTGACGCGGGCGGCGAAGCGTTGACGTTCATGGCGCTGGTCCGCCAAATCGCTGAGCTGTTGGCGTAAGCCGTCCGTCGGTTGGGCCGTCTCGCGTTCATGCAGGCGTTGCTGCAACTGTTCGTCATTTCGCTGGATGCCTTCCGTCGTCTTTCGCTGCGCCTGCTGTTTTTCCAGCAACGTAGCGCGCTGCTGCTGGCAATAATCGGCTCGGACCTGCTGCTCGGCAGCCTTTGCCTGCTGCGTCTTCAGCTCCCGCTGTAAGGCCTGCAACTGGGGAAACTGCGCTTCCCATAACGGAATGTGGCTGCCCCAGTACTGGTAAACGCTGTGTTGCTGCCTGAATTCGGCGATTTGGGCCAGCCGCGCTTTAACCTGCTCGCGCTCCTGACGCAGCGTGGACTGTTTTTCGATCAGGTCTTTTTGCAACTGTTTCTGCTGGTCTTGCGACTGCTGCTGCTGGTCGCGTTGTTCCCGTAGCGTCGCGATACGCTGGTCCAGCGGCTGGACCTGCTCGTTGATGATTGTTTCCTGCCGCTGGCGTTCTTCGGCATGGTGTTGCTGACGCGCTGCCGCATTTTCTTTCTGCGTTTGCAGTTGCGCCAGCGTGCTCTGCTGTTGCGTCATTTGCAGATCGAGTTTGGCGACAAGATTCGCGAGGAGCGTCTTTTCCTGCGCATAACGTTGGCGCTCACTGTAGATCGGGCGCAGTTTTTCTGCGGGAATACTGGCCTCCAGACGCGCCAGTTGGGGCTTTGCCTGAACTCTGTCTAACTGTAGCGACCGCTGTTTTTCCTCACTCGATATAAGCGCGCGCTGATGTTCTTGCAGCGTTTCAAACCAGCGCTGATGGGTGGCGATATCGTCGCGATGACGCGTGTTGTCCTGCTCCTGTAGCTGTAGCTCGCTGAGCTGTTGTTCGAGCTCGGCACGCCGTTCGCTGCTCAGACATTCGATACCGCCCGCCTGCGCCTGCAGCTGTTCGAGCGCGCTTTGCGCCGCTTTATGCTGTTCAAAGACGCGCTCGGAGATCCGTCCGTAGATGTCCGTGCCGGTCAACTCTTCCAGCAATTCGGCGCGCTTACTGGCTTCAGCGTTAAGGAAGGCCGCGAACTGACCCTGAGACAGCATCATGGACTTGGTGAAACGGTCAAAATCCAGCCCGGTAATCTGCGCGATGGTCGCCAGCTTGTCGCTGACTTTATCGGTGATGATTTTGCCGTCCGCGCAGCAGGCGAGCTCCACTTTCGGCGCCTGCAGGTTGCCGTCCGGCGCGTTGCGGGCGCGGCGCTGGCTCCAGAATGCGCGATAGGCAGTGCCTTTTACCTCAAACTCGACTTCGGCCAGGCATTCCGCAGTGTGGCGAGTCATTAGCTCATTCTGACTGGGGCTTACTTTCAGACGCGGGGTCTGGTGGTATAGCGCCAGGCAAATAGCGTCCAGCAGGGTCGTCTTACCGGCGCCGGTGGGGCCGGTGATAGCGAACAGACCGTTGCTGACAAACGGCTCGCGGGTGAAATCGATTTTCCATTCACCCTGCAACGAGTTGAGGTTTTTCAGCCGTAGACTCAGAATCTTCATGCTTTTGCCTCCTGGCTATCGTCCACCACTTCCTGCAACACCTGAGTGAACAGCGTGCGCAAATGTTGCTGTTGTCGCTCCTCCAGATCCGATTCCAGCGCCAGCCGTCTCTCGAAGACTTCTTCGGGGAGGAGTTCGTCCAGCGTCTCTTTCTCCTGCTGAACCAGCATTTGCAGATGTTGTTCGCGTGCGCGGCGTAACAGCACCACTTCCACGTTCAAGTCGTCCGTCAGGTTCTGAATATGTTGCTGGATGTCGCTCAGGTAGTCCTGCGTGGCGATTTCAATATCCAGCCAAACCGGTTTTTCGCCGTCGTATTCGCGAAAACCGGCAAGTCGGCGTTCGATCTCGGGCAGACTGCCTTTGACCAGTTGCATCGGTTGAAATGCAGGGATCGTCAGGGGCGCGACGTCTTCGAGTTTGTCCTGCTCGAAACGCACCAGATACACCGATTTCTCGTGATTCAACTCGTCGAAACTGAGGGGGATCGGCGAGCCGCTGTAGCGGATGTGTTCCGTCTGAGCGATGCGCTGAGGACGGTGGATATGACCGAGAGCGATGTAATCCGCCGGCGGAAACGCCTGAGCGGGAAAAGCATCCAACGTACCGATGTAGATATCCCGAACTGAGTCCGTGGCGGTGACGCCCACGGTCGTTAGGTGCCCGGTGGCGATAACCGGCAGCGCGAGGCCCATTTCATCGCGGCGGCGCACGGCAAGCTGATAGCTGCGCTGATAGTGGTCGGCAATCGCTTCCTGCAACGCCCGCTGTTTGTCGGCGCCCGACTGTCCGGCCTGGCTGGTGAGCACGTCGCGCGGCCGCAGGAACGGAATAGCGCACAGCAGTGCGCCAGGTTCGCCCTGTCGGTTGTTCAGTACGATGACCTGCTGTTCGATATCACCTTCGCAGCTCGCAATGACCTGCGTGTTCAGGCAGGAGAGCAGCAGTCGCGACTCGTTAAGCGTGGCGACGGAATCATGGTTACCGCCTAAAATGACCAATTGACAGCCGGTCTGATGGAGCTCGACCACAAAGCGGTTGTACATTTCCCGGGCGTAGCTCGGCGGCGTGCCGTTATCGAAAATGTCGCCGGCCACAACGACGGCATCGACGTGATGCTGCTCCACCTGCTCAATCAGCCAGCGCAGAAACGCCTGATGTTCTGCGGCCCGGCTCTTGGTATAGAAGTACTGTCCAAGATGCCAGTCGGAGGTATGGATAATTTGCATGGAGCGTCCTGTTGAGGCGTCGGGGTTGGCTGAATGTTACGATTATCGGCGATTATAGACAGACAGTTTAGGGCTGTCTCAGGGAATATCCGCCCCGATGCGGTCAGTTAACAGGATATGACGAGGAAATCGCTTTATCATAAATCTGTCATAAAACTGACGCATAATCCCCACCGCACGCCAATAGCGACGATTAACGGCAGGATTAACGATGGCAAGACGCATTTTGGTAGTAGAAGATGAGGCGCCTATCCGCGAGATGGTGTGTTTCGTTCTGGAACAGAACGGCTATCAGCCCGTAGAAGCCGAAGATTACGATAGCGCGGTCAATCGCCTGTCGGAACCTTACCCTGAGCTGGTATTGCTGGATTGGATGCTCCCCGGTGGTTCTGGTTTGCAGTTCATCAAACACATGAAGCGTGAAACGTTGACCCGCGATATTCCCGTCATGATGCTGACCGCGCGCGGCGAAGAGGAAGACCGCGTCAAAGGTCTGGAAGTCGGCGCGGACGATTACATTACCAAACCGTTCTCCCCCAAAGAGCTGGTGGCGCGTATCAAGGCGGTGATGCGCCGCATCTCTCCGATGGCCGTTGAAGACGTGATCGAGATGCGCGGTCTCAGCCTGGACCCTTCGTCGCATCGCGTCACCACCGAGGACCGGGCGCTGGATATGGGGCCGACCGAGTTCAAACTATTGCATTTCTTTATGACTCACCCGGAACGGGTATATAGTCGGGAACAATTGCTGAACCATGTCTGGGGCACGAATGTCTATGTCGAAGATCGCACCGTCGATGTTCATATACGCCGCCTGCGTAAAGCGCTGGAAGCCAGCGGGCACGACAAAATGGTGCAGACAGTACGGGGAACCGGTTACCGATTCTCGACGCGCTACTGATCCCGGCCGCTGTGGAGACAACCTCACGTGTTAGAACGCTTATCCTGGAAAAGGCTGGCGGCGGAGCTGGCGATCTTCTGCCTTCCCGCGCTGCTGCTGGGAATGATATTCGGTTATCTGTCGTGGTTCTTGCTGGCGGCGGTGCTGTCCGCCCTGTGCTGGAATAACTATAACCAGCTGCGCCTTTCTCACTGGCTCTGGATTGACCGCAGTATGACGCCGCCTCCCGGTCGCGGCAGCTGGGAGCCGTTGCTTTACGGCCTGTATCAAATGCAGTTGCGCAGCCGTCGTCGTCGTCGCGAGCTTGCGGTGCTGATCAAACGCTTTCGCAGCGGGGCGGAGTCGCTCCCCGATGCGCTCGTCATCACGACGGAAGAGGGCGCGATCATTTGGTGTAACCGTCTGGCTCAACATTTGCTGGGGCTGCGCTGGCCCGATGACAGCGGGCAGAATGTGCTCAACCTCCTTCGCTATCCTGAATTCTCCCGCTACATGCAGTCTCAGTCGTTTGAGCGTCCGCTAACTCTGCAACTGAACAACGGTCACCACGTTGAGTTTCGGCTAATGCCTTACTCCGAAGGCCAAACGATGATGGTGGTGCGCGACGTCACACAGATGCATCAACTGGAAGGCGCTCGCCGCAACTTTTTCGCCAACGTGAGCCACGAACTGCGTACTCCGCTCACCGTATTGCAAGGGTATCTGGAGATGATGCACGACGGTCCGATGGACGAGCCGTTGCAGGCCAGGGCGCTCAATACCATGCAAGAACAGACGCGGCGGATGGAGGGGCTGGTGAAACAGCTGCTGACGCTCTCCCGTATTGAAGCGGCCGCGGCCATCAACCTCAACGAAAAAGTCGATATTCCGCTGATGCTGCGGGTGTTGCAGCGCGAAGCGCAAACCTTGAGTCAGGGGAGGCACGAAATTGTCTTTCACGTGAACGAACAGCTGAGGGTGTTCGGGAATGAAGAGCAGTTGCGCAGCGCCGTCTCCAATCTGGTCTATAACGCCATCAACCATACGCCGGAGGGGACTCGGATTGAGGTGACCTGGCAGCGGACGTCGCAGGGCGCGCAATTCCAGGTCAGCGACAACGGTCCAGGCATCGCGCCGGAGCATCTGCCCCGGTTGACGGAACGCTTTTACCGCGTGGACAAGGCGCGTTCGCGCCAGACGGGCGGTAGCGGTTTGGGGTTGGCCATTGTTAAACATGCGCTTAGCCATCACGATACGCGACTGGACATTCTCAGTGACTTGGGGGCCGGCTCTCGATTTTTGTTTACGCTACCCAACCGTCTGATTGTGACAGCGCCATCTCCTCAGCCTCATTCGACGCCTTCCTCGTTGTAATCCCAGCGGGTCATCGGTAAAGCGATGACCCGCTCAGAGAGAGCCGCTGTGTGCCTTTTACTCCATGAAACGCCGTTACGCGCAATGAAAACTATTCTATTGTTGAATGACGCAATTCATGTCAGGATGACGTCATTGTGGCCGTCTGGACATCTGATTCAAGTGCGGCAATCTACGCTATCTTACTAACCCGTCTGTTGCGGTCAGCCACCGCCAGCAGCGACTCAGGAGTTAAACATGACACAACCGAAACCGCCGTTCCGTGCTGATGTTGTGGGCAGTTTGCTGCGCCCGGCGGCGATCAAGCAGGCGCGCCAGCAATGGCAGGCGGGTGAAATCGATGCGGCGCAGCTGCGCGAAGTGGAAGATCGCGAAATTCTGCACGCCGTTGAGCGTCAGAAAGCGGTGGGGCTACAGGTGGTCACCGACGGCGAATTTCGCCGGTCTTGGTGGCACTTCGATTTCTTCGAAGGGCTGGAAGGGGTTGAAGGCTATGAAGCCGACCACGGCATTCAGTTCAACGGTATTCAGACCAAATCCCGCAGTATCAAAGTCACGGGAAAAGTCGGGTTCAATCCGCGCCACCCGATGCTGGGCGACTTTCGCTATCTGAACGGCATTGCGGGAGACGCCGCCGCCAAAATGACGATCCCAAGCCCCAGCGTGTTGCACTTCCGGGGTGGTCGCGCCGCAATTGACAGCTCCGTTTATCCGACGTTAGACGCCTATTTTGACGACCTGGCTCAGACCTGGCACGACGCTATCCAGGCATTTTACGATGCGGGCTGCCGCTATTTGCAGCTGGACGACACCGTGTGGTCGTATCTCTGCTCCGAAGATCAGAAGCGCCAGATCCGCGAACGCGGGGAAGATCCTGACGTCCTCGCCAGCACCTATGCGCGCGTGCTGAATCAGGCGCTGGCCAACAAACCGGCGGATTTGGTGATGGGTTTGCACGTGTGCCGGGGCAATTTCCGTTCCACCTGGATCGCCGAAGGCGGCTATGAGCCCGTCGCCAGCATCCTGTTCGGCGAAGTGAACGTGGATGAATTCTTCCTGGAATATGACACGGAGCGGGCGGGCGGCTTCGAACCGCTGCGCTTTATTCGTCCGGGCCATCAGCAGGTGGTGTTAGGGTTGATCACGACCAAAAACGGCGAGCTGGAGGCGGTGGCCGACGTGGAGAAGCGGATCGCTGAAGCCGCGCAATACGTCGCGATGGATCAGCTCTGCCTGAGTCCGCAATGCGGTTTTGCTTCTACGGAAGAGGGGAATACTCTGTCCGAAGCCGAGCAGTGGGAAAAGCTAAAGCGAGTCGTGGAGATCGCTAAACACGTGTGGTGACGCCGTATAACCTCTGTTTTTATAACGCCGATATGGGATGTCGGCGTTTTTTATATAAATCAGTTTTGTTTATGGCTGAATTTAGCGCAGAGCGGCATGAAAGTGCCATATTATTGCTCTGGATGGGGCTTAAATGCACAAATCATGTGTTAGCCAATAAAGAAAAACTAACCACATTCACTGAATATTATAAATAATTTAGTTCGATATTCTGCTTTTATAATCTCGCCTTGTATTTTTTCGCTATAAACGGTTTACTTAGCCACCACAAACGCTGTGTGGAAAATAACCATCCCTATACTTCTGCGCACCATCCGAAATCAAGAGCGGATCCATACCGGCGACGACCCCGTTCCGGTCTCTTTTCAGTACGTTTTACAGGCAACACGACATACGTTATGAATTATCGTTTAAAAACCAGAGATATCGTGGCATTAGGTTTTATGACCTTTGCCTTGTTTGTTGGCGCGGGTAACATTATTTTCCCGCCCATCGTCGGACTGGAAGCGGGTCCTCACGTCTGGATCGCTGCTCTAGGCTTCCTGATCACCGCCGTGGGTCTACCTGTGATCACCGTCGTTGCGCTGGCGCGCGTGGGCGGCGGGATCGACGCCCTGAGTACGCCGATTGGCCGAAAAGCCGGCATCGTGCTGGCGACGGTCTGCTACCTCGCCGTGGGGCCGCTGTTCGCGACGCCGCGCACCGCGACCGTCTCCTTTGAAGCCGGTATCGCGCCGCTGGTCGGCTCCGGCGGCGTGCCGCTGCTGGTTTATAGCCTCGCCTACTTCGCCATTGTCATCGGTATTTCCCTGTATCCCGGCCGTCTGCTGGATACCGTCGGACATATTCTGGCGCCGGTAAAAATCATCGCGTTAGGCATTCTCGGGATCTCAGCGCTGCTGTGGCCTGCCGGTTCGTCCATTCCGCCTGCGGAAGCGTATCAAACGATGCCGTTCTCCAGCGGTTTTCTGAATGGCTACATTACGATGGACACGCTGGGCGCGATGGTGTTCGGTATCGTGATCGTTAACGCGGCCCGTTCGCGTGGCGTCACCGATGCTAAGCTGCTTACGCGATATACCGTTATGGCCGGTTTGATTGCCGGTATCGGTCTTGCGCTGGTTTATCTGAGTCTGTTCCACCTGGGAGCGCATAGCGGTCAGCTGATCCCGGAAGCTCAGAACGGCGCAGAGATTCTGCATGCCTACGTGCAATACACGTTCGGTAACATGGGCAGCGCGTTCCTGGCGATACTGATTTTCGTAGCCTGTCTGGTGACGGCGGTGGGGCTGACCTGCGCCTGCGCGGAGTTCTTCGCCGAATATCTGCCGCTCTCATACCGCACGCTGGTCTTTATTTTGGGGCTGTTCTCCATGATGGTGTCCAACCTGGGCCTGAGCCATCTCATCCAGTTGTCTATTCCGATCCTGACCGCGATTTACCCACCCTGTATCGTGCTGGTAATGCTGAGTTTTACCCTGCGCTGGTGGAATAACAGCAATTATATCGTCGCGCCCACCATGCTGATCAGTCTGGTCTTCGGCGTGATTGATGGCGTAAAATCGTCGGCCTTTGCTTACTGGTTGCCTGAGTGGGTGAACTACCTGCCGCTGAGTAAGCAAGGGCTGGCCTGGCTATTGCCGTCGCTGGTCGTGTTGCTGGTGGCTGCCGCCTACGATCAGCTTATCGCGCGACAGACAGTGGCAATGCGTACTTAGTACGGCAAGAGGGATTTGCACCACAGGCTTCGGCCTGTGGTTTTTTCGTTTGTAAAACAGGATTGCTTTAAATATGGAACAAGAGTCCAAGCTCAAGCGTGGCTTAAGTGCGCGGCACATCCGTTTTATCGCCTTAGGTTCGGCGATAGGAACCGGTCTGTTTTATGGCTCCGCCAGCGCCATCCAGATGGCGGGCCCCAGCGTTCTGCTGGCTTATCTCATCGGCGGCGTGGCGGCGTATATCATCATGCGCGCGCTCGGTGAGATGTCGGTCAACGATCCTCAGGCCAGCTCCTTTTCGCGCTACGCCCGTGATTACCTCGGTCCCATGGCCGGCTACATCACCGGATGGACCTATTGCTTCGAAATGCTGATTGTGGCGATTGCCGACGTCACGGCGTTCGGCATCTATATGGGCGTCTGGTTTCCTGCGGTGCCGCACTGGGTCTGGGTGCTGAGCGTCGTGCTGATCATCGGGGCGATAAACCTGATGAACGTGAAGGTCTTCGGCGAACTGGAGTTCTGGCTGTCCTTCTTTAAAGTCGCGACCATCATCCTGATGATTGCCGCGGGTATCGGCATCATTGTCTGGGGGATAGGCAACGGCGGCGAACCGACCGGTATTCATAACCTCTGGACCAACGGCGGCTTCTTCAGCAACGGGGTGATGGGGATGATACTGTCGCTGCAAATGGTGATGTTTGCCTACGGCGGCGTGGAAATTATTGGCATCACCGCCGGTGAAGCGCAGGATCCGCGTAAATCCATCCCGCGAGCCATCAATTCCGTGCCCTGGCGCATTCTGGTGTTCTACGTCGGGACACTGTTCGTCATCATGTCTATCTATCCGTGGAATCAGGTTGGCACCAGCGGCAGTCCGTTCGTGATGACCTTCCAGCACATGGGCATCAATGCCGCCGCCGGTATTTTGAATTTCGTGGTGATCACCGCGTCGCTGTCGGCAATCAACAGCGATGTGTTCGGGGTCGGGCGGATGCTGCACGGCATGGCTGAACAGGGCCATGCGCCGAAAGTGTTTATGCGTCTGTCCCGTGGCGGTATTCCGTGGGTGACGGTGGTGGTGATGATGGTGGCGCTGTTGGCGGCTGTCTATCTGAACTACATCATGCCTGAGAAAGTGTTCCTGGTTATTGCTTCCCTGGCGACCTTCGCCACGGTGTGGGTGTGGATTATGATCCTGTGTTCCCAAATCGCCTTCCGCCGCAAGCTGAGCCGTGAACAGACTAAAACGCTGGCGTTCCCGCTGCCGGGCGGGTCGCTGACTTCTTCGGTCGGGATTGTTTTTCTGGTGTTTATCATCGGCCTGATCGGCTACTTCCCGGATACGCGTATCTCGCTGTATGCAGGTTGCCTGTGGATTGCGCTGTTGCTGGCAGGGTACTTTGTCTTCCTGCGACGCAAAGCCGCTTCCGCCTGATAACCGAAGGCCGGACGATATCACCGAATGGCTCGGTCCGGCTTGAACTACAGTCGATAAAAAACCCGCGGGGACCACCGCGGGTTTTAGACGTTACAGGCCGTTGAATTACAGCTTATTGGCGTTCTGAGACAGGTATTTGGCGACGCCGTCCGGCGACGCGCCCATGCCTTCTTCACCCTTCACCCACTGCGCCGGACACACTTCGCCGTGCTCTTCGTGGAACTGCAGGGCATCGACCATACGCAGCATTTCATCAACGTTACGGCCCAGCGGCAGATCATTGACCACCTGATGGCGCACGATGCCGTTTTTATCGATCAGGAAAGAACCGCGCAGAGCGACGCCTGCATCCGGGTGCTCGATGCCGTAGGCTTTCTGAATTTCGCGCTTGATGTCTGCCACCATCGCGTATTTCACTTCGCCAATGCCGCCTTTATCGATAGGGGTGTTACGCCAGGCATTATGGACGAACTCGGAGTCGAAGGAGACGCCGACGACTTCAACGCCGCGCTTCTGGAACTCTTCATAACGATGGTCGAAGGCGATCAGTTCTGAAGGGCAGACGAAGGTAAAATCCATCGGCCAGAAGAAGATGACGGCCGGTTTACCGTTGATATGCTCTTTCAGGTTGAAACTTTCAACGATCTCTCCGCTGCCTAAAACGGCGGCGGCAGTGAAATCGGGGGCGGGACGAGTGACCAGAATCATAATAACTCCCGTGGTGATAAATGAGTGAAGCGGAGGGAAATAAACCTTATTGAGTATAGGTATTTCGCCGGGGTGAATAAAGGGAATGTCGGCCAATCAATGAGATAGGTTTCATCTATTACATCAATTGGCATTGCTTTTCGACATCGGCCGGTTAGCCCCGCGCTGACGATGACCGCCGTCCGCTTTTTACGGTCTCCATCATGACGGGATAGAACTGCCAGAACAGCGTTTCAAACTGATGATAGTGGCGCTCAATATCGTCGAAAGAGCCCGCCAGCGCCGCCAGCCGCGGACGGCGCAGCGCCATTCGGTACAGGACCTCGCCGATGAACGGAAGCTCGGCATAGCGCTCCAGCCAACGTTCGGTCCACAGATAGCTGTTCAGATTGCGGAAACGCTCCGGGGTCTCCGACAGATGCGGTTCTATCTCACGGCGAGCGTCGGAGACGAATTGCGACAATGCGACGTGTGGAGACAGTGTCGTCCAGTTTAGCGCCAGGAAATGGTCCCACAGCACGTCGAGCGTAATCGGCGCGACGCGGCGATGATCGGCGCTGAAATAGCGGCACGCGGCACGGACTTCCGGCAGACTGTCCGTCAGGCCGTCGATTCGGCGGTGTAGCCGAATGCCGGCGACGATCTCGTCGGAAAAAATGCCGTCGGGATTGCCGCGCACAAAGTCAGCCATCAGGTTTCCCAGCAGGGAGCTGTCGGCCAGCGTGGCTAAATGGAGATGGGCGAGAAAATTCATCCCGGCAGTATAAGTGCAATTCCTCCCGCAGACCGCTTATTTCTTGCAGCCGGTCGTTCCCGGCTCTAGACTAGGCCGCCTCTTTTTCCCTCTGTCAGATAGCTAAGTGAATAGTCATGCGTGTTGCCGATTTTTCGTTTGAACTCCCTGAGTCTCTTATCGCCCATTATCCCCAGGCGCAGCGTAGCGCGTGCCGTCTGTTGTCGGTGGATGGGCCGAGCGGAGAGACGTCTCTGGGCATCTTTAGCGATTTATTGGACAAGCTGGAACCCGGCGACCTGCTGGTTTTCAACAATACGCGCGTGATCCCCGCCCGACTGTTCGGACGCAAAGCGAGCGGCGGTAAGCTGGAAGTTCTGGTAGAGCGCGTACTGGACGAGCATCGCGTGCTGGCCCATGTGCGCGCCTCGAAGGCGCCTAAGCCGGGCGCGGAGCTGGTGCTGGGCGAGGATGAAAGCGTGGCGGCCACAATGCTGTCCCGTCAGGATGCATTGTTTGAAATCCGTTTCGACGATCCGCGCGACGTGTTGACCATCCTCAACGATATCGGCCACATTCCACTGCCGCCGTATATTGGCCGCCCTGATGAGGAGGCCGACCGGGAACTGTATCAGACCGTCTACAGCCAGCGTCCCGGCGCAGTCGCGGCGCCAACTGCCGGTCTGCACTTCGACGAGCCGCTGCTGGCGGCGCTGCGCAAGAAGGGCATCGAAATGGCCTTCGTCACCCTGCATGTGGGCGCGGGCACTTTCCAGCCGGTGCGGGTGGACAGCATTGAAGATCACGTTATGCACGCCGAGTATGCGGAAGTCCCCCAGGATGTCGTGGATGCCGTGCTGGCGTGTAAAGCGCGCGGCAACCGGGTGATCGCCGTCGGCACCACCTCCGTGCGTTCGCTGGAGAGCGCTGCGCAGACCTGTTCCGACGCCGTCATCGCGCCATTTTTCGGTGATACCCGCATCTTTATCTATCCCGGCTACCACTATCGCGTCATCGATGCGCTGGTGACCAATTTCCACCTGCCGGAGTCCACGTTGATCATGCTGGTCTCCGCTTTCGCCGGCTATCGCCACACCATGAACGCCTATCGTCAGGCCGTGGCGGAGCAGCTACGCTTTTTCAGCTACGGTGATGCGATGTTTATCACGCGCAATCCCAAGGCAGAACAGGAACACGTCGGCGAATAATCCGACGATTACCGGCGGCATAGGCCGCCAGCAGTCCCTTTTTAGAGGTCATCAACAACGACATCAGACTGTTTCTCTGGTGCTGGAGGTTAAGTGAAGTACGAATTGTTTACGACGGATGGTCGTGCCCGCCGCGGACGACTGGTGTTTGAGCGTGGCGTAGTCGAGACCCCGGCTTTTATGCCGGTGGGGACATACGGCACGGTGAAAGGCATGACGCCGGAAGAAGTGAAAGAGACGGGCGCGCAGATCATTCTGGGCAACACGTTCCACCTGTGGCTGCGCCCGGGTCAGGAGATTATGAAGCTGCACGGCGACCTGCACGACTTCATGCAGTGGCAGGGACCGATTCTGACCGACTCCGGCGGTTTCCAGGTGTTCAGCCTGGGCGATATCCGCAAGATCACCGAAGAAGGCGTGCATTTTCGTAACCCGATCAACGGGGATGCGATCTTCCTCAGTCCGGAAAAATCCATGGAGATCCAGCACGACCTGGGATCGGATGTCGTGATGATTTTCGACGAATGCACGCCATATCCCGCCGACTGGGACTACGCCAAACGCTCGATGGAAATGTCGCTGCGCTGGGCGAAGCGTTGCCGTCGGCGCTTCGACGAACTGGGCAACGGCAATGCGTTGTTCGGCATCGTGCAGGGCAGCGTTTACGAAGATTTACGAGATGTGTCGGTAAAAGGGCTGGTAGACATTGGTTTTGATGGGTACGCTGTGGGCGGCCTGGCGGTCGGTGAGCCGAAAGCGGATATGCATCGCATTCTGGAACACGTCTGCCCTCAGCTTCCGGAAGACAAGCCCCGTTACCTGATGGGCGTTGGAAAGCCTGAAGATTTGGTGGAAGGCGTGCGACGCGGCGTGGATATGTTCGATTGCGTGATGCCGACCCGCAACGCCCGCAATGGTCACCTGTTTGTGACCGACGGCGTGGTGAAAATTCGCAACGCCAAACATAAGGATGATACCGCGCCGCTGGATGCCGAATGTGATTGCTATACATGCCGCCATTACAGCCGCGCTTATCTGCATCATCTTGATCGCTGTAACGAAATACTCGGCGCACGTCTCAATACCATCCATAATTTGCGCTATTATCAGCGGCTGATGGCTGGTTTACGCCAGGCTATCGAAGACGGTAAATTGGACGACTTTGTCGCCGCATTTTACCAGCGTCTTGGTAAGCCGGTTCCGCCGGCGATTGACGCAGTATAAGTCGTATTAGCAGTATGAGGGCGGTGGCGGACGTCGCTCCCTTGACGTTATTTGGTTTGATCACTTTTTCGTTTTTATAAAGAGGAAACTTACATGAATCTTTTCATTTCCGATGCCGTTGCAGCAACAGCGGGGGCTCCGGCGCAGGGAAGCCCTTACTCTCTGATCATCATGCTGGTCGTGTTCGGTCTGATTTTTTACTTCATGATCCTGCGTCCTCAGCAAAAGCGCGCCAAGGAACACAAAAAGTTGATGGACTCCATCAGCAAAGGGGATGAAGTGCTGACTAACGGCGGCCTGGTCGGTCGTGTGACCAAAGTCTCCGAGAATGGCTACATCGCCATCGAACTGAACGAAAACAACGAAGTCGTGATCAAACGTGATTTCGTCGCCTCCGTGCTGCCGAAGGGTACGATGAAAGCCCTGTAATTTTTGCCTTTTCCCAAAGGGAACTACCGTGTTAAACCGTTATCCTTTGTGGAAGTACATCATGCTGATCGTGGCCGTTCTCATCGGTCTGCTGTATGCGCTTCCTAACCTATATGGTGAGGATCCGGCGATTCAGATCACTGGCGCGCGAGGTGCCGCCGCCAGTGAATCGACGCTGGTCCAGGTCCAGAATGTCTTAAAAGAACAGAATCTTTCCAGCAAGTCGATCGCGCTCGAAAACGGCGCGATACTGGCTCGTTTCTCTAACCCTGACGTACAGCTCCGCGCTCGTGAAGCGCTGCTGGGCGAGCTGGGCGACAAGTTCGTGGTTGCGCTCAACCTGGCTCCCGCGACCCCGCAGTGGCTGAGAGTGCTCGGCGCTGAACCCATGAAGCTGGGGCTCGACCTGCGCGGCGGCGTGCACTTCCTGATGGAAGTTGATATGGATACCGCGCTGGGCAAGCTGCAGGAACAAACCATGGATTCCCTGCGCAGCGACCTGCGCGAGAAAAACATTCCTTACGCCTCCGTCCGCAAGAGTGATAATTACGGCGTCGAAATTCGCTTCCGCGACGGTGATACCCGTAATCAAGGCGTCAGTTACCTGACGTCCCGCCACCGCGATCTGGTGATCAACGCCAACGGCGACGCCACGCTGCGTGCGGTTATGAGCGATGCGCGACTGAGCGAAGCCCGCGAGTATGCGGTCCAGCAGAACATCAACATTCTGCGTAACCGTGTGAACCAGTTGGGCGTCGCCGAGCCGTTGGTTCAGCGTCAGGGCGCCGACCGTATCGTCGTCGAACTGCCCGGTATTCAGGATACGGCGCGCGCGAAAGAAATCTTGGGCGCGACGGCGACGCTGGAGTTCCGTTTGGTCAACTCAAACGTGGATTCGACGGCTGCCGCCAGCGGTCGCGTACCGGGTGACTCGGAAGTGAAACAGATGCGTGAAGGCGGTCCTGTCGTGCTGTACAAGCGCGTGATCCTGACCGGCGACCATATCACGGACTCCACGTCCAGCTCCGACGAATACAATCGCCCTCAGGTCAACATCTCTCTGGACAGCGCCGGCGGCAACATCATGTCCGACTTTACCAAGGACAACATCGGCAAACTGATGGCGACGCTGTTCGTGGAATACAAGGACAGCGGTAAGAAAGACGCCAACGGCCGCGCGATTTTGGAGAAACAGGAAGAGGTCATCAACGTCGCGACCATCCAGTCTCGTCTGGGCAACAGCTTCCGTATCACCGGTATCAACAATCCGAACGAAGCGCGTCAGCTGTCGTTGCTGCTGCGCGCCGGCGCGCTGATTGCGCCGATTCAGATCGTCGAAGAGCGGACCATTGGCCCGACGTTGGGGATGCAGAACATCACTCAGGGTCTGGAAGCCTGCCTGTGGGGCCTGATCGCCTCCATCGTGTTCATGGTGGTCTACTACCGTAAATTCGGGATTATCGCGACTACCGCGCTTATCGCTAACCTGGTGCTGATTGTCGGGATTATGTCTCTGCTGCCCGGCGCGACGCTCACCATGCCGGGGATTGCCGGTATCGTGCTGACGCTGGCGGTGGCGGTTGATGCGAACGTGTTGATCAACGAACGTATCAAGGAAGAGCTGAAAAACGGTCGAACGGTGCAACAGGCGATCCATGAGGGTTACAAAGGCGCGTTCTCCAGTATCGTGGATGCGAACGTGACGACCCTGATCACTGCCGTGATCCTGTATGCGGTCGGTACCGGCTCGATCAAAGGCTTTGCCATCACCACGACGATCGGGGTTGCGACCTCGATGTTTACGGCGATTGTCGGTACCCGTGCCATCGTAAACCTGCTTTACGGCGGTAAACGCATTAACAAGCTGTCTATCTGAGGAGTGCGTTGTGGCACAGGAATATACTGTTGAGCAACTCAACTACGGCCGTAAAGTCATCGACTTTATGCGCTGGGACAATCTGGCGTTCCTGATTTCCGGGATTCTGCTGGTGATTTCTCTGGTGCTGATCGGCGCCCGCGGCTTCAACTGGGGACTGGATTTCACTGGCGGTACGGTGATTGAAATTCACCTGGAAAAACCGGGCGATCTGGACGAAATGCGTCAGGCGCTGGAGAAAGCCGGCTTTGCCGATCCGCTGGTTCAGAACTTCGGCAGCAGCCGCGACGTGATGGTGAGAATGTCGCCGAACGTCGGCAACTCCGGGCAGGAGCTGGGCAATCAGGTGTTGAACGTGATTAACCAGAGCACCTCCCAGCACGGCGAAGTGAAGCGTATCGAGTTCGTTGGACCGAGCGTCGGTAACGATCTGGCGCAGGCGGGCGGCATGGCGCTGCTGGCGGCGCTGATCTGCATCCTGATCTACGTCGGCTTCCGTTTCGAATGGCGGTTGGCGCTGGGTGCGGTTATCGCATTGGCGCATGACGTCATCATCACGCTGGGCGTGCTGTCGCTGTTTCAGATCGAAATCGATCTGACGATTGTGGCCTCGCTGATGTCGGTCATCGGCTACTCGCTGAACGACAGCATCGTGGTCTCCGACCGTATCCGTGAGAACTTCCGTAAGATCCGCCGCGGTACGCCGTATGAGATCATGAACGTGTCGCTGACGCAAACGCTGAGCCGTACCATCATGACGTCCGCCACCACGCTGGTGGTGGTGCTGATGCTGTATATCTTCGGTGGTGCGATGCTGTCGGGCTTCTCGCTGGCGATGCTGATCGGCGTCTCCATCGGTACGGTGTCTTCCATTTACGTCGCGTCCGCACTGGCGCTGAAGCTGGGCATGAAGCGCGAGCACATGATTCAGCAAAAAGTCGAGAAAGAGGGAGCGGACCAGCCGTCGCTGTTACCGTAACGCTCTATTTCGATATGAAAAAACCCGCCTTTCACGGCGGGTTTTTTTTGGCTTGTGCCACGGTTCCGGGCAGAAGGCGCGGGCAAGATGGTGCCCGCTATCCCGGCTATCAAGGCGGTTCATCAGTGCGCTGGTGAGGACATGGGGTTTGGCCGCGGCACAGCCGCGGCCTTCTCGATATCGTACAGGCGAATAAAACCCAGCTGTTCGGGGGATAGGCCGGTCAGGCGCAGCGCGATCGCGGCCTCCCATTTAGGGAGCAGCGTTTGCGTCACGGCGAAGGATTGGGTTTGCGCGCCATCCGTCAGCGGTTTTCCCGACGCGTCCAGTTCGCCCCAGTCCAGATGGGCGCGGAAATTCGGCAGGGTTCCGCCGTCGAGCAGTCGGATATGCAACTGGGCGTGCGTCCCGCTGGCTTCTTGCGAAACATGGCTCAGAGAGACGCTGAGTCGGCCGATCGCGCTGTCCACCAACGCATAATTTTTGGCTGCCGGCAGCAGATAAACCCCCGTGTCGGAGTGCGCGTTCAAGGCATTTTGGCGTTTGAGCGCCACGGCCTGCTTGGCGAGCGTTTGCAACCGTTGATTCAACTGACTGATTTCTTGCTGCACCTGGGGCAACGGTTGCTGTTGGGCGCAGCCTGCCAGCGCGATCAACGTTGGCAGCAAAGTAAGCAGACGGAAACGGGCGGTCATGAAAGAGTCTCCTTGAGAAACGGCGGTATATCCTGGACGGAGAAAACGTCGCCGCATTAAGTCAGGCGCCGAGTTGGCGTCATCGCCAGATAAGTGTTCTGCGACAGATAATAGCGGATGCGGAACAAAAACGGAGCATCGGCAGAAAGCGGCGGGACAGAAACCCGAGAGGGGAAAAGGCTGCGCCCGCAGGAGGGAAGCGGGCGCAGCCGTTGCGTCGGCCGGTTACTGCCGGCCGTAACGGCGAGCGAAGAAGCCTTTCATCGCCTGCGTCAGCATCATGTAGCCGCAAAGAATGGCGATGAGCCATGGGAAATAGCTCAGAGGCAGCGGCTGCAGTTCCAGGAACCCGGCCAGCGGTGAGAAGACCAGCGCGATCCCCGTCGCCATAATCAGCAGCGTCATCATTGCCAATGGCCATGACGGACGGCTCTGGATAAACGGAATTTTACGGGTACGGATCATATGCACGATCAGCGTCTGCGACAGCAGCCCTTCAATGAACCAGCCGGACTGGAACAGGGTTTGCATCTCCGGCGTGTTGGCCTGAAATACCCACCACATCAGAGAGAACGTCATCACGTCGAAAATAGAGCTGATCGGGCCGAAGAACACCATGAAACGACCAATATATCCGGCATCCCAGCGCTGCGGGCGGTGAATCTGCTCATCGTCCACGTTATCGAACGGGATAGCGATCTGCGAAATATCGTACATCAGGTTCTGGATCAGCAGATGCAGCGGCAGCATGGGCAGGAACGGGAGAAACGCACTGGCGATCAGCACGCTGAACACGTTGCCGAAGTTGGAGCTGGCGGTCATCTTGATGTATTTCAACATGTTGACGAAGGTTCGACGGCCTTCAATCACCCCTTTCTCCAGCACCATCAGGCTTTTCTCCAGCAGGATGATATCGGCGGCCTCCCGGGCGATGTCCACGGCGGAGTCGACGGAGATGCCGATGTCCGCCGCCCGCAGAGCCGGGGCATCGTTAATGCCGTCCCCCATGAAGCCGACGACATGTCCCTGCGCTCGCAGCAGACGCACAATCCGCTCTTTGTGCATTGGCGTCAGCCGGGCGAACAGCGTAGTGGTTTCTGCCTGAGCCGAGAGTTGCTCGTCGGTCATCTCGTCGAGACGGCTGCCGAGCAGCGTCTTCGAACAGTCGATGCCGACGTCGCGGCATACCTTGGCGGCCACGAGCTCACTGTCCCCGGTCAGGATTTTGACCGCGATCCCGCTGTTGTTCAGCGATTTCAACGCGGGCGCGGTGCTCTCTTTCGGCGGATCGAGGAACGCGATATAGCCTTCCAGAATCAGATCGGACTCATCCACGCGGGCATGATCCCGCGGCTCGGCGTCGATCATCTTGCTGGCGACGGCCACGATTCGCAGGCCCTGGCGATTCCAATCGTCGGTGAGATGGCGGATCCGCAGCAGCCGGTCCTCATCCAGCACCATGGTCTCTTCACCGATTCGCACGGAGGAACAGACGCTCAGCATTTCCTCCAGCGCGCCTTTGCAAATCAGCTGATGCTCCCGATCGTTTTCGGCGACGACGACAGACATCCGGCGGCGTTCGAAGTCGAACGGGATTTCATCCACCTTGCTCCAGCGGGAGAGGACATCATGCTGCTCTTTGTCGGAAATACCTTCCAATACGGCCTGATCGAGCAGGTTTTGCAGCCCGGTTTGGTGGGCGCTGTTCAGCCACGCCAGGCGCAGCACCTTTTGACTGCGGCGTCCAAAGGCATCGGTATGACTTTCCAGCGCGATGCGATCCTGCGTCAGCGTGCCGGTCTTGTCGGTGCACAGAAGATTCATCGCGCCGAAGTTGTGAATAGCGTCCAGACGTTTGACGATCACGTTCTGACGAGAGAGTTTGACCGCGCCTTTCGCCAACGTTGAGGTGACGATCATCGGCAGCATTTCCGGCGTCAGCCCCACGGCGACCGACAGCGCGAACAGCGCCGCCTCCCACCAGTCGCCTTTGGTGTAGCCGTTGATGACCAGCACGATGGGCGTCATCACCATCATAAAGCGGATCAGCAGCCAGCTGACGCGGCTGATGCCCTGCTGAAAGGCGTTTTCCTGCTCGGGCTGATTCGTCACTCGGTCCGCCAACTGGCCGAACCAGGTGTTGGCGCCGGTGCCGATCACTATCGCCTGCGCCGTACCGCTAATCACGTTAGTGCCCATGAAGCACAGCGTGTCGCTTTCCAGCGCCGGAGCGTTTTTCGCCAAGCGACTTTGCGCGACTTTTTCGACGGGCAGCGACTCGCCGGTCAACGAGGCCTGACTGATAAACAGATCGCGCGCTTGTAGCACGCGCAGGTCGGCCGGGATCATGTCGCCGGCCGCCAGCTTGACGATGTCGCCCGGCACCAGCTGATCCATCGGGATGTCCTGATACTCGCTGCGTCCGGTCTGATCATCGCATCGCAGGACGGTGGCGGTATTGCTGACCATCGCCTTCAGCGTATCCGCGGCTTTTCCTGAACGGGCTTCCTGAATAAAGTGCAGCAGCGTCGAAATCAGCACCATCAGCCCAATGACCAGTGCCGCGGTCAGATCTTCCGTGGCGTAGGAAATTAGCGCCAGCAGCGTCAGCAACAGATTGAAAGGGTTGCGATAGCAGCGCCACAAATGCAGCCACCAGGGCGCGGCCTGTTCGCCGGGGATCTTATTTTCACCGTAGGTCAGTCGTGCCTGTCGGACTTCATTAGGCATCAGCCCTTCGGGATGGCTGTCAAAAGCCTGATAAAGCGCTTCTTCACTCTGCCAGGCGTAGTGATGACACTGACGGGCGAGACGCTCCGGAATCTCATTCGCCTGGCCGTCCGGCATGGGTGAGCGATGAAACAAACGAGAAGGCAGATGGCGGCTAATTTGGGCGAGCCATTGCCGGGTGAGGCGTGTAAATAGCATAACAGTCCCTCCGCCACGACGGAGTGACGTCGCGGCGTGCTGACGCGCAGGGGTCATTCACCGGCGCATCGGTTTTTAACAACAGCAGGGACGATTTATGAACGTCGCTGCCTTACTGATCGGTCGGTAAGGCAGCGAGAAAAGCGGGGGCTGCCTTACCGAAGAAGTCCTGCCTGCGCAGGGTGAGGTTCGGGTTCCATTCAATTTCTCCGGTGGTCGATGCCATCCCAGGCGACGCGATCGTGCGGTCGGGAGGCGAGTTTCAGCTCAGGCGAAAGCCGTAAACGGCAGGCGCCATTATGCGGAGTCACAACTTAGCAGATTGATCCTCAACCCAATCTAAACCGATGTCTGGAGGGCGCTTGTGGCCGCGTCGCGCCATATGGAGGCTGGGTTAGGCGCTGAATTCAGGGTAAACTGTTCTTATGATAAACGGAGGGAGCGGGAAAGGTTATGCATTGCCCATTTTGTTCTGCAGTTGATACCAAAGTGATTGATTCCCGGTTAGTTAGTGAGGGAGCACAGGTACGTCGACGTCGTCAGTGTCTGGTCTGCAACGAACGTTTTACCACCTTCGAAGTGGCGGAACTCGTGATGCCTCGTATCATCAAAAGCAACGATGTGCGGGAGCCCTTCAATGAGGACAAACTGCGCAGTGGTATGCAGAAAGCGCTGGAAAAACGGCCGGTCAGCTCCGATGACGTAGAGATGGCGATTAACCATATCAAATCGCAGCTGCGCGCCACCGGAGAACGAGAAGTTACCGCCAAGATGCTGGGTAATCTGGTGATGGATGCGCTGAAAAAGCTGGATAAGGTTGCCTACATCCGTTTCGCCTCGGTTTACCGCAGCTTTGAAGATATCCGAGAATTCGGGGAAGAGATCGCCCGTCTGCAGGATTAACCTCCGTCAGTCGGCGCTGAGAAGAGAGACTGGGAATGACACTACCGTCGGATGAATTTTATATGGCCCGGGCGCTGGAACTGGCGCGCCGGGGCCGTTTCACCACCGCGCCCAATCCCAACGTAGGCTGCGTGATCACCCGCGACGGCGAGATCGTCGGCGAAGGCTATCACCAGAAGGCGGGCGGTCCTCATGCGGAAGTTCACGCGCTGAGCATGGCCGGTGAATGCGCGCGCGGCGCAACGGCTTACGTCACGTTAGAACCCTGTAGTCATCACGGGCGTACACCGCCCTGCGCGGATGCGCTGATCGCCGCCGGCGTGAAACGGGTTGTCGCCGCGATGCAGGATCCCAATCCACAGGTCGCCGGACGCGGGCTGACGCGATTGCATCAGGCCGGTATTGACGTCAGCTACGGCGTGATGGCGGCGGAAGCCGAGCAGCTTAATCGCGGTTTCTCCAAACGTATGCGCACCGGACGGCCCTTCGTACAGCTCAAAATGGCGGCGTCTCTGGATGGCCGCACGGCGATGGCTTCCGGCGAAAGCCGGTGGATCACGTCACCGCAGGCGCGCCAGGACGTACAGCGTTTTCGCGCCGAAAGCGCCGCTATCCTGAGCAGCAGCGCGACCGTGCTGGCGGACGATCCTTCTCTGACAGTGCGTTGGGAAGAGTTCGATCCCGAGATGCAGCGGGCGTATCCGCAGGATCAGCTGCGTCAGCCCGTCCGGGTGATTGTCGACAGCCAGGAGCGTGTCACGTTTCGTCATCGTCTGATTCAGCAGCCCGGGTCGACCTGGCTGGCACGTCGTCAGGCCGATGCGCAGGCATGGCCGTCGTCGGTAGAACAGTTGGCGCTGCCGTTGCAGGGCGAAGGGATCGATTTGGTGGCGTTGATGCTGCTGCTGGGCAAACGCGAGATCAACTCGGTGTGGGTCGAAGCGGGCGCGCGGCTGGCCGGTGCGTTGCTGCGCGCCAATGTGGTGGACGAAGTGCTGCTCTACCTCGCGCCTAAGCTGCTGGGAGAGGCGGCGCGTCCGCTCTGCGTCTTGCCGGGATTGTCCCAGTTGTCCCAGGCGCCTGAGTTTTCGCTGGCGCAGGTGGCGCAGGTGGGTCCCGATCTGCGCGTGACGCTTAAACCGCAGTCTTGAGGCGGCAGTACAGGCGTTTCGCTGAACAACATATCGGCTGACAAAACCGGACACGGCGCCGGAAGAATATGATAGAATCCGCCCCCCTGCGGGGCACTTAAACCAGTCAAAGGAAAGCTATGAACGTTATTGAAGGTGTTGTTGCGACGCCTAACGCCCGCGTGGCGATTGCCATTGCCCGCTTCAACCATTTCATCAACAACAGCCTGTTAGAAGGCGCCGTTGACGCTCTGAAACGCATCGGCCAGGTGAAGGAAGAGAACATCACCGTGGTATGGGTGCCGGGAGCCTACGAACTACCGCTAGCGGTACGCGCGTTGACCAAAAGCACTCAAAACGGCGGTTACGATGCCGTGGTAGCGCTGGGAACGGTGATCCGTGGTGGGACAGCCCATTTTGAATTTGTGGCTGGCGAATGCAGCTCAGGTTTGTCGCAGGTTGCCATGAACAGCGACATTCCCGTGGCTTTCGGCGTACTGACGACGGAAAGCATTGAGCAAGCTATCGAACGCGCCGGCACCAAAGCGGGCAATAAAGGCGCAGAAGCTGCGTTGACCGCGCTTGAAATGATTAATGTATTACACGCTATCCAGCAAGCCTGATTAAGTAAGGGGTATTTCCGTGAAACCTGCTGCTCGTCGCCGCGCCCGTGAATGTGCGGTTCAAGCGCTTTATTCCTGGCAGTTATCTAAAAACGATATTGCCGATGTTGAACTACAATTCCTGAGCGAGCAGGATGTCAAAGGCGTTGACATCACCTATTTCCGCGAGCTGTTGACCGGGGTAGCGACGCAGGCCGAGCGTATGGATGAGTTAATGACGCCATATCTGTCCCGCAAGCTGGAAGAGCTGGGTCAGGTGGAAAAAGCCATCCTGCGTCTGGCGATCTTTGAACTGAGCCGTCGTGACGATGTGCCGTATAAGGTGGCCATCAATGAAGCCATCGAACTGGCTAAAGTGTTCGGCGCTGAAGACAGCCATAAGTTTGTCAACGGCGTGTTGGATAAAGCTGCCCCGCACCTGCGTAAAAAATAAGTCATTCGGGACCGGATTACCCGTCCCGCAAGTTTGAGCTTCGGTACAGTCTGGACGAAATATGGTTGCTGGTGAATTCGATCTGATTGCCCGTTATTTTGACCGGGTGAGAACAACGCGCCGGGACGTTGAACTGGGCATTGGAGACGACTGTGCGTTGCTGACGGTGGCTGATAAAATGCAGCTGGCGGTCAGTACGGATACCCTGGTGGCCGGCGTACACTTCCTGCCGGACATCGATCCGGCGGACTTGGCCTACAAATCGTTGGCCGTCAATCTGAGCGATCTTGCCGCTATGGGCGCCGATCCGGCATGGGTATCCCTCGCCTTGACGCTGCCGTCTATCAACAGCGGCTGGTTGGAGGCCTATAGCAACAGCCTGTTCGAACTGCTCGATTACTACGATATGCAACTGGTCGGTGGCGACACCACCCGCGGTCCGCTTAGTATTACCCTGACGATTCAGGGACTGGTGCCCGCCGGACGCGCCCTGCGGCGCGATGGCGCACACGTCGGCGACTGGATCTACGTCACGGGGACGCTGGGCGACAGCGCTGCGGGTCTGGCTATTTTGCAGGATCGCCTGCAGGTCGAGGACGACGAAAGGCGACGCTACCTGTTGCAACGTCATCTGCGGCCTCAGCCGCGCATTTTGCAAGGGCAGGCGCTACGTGGTCTAGCGCATTCCGCCATCGACCTGTCCGACGGTCTGGCTTCCGATCTTCGCCATATTCTTACCGCCAGCGAATGCGGCGCGCACATCAATCTGGATAGGCTACCGTATTCTGATGCGCTGGCACAGTCGGTAAATGCCGATTGCGCCAGACGTTGGGCGTTAGGCGGGGGAGAGGATTACGAACTGTGCTTCACCGTGCCGGAGCTAAATCGCGGCGCGATAGATGTGGCGCTTAGCCACCTGGGCGTGCGCTATACCTGCATCGGACAGATGTGTCCGGCTGCCGAAGGGCTGCGCTTCTTCCAACACGACGAACCTGTCGACATCGACCTCAAAGGCTATGACCACTTTGGTGAGTGAAAATAAAGGCTCGCGTGAGGCGAAAGGTCGCCTGCGAATGCTGAACCCGTGGCATTTTCTGGCGACCGGGCTGGGCAGTGGATTATCACCCTGGATGCCGGGAACGGTAGGATCATTGGCAGCGATCCCGCTGTGGTATCTGATGATTTTGTTGCCGTGGCAGCTGTATTCTCTGTTGGTCATGCTCGGCATCGGCATCGGCGTTTACCTCTGTCAGCGTACCGCGAAAGATATGGGCGTTCACGATCACGGCAGTATTGTGTGGGACGAATTCGTCGGGATGTGGATTACGCTGATGGCCCTGCCTTCCATGCATTGGGGTTGGGTGGCGGCAGGTTTTGTGCTGTTCCGTCTTCTTGATATCTGGAAGCCGTGGCCCATCCGCTGGTTTGACCGTAACGTGCATGGTGGCATGGGGATTATGGTCGATGATGTGATTGCCGGCGTGGCGGCGGCGGCCATGATCTATCTGTTGGGTCACGCTCAGCCGTGGTAAGCGCGCGCCACCGCGAGCCTGCTTGATTAGATTCCGAATATACCCCGCTGACGCCGCTGCGTCGGCGGGGTATAAGCGCTGAGTCTGAGATCAGGCCAGCCACTCCCGGATACGTTGTTCAATACCCGCCGCATCCAGTCCCAGATCGGCGCGTACCTCCTGCTGCGAGCCCTGAGAAATAAACCGATCCGGCAGGCCAAGATTCAGCACCGACACGGGTCGGCGCTTCGTCATCACCCACTCGTTCACGCCGCTGCCTGCTCCCCCCATTACCGCATTCTCTTCCAGCGTCACCAGCGCGTCGTGGTTTGCCATCAGCGTTTCAAGCAGCTCGACGTCCAACGGTTTGACGAAACGCATATCCACCAGCGTCGCATTCAGCTTTTCGGCCGCCTCACTCGCTTCAGGCAGCAGCGTCCCGAAGTTGAGAATGGCCAGCTTCCCGCCTTCGCGACGCACGATGCCTTTGCCGATCGCAATTGATTCCAGCGGCGTCAGTTCTATGCCCAGACCATTGCCGCGCGGATAGCGAACGGCCACCGGCCCGTCCTGATAGTGATAGCCGGTGTGCAGCATAAGACGACATTCATTCTCGTCGCTCGGCGTCATGATCACCATATTAGGGATGCAGCGCAGGAATGAGAGGTCGAATGCGCCTTGGTGCGTCGGCCCATCGGCACCCACGATACCGCCGCGATCGATAGCGAACAGGACCGGTAGCTTCTGAATCGCGACGTCGTGAATGACCTGATCGTAGGCCCGCTGCAAAAAGGTGGAGTAGATCGCGACGACCGGTTTGTAGCCGCCAATCGCCAGTCCGGCGGCGAAGGTCACCGCATGCTGTTCGGCGATGGCCACGTCGAAATACTGTTTGGGATATTGGCGGGAGAACTCGACCATCCCGGAGCCTTCCCGCATGGCTGGCGTGATCGCCATTAGCTTGCTGTCGCCCGCAGCGGTCTCTGTCAGCCACTGACCGAAGATTTTGGAGTAGGTTGGCAGCCCTTCCTTGCTCTTTGGCAGCATCCCGCTGGCCGGGTCGAATTTAGGCACGGCGTGCCAGCTGATCGGGTCCTGTTCGGCGGGCGCATAGCCACGGCCTTTCTTGGTCATGATGTGCAGCAACTGCGGCCCTTTCAGGCCCCGCATGTTTTTCAGCGTCTGCGTTAGTACATTGACGTCGTGACCGTCGATGGGACCAATGTAGTTGAAGCCCAACTCCTCGAACAGCGTGCCGGGGACGACCATTGCCTTGAGATGCTCTTCGGTGCGCCGCACCAGCTCTTTGATGGGCGGCACGCCGGACAGCACTTTTTTGCCGCCTTCGCGCAGCGTGGTGTAGAGCTTGCCGGACAGCAGCTGCGCCAGATGATTGTTCAAGGCACCCACGTTTTCGGAAATCGACATCTCATTATCGTTGAGCACCACCAGCATATCCGGGTCGATATCTCCCGCGTGGTTCATGGCTTCAAACGCCATGCCCGCGGTGATGGCGCCGTCGCCGATGACGCAGACGGTCCGCCTGCCCAGGCCTTCACGGTCGGCGGCGACCGCCAGGCCGATGCCGGCGCTGATGGAGGTGGAGGAGTGGCCGACGCTCAGTACATCGAATTCGCTCTCTTCACGCCAGGGGAACGGGTGCAGGCCGCCTTTCTGCCGGATGGTCGCGATACGATCGCGCCGGCCGGTCAGGATTTTGTGCGGATAGGCCTGATGGCCAACGTCCCAGATCACGCGATCAAACGGGGTGTTGTAGACGTAGTGCAGGGCTACCGTCAATTCCACCGTCCCGAGACCGGAGGCAAAATGCCCGCTTGAACGGCTGACGCTGTCCAGCAGATATTGCCGAAGCTCATCGCACAGTTTCGGCAGACTTTCTTTGGGCAGCAGGCGCAGTTCGTCCGGGGTTTCCACCAGCGCCAGCGTGGGATATTTCGCTATATCAAGGGTCATCGGATACTCATTAAGCGGTGTCTTATGTTGAAATTATTTATCGCGTTCAACGATGTAACTCGCCAGCGCCTGCAGCGGCGCAACGTCCAGCGTAATGGAACTGACTTTGACCAGATCGTCCAGCGCCTCCAGCGAGTCCTGATAGAGACGCCGCGCCTTGTCTTTCGCCTCATCCAACCCCAGTAGCCCCGGATAGGTACTTTTACCCAGTTGCTGATCGGCTCCCTGGCGTTTGCCGGTGGTGGCGCTGTCGCCGATGACATCCAGAATGTCATCCTGTACCTGAAAAGCTAATCCGATGGCGGCAGCGTAGCGGTCGAGACAGGGCAAAGCCTGCCGGCCCGCTTCGCCTGCGGCCAGAGCGCCCATCCGTATGGCTGCTCGAATCAGCGCCCCGGTTTTATGGCTGTGGATCTGTTGCAGCGAGGCCAAATCGACCTGGTGCCCTTCGGCGACCAAATCCAGCGACTGGCCACCACACATGCCCGCGACGCCGCTGGCCTGCGCCAGCTCGGAGACCATCGCCAGACGGTCGCGGTCGCTAACCTGCGGCATCGGCGCATCGGCCAGAATCGAAAACGCCAGCGTTTGCAGCGCGTCTCCAGCCAGGATCGCGCTGGCTTCGCCGAAACGAATGTGGCAGGTCGGCTGCCCGCGGCGCAGATCGTCGTTGTCCATGGCAGGCAGGTCGTCATGAATCAATGAGTAGGCGTGTATGCACTCGACGGCCGCCGCTGGCGCGTCCAGGCTTTCCCGCTTTAGGCCGAAAAGCTGTCCGGTCGTATACACCAGAAACGGACGCAGCCGTTTACCCCCCAGTAATGCCCCATAGCTCATGGCATCAACCAGAGGAGTATTCTGAAATGGCAGAGCGGCGATGAACTGACTCAGCGTGGCGTCCGTGCGCTGATGGTGGGCACGCAGTTGCTCAAAGAATTCTGTCATGGCGTGACTACTCGTTATCCGGAGTAAAAGGCGTCAAGGCCGCTTCGGGTTCATCGTTAAGCAGGATTTGTACGCGTTGCTCCGCCTGCTGCAGCTTCAACTGGCCTTGTCGCGCAAGTTGAATACCTTGTTCGAACGCCTGCAGCGCCTCTTCCAACGGCAGATCGCCCGACTCAAGGCGGGCGACAATCTGTTCCAGCTCACTTAGCGAGCTTTCGAAACTCACGGGTGGTTCGTTTTTTTTCGGCATAGTCGGTTCTGGGTCCTGTTCCTTCGTATCGGAGCGCAAAAGGGGGCGTAGCTCGTCGTTCCGCATCGTGCATTCGTGCGGTTAAGACGCGCCGTATGCCGCAATTAAGTGATATACTCCGCGCCCTGGATGCTATTGGGAAGATTGCCGGAGCAACGGCGACATTGCCAATAACGTGATTTTAGCCTTAGGGTAAAATTATTTACGCCTTTACGATCAAGTAACGACAGCCACCATGAAGTTTATCATTAAATTGTTCCCGGAAATCACCATCAAAAGCCAATCTGTGCGGTTGCGCTTTATCAAAATCCTCACAGGGAATATCCGAAACGTTTTAAAACAGTATGATGAAACGCTGGCGGTTGTCCGTCACTGGGATCATATCGAAGTTCGTGCTCAAGACGAAAGCCAGCGCCTTATTATACGTGATGCCCTGACGCGTATCCCGGGGATTCACCACGTCCTCGAAGTGGAAGAACACGACTATACCGATCTGCACAATATCTTCGAGCAAACGCTGGACATGTACCGCGATCAGGTGGAAGGCAAAACCTTCTGCGTGCGCGTCAAACGGCGCGGCAAGCACGACTTCAGCTCTCAGGACGTCGAGCGTTACGTCGGCGGCGGCCTGAACCAGCACATCGAGAGCGCGAAGGTCAATCTGACCTCGCCGCAGGTCACCGTGCATCTGGAAATCGAGCAGGATCGCCTGCTGCTGATCAAAGGCCGCTACGAAGGCATCGGCGGCTATCCGATCGGTACGCAGGAAGATGTCCTGTCGTTGATTTCGGGCGGCTTCGACTCCGGCGTGTCCAGCTACATGCTGATGCGCCGCGGTTGCCGAGTGCACTACTGCTTCTTCAACCTGGGCGGCGCGGCGCATGAGATAGGCGTAAAGCAGGTGGCCCACTACTTGTGGAACCGCTTCGGCAGCTCGCATCGCGTTCGCTTTGTCGCCGTCGATTTTGAACCGGTAGTCGGCGAAATTCTTGAGAAAGTCGACGACGGCCAGATGGGCGTGGTGCTGAAACGCATGATGGTGCGGGCGGCATCGAAAGTGGCTGAACGCTACGGCGTGCAGGCGCTGGTGACCGGCGAAGCGCTAGGACAGGTGTCCAGCCAGACGCTGACCAACCTGCGTATGATCGACAACGCGACGGATACGTTGATTCTGCGTCCGCTGATCTCGCACGATAAAGAACACATCATCAATATGGCGCGTCAGCTGGGCACCGAAGACTTTGCCAAGACCATGCCGGAGTATTGCGGCGTGATCTCGAAGAACCCAACGGTCAAAGCGGTGAAAGCCAAAATCGAGCACGAAGAGAGCCAGTTCGACTTCGATATTCTCGATCGCGTCGTGAGCGAAGCCCGTAATCTGGATATTCGCGAAATTGCCGAGCAGACCACGCAGGAAGTGGTGGCGGTCGAAACGGTGGATGCATTCGCCGCTAACGATATCCTGCTGGACATTCGCTCTCCGGATGAACAGGACGATCGCCCGCTGTCGCTGGAACAGATCGATATCAAGTCGTTGCCGTTCTACAAACTGGCGACCCAGTTCGGCGATCTGGACCAGAGCAAAACCTATCTGCTCTACTGCGAACGCGGTGTGATGAGCCGTTTGCAGGCGCTCTATTTGCGCGAGCAGGGCTTTGATAACGTGAAGGTTTATCGCCCCTGAATCCGGTTACTCGATAGAAAAAAGGCGCCCCGGCGCCTTTTTTCATGCCTGATATTCCGCGCTGACGATCAATCCCGATAATTGTAGATGCCCGGCGGCAGCACCAGCTGAGCGGCGACGTCGGCCGCTTTGGCCTTGCCGACCAGCAGGTCAATCAGCTTCAGGGCGAAGTCGATGCTGGTGCCCGGCCCCTGGCTGGTCAGCAGGTTGACGCGCGGGTCAAAGACGACGCGTTTCTCCAGCCATTTCTCTTCCGGGATGTGCGATTTCATCCCCGGATAGCCGGTCATATTCCCGACAGGGAACAGCTGGTGATACTCCAGCACTAAGGCGGGCGAGGCACAGATCGCCGCGACGATGCCGCCCTCCAGATGTGTCTGGCGCAGGCGTTCAATCAGCAGCGGACTATCGCGAAAGCACTCAGCCCCTTCCAGTCCGCCCGGCAAGACCACTGCGTCAAAGGCGCGATCGGCTACGGCCACCAGCGGAACCTCCGCCAGAATACGCACGCCGCGAGAGCAGACGATGTTCAGATCGCCATCGCCGGCAACGCTGGCGGTCGTCACCTGAATACCGGCTCTCACCAGCAGGTCTATCGTGGTGACCGCTTCGATCTCTTCACTACCAGGGGCCAGGCAGACCAGTACCGATGCGCTCATATTCACTCTCCTTTTGCTTAATCTGTTCGAACAGGCGGCGGTTCTCCGGCAGCGTTAAGCCGTGGGCGCGTCCGCGTTTCAGCAGATACCCGGTGATATAGTCAATCTCGGTATGCCGCTGCGCCAATAAATCCTGCAGCATGGAGGAGGTATTGGCCGCCGTGTTGTGGATGATTTGATTGATATAGAGTAACAGGCTTTCGGTCGAGGTGTGCAGCCCCTCCCGATCCATGACCTGCGCTATCTCCTGACACAGCGACGTCAATTCCTGTGGGCGAGACGCCAGCTCGCCGTTGGTGCAGAGATACAGGGCGGTCAGCGGGTTGATGACGCAGTTGGCGGCCAGCTTCAGCCAGCAGGTGGCGGTGATGTTGTTGTACCAGGCCACGTCCGGCAGGGCATGGTGCAGGAGATCCGCCAGCGGACTTAGGTCCTCGATGCCGTTGACGCTGCCGATGCGCGTGGTGCCTGCGGCGACATGCGTCACGACGGTGCGATCGCGTCGTGCGGCGTGAGTGGTAATGCCGGCCAGCACCGGCTGCGTCAACTTCGGGAGCTCTTCCAGCGTACCCATGCCGTTATGCAACAGCAGGATCGTGCATTTCGGGCTCAGCCGCGGCAGCAGGGCGCAGACCGCATCCGAGACCTGCCACGCCTTCAACGTCACCAGCAACAGCTCGCTCAGCGCCAGATGATCGGGATCGTTGGCGGTCAAATTCAGGTTGTGGTGTTCGCCGTTGAGCGCGATCACATTCACCGGGCAGTAGGGACGAGGGATGCGCAGCCAGCCTTGGACGTCATGGCCTTGCTGATGAAGCGCGGCGAGCCAGAGTTGCCCGATGGCGCCGCAGCCGAGGACGGTAATTTTCATGCCTCTCTCCCAGGTGAAAATGAAAATGTGATCTGTATCACTTTATACATGATAAGCCATCGCCCAGCGTTTTGTCCGCCTGCCGATAGCGCGTTCTGATATGCTCCGGCCCCCATTTTGCTTATTAACGGCGAGCGGGTATCATGCTCGGCAGCCTTTTTGTGTCAGGAGATAAATCATGCCATCTTTCGATATTGTTTCGGAAATTGATATGCAGGAAGTCCGCAATGCGGTGGAGAATGCATCGCGCGAGCTGAGCACCCGCTGGGATTTCCGCAACGTGCCCGCCAGCTTCGATCTGAATGAGAAAGCGCAAACCATTAAGATGGCGAGTGAGTCCGACTTTCAGGTTAAGCAACTGGTGGATATTCTGCGTGAGAAGCTGGCTAAACGCGGCATCGAAGGCAGCGCGGTAGAGGTGCCTGAAGAGCTCGAACACAGCGGTAAAACCTACAGCGTGGAAGCCGGGCTGAAGCAGGGAATTGAGACTGCGCAGGCGAAGAAGCTGGTCAAGCTGATCAAAGACAGCAAGCTGAAAGTTCAGGCGCAGATTCAGGGCGAGCAGGTGCGAGTGACCGGTAAGTCCCGCGACGATCTGCAAAACGTGATCGCGCTGGTGCGCGGCGCGGATCTGGGCCAGCCTTTCCAGTTCAATAATTTCCGCGACTAAGCGGACTTCCTTACAGAAGCAAAAGGCCAGCAATGCTGGCCTTTCTGTTTTAAAGCGTCATCAGACGCGTATTGCCTCCCGCCGCCGCCGAATTGGCGCAGACTACGCGCTCAATCAGCAGGCGCTCAAGCCGAATCGCGTTGTCTCCGTTGCTCAACCCCTGCACGGATACGATAGGGCCGTGTCTGGCGGCCAACTGGGTGCAGACGTTCCGCAGCGATACGGCGTTGCCGTGATGGATCACCGCATCGAAAGACTGTTCGTAAAGCGTAGAGGCCGGCGTTATATCGATGGCCGCTTTCACGTCGGCCGGCAGTTTTTCATAGAGCGCAATGTTCACGGAGGCGTCCGGCCACAGCATCTTGCCGCCCACGCTGGCGACCGCCGCCAGTTGGATCAGCAAATCCTGCGGGTTCAGCGCCAATCCCAAAACCCGCGCTCGGGGCAGAAGGCGATAACTGTTCTCTTCGCCGGTGGGGCCGGGAAGGCCGCTTACGGTATATCCGGCGCTATTTTCTTTAAACGCTTTGCAGCATTGCAGCAACTCGCTGTTTTGCTGCTGCTCCGCCCATGCTTTCAGTGCCGTAAAGGCGTTGAAGGTGCCGGGCTCCGTCGGCATGGCTTCCGGTCCGGCGACCGCGGTGTAGCGTAAGCCTTGCAGCGAGGCATCGGCAGGGCACCGGCTCAGCAGACGATACAGATACAGCGGCCCGCCCGCCTTGGGGCCGGTGCCGGAGAGCCCTTCGCCCCCGAAGGGTTGTACGCCGACGACCGCTCCCACTACATTGCGGTTGATATACACATTGCCCACGTTGATGCTTTCGGTCACTTTATGGATGGTACGGTCGATGCGGGAGTGAATGCCGAAGGTAAGACCATATCCTAATGCGTTGATTTTATTCACCAACGCCGGCAACTGGCGGCTGTCATAGCGCAGTACGTGCAGCACGGGGCCAAATACCTCTTTCTTTAAATCCTCGATGGCGTTGATCTCGATGAGTGCGGGCGCGATGAAGTAACCCTGAGCATCGTCTGTGGCGCTGTGCACCGAGGTGTAACTGGCTTGGTATACGGGGAAACCTTTGTCCCGCATCGCGCTGATGTGCGCACGGATGGCGCCTATCGCGTCTTCGTCGATGACCGGGCCGATATCCGTTGAGAGCCGTTCAGGGGTGCCCATCTGATATTCGACCATCGTGCCGCGCAAGGCTTCAAGCAGCGGCTCGGCGACGTCATTCTGGATACATAACAATCTTAAGGCGGAGCAGCGCTGACCGGCGCTATCAAATGCGGAGGTCATACAGTCGATAATCACCTGTTCCAATAAAGCGGACGAATCGACGATCATGGCATTGATGCCGCCGGTTTCCGCGATGAGGGGAATGGGGCGTCCGGCTTCGTCCAGGCGTCCCGCAATCTTTTGGTTGATCGACAGGGCGACGGCGGTAGAGCCGGTGAACATGACTCCTTTAACATTATCATCGGCGATCAGCGGCTCGCCAACGGTTTCGCCTCGTCCCGGCAGCATCTGCAAGACGTCGTTCGGAATACCGGCTTCATACAGAATGTTCACGGCGAGGTAGGCGATGAGCGGCGTCTGCTCGGCCGGTTTGGCAATCACCGTATTGCCGGTCGCCAGCGCGGCGGCTATCTGGCCGGTGAAAATGGCCAGCGGGAAATTCCAGGGGCTGATGCAGACGACGACGCCCAGCGGTACGTGGCTGTCATTTTCGAATGTCTGCTGAACCTGCAGGGCGTAATAGTTGAGAAAATCCACGGCTTCGCGCACTTCGGCGATGGCATTACTGTAGGTTTTTCCGGCCTCTCTGACCAGCACGCCGATGAGTTCGCCGATGCGTTGCTCCATCAATTCGGCGGCGCGGATCAATGTTGCCGCACGGATCGACGGAGAAACGGCGGCCCACTGGCGCGTTGCCCGCTGCGCGGCCGCCAGCGCCTGGGCGACATCGCTTTCAGTGGCTTCGCAGACGGTGCCCACGATATCGCGCGGGTCGGCAGGATTGATGACATCGATCGGCGTTGCAAGAGGGGAACCCGCTGCCGTTGTGGGCTGTGCACGGATCTTTTCCTGCGCGCCGTGCGTCAGGGTGGTGAACAGTTCGTGCAGGCAGGCTTCGTTATACAGGTTCAGTCCCCGCGCGTTCTTCCGAGTCGTGCCGTAGATATCTTGCGGCAACGGGATGCGAGGGTGGGGCAATCCCCGCTGGTTCTCCGTTTTCGCCAGCGCAGCGACGACATTGATGGGGCTCGCAATCAGGCTGTCGAGCGAAACCCCCAGGTCGGCTATTTGATTCACGAATGAACTGTTGGCGCCGTTTTCCAGTAACCGGCGGACCAGATAGGGCAACAGGGTTTCGTGTGAACCGACCGGGGCGTAGATGCGGCAGGGGCGATTTAGGCGCTCTTCGCCCACCACTTCCCGGTAGAGCGGAACGCCCATGCCGTGGAGGCACTGAAACTCATACTGGTGCGGGGTAAAGGTCTCCCCCGCCAGATAAAAGATGGCCGCCAGCGAGTGTGCGTTATGCGTAGCGAACTGGGGATAGAACAGTTCCGGCTCGGACAAAAGGGCCTTCGCGCAGGCCAGATAGGAGACATCGGAGTAGACCTTGCGCGTAAACACCGGGTACGCGCTAAGCCCGGCGACCTGCGCGCGTTTGATTTCGCTGTCCCAGTAAGCGCCTTTGACCAGTCGTACCCGCAGGCGGCGCTGGGTTTGGCGGGCCAAGTCTTTCAGGTAGTCGATCACGCTGAAGCAGCGCTTCTGGTAGGCCTGGACGACAAAGCCGATGCCGTCCCAGGACTGCAGTTCCGGCTCTTCACACAGCCGGGTCAGTAAATCCAACGAGATGTCCAGCCGGTCGGCCTCTTCGGCATCCATGGTGATCGGCACATCATAGGATTTGGCGAGGAGCACCAGCGACTTCAGCGTGGGATACAGTTCGCTGAACATCCGTTCATACTGGTGCAGCGTATAACGGGGATGCAGCGCCGAGAGCTTGAGTGAAAACTCCGTGCCGTTATAAATGCCTTTCTCCCGGCTGTGCTTGCCGATGGCGTGCAACGCGTTCTGACAGCGTTGCACGTAGTTATTGGCGTCTCGCTGGGTCAGCGCCGCTTCGCCCAGCATGTCAAAGGTGTAGGTGAACCCGGCTTTCTCGGTGCGGGCTATCGACTGCAACGCCTGGGAAATGGTTTCTCCGGTGACGAAATGTTCGCTCATAACATGCATGGCGACGTCCATCGCTTTTCGGATCAGCGCGGAAGAGGCGGTCGCGATAATAGTATTTACGCTGTGAGACAAGGCGTGCTTGTCGCTGTAACTGACGACAGAACCGGTGACGAGCAGTCCCCACGTCGCCGCATTAATAAACAGCGACGAGTTTTTCCCCAGATGCGACTTCCAGTTCTGTCCCGAGAGTTTATCGCGAATCAGCAGGTCGCGGGTGTCGTCATCCGGGATACGCAGTAGGGCTTCGGCCAGACACATCAGCGCCACCCCTTCCCGTGAGGACAGAGAATACTCCTGCAACAGGTTTTGAATCATCGATTCGCGATCTTTACTGACTTTCCTTTTGCGTAACGATGAGGCAAGAGAATAGGCTAATTGATGGATCTTTTGGTCGGTATCGTCAGGGATCTTGAGGGGATCAAACAGAGAGGACACCACTTCCTGCTCAGACTTGTCCCAGACCCGCGCAATAGTTTTTCGCTTGTTATCTCTGGAGGTCCAATGCGTAGATAACTCAGCGAACGGCGAAACGTCTTCTCTGTCCATAACCTCATCTCTTACGATATCGATAGCCATAATAAATCTCACGTTACTTAATCGTAGTCTACGGTGGGAAAGCAGCCGCTACGGTAATCAGCCCATCCATCGTTCGGGCGTTACAGCGCGAGGGTCGTCAGCGCACTTTTCTGGTTATGGAGAAATTTCACTAATCTCTCGTCCGTGGAATGCAGGATGTCATTGGGGGTGCCAGCGGCGAGAATCTCACCTTCCTCCATAAAGACGATGCGGTCGGAGATTTTGAATGCGAAGGACATTTCGTGAGTGACGATCACCATCGTCATCCCCTCATTAGCCAGGTTTTCAATGACTTTCAGCACGTCGCCGACCAGTTCCGGGTCCAGGGCAGAGGTCGGTTCGTCGAACAGCATGATGGAAGGCGTCATCGCCAGCGCACGGGCGATCGCCACGCGCTGCTGCTGGCCGCCGGAAAGCTGGTGGGGGTATTTATGCACATGTTCAAGCAGCCCGACTTTTTTCAGCAGCGTTAACCCCTGAGCCAGAACATCGTCTTTGGCGCCGGTCTGATGGTAGAGCGGCGCGAACATGACATTCTCCAGCGCGGTCATATGGGGAAAGAGATAGAACCCCTGGAAAACCATGCCGATTTTCTCGGCCTGCTGGTAATAGTGTTGCGTCGGCCTGCCGTTGTCCGTGGGGTGAAGGAATGGCTGGTCATCCAGCAAAATTTTCCCGGCATCAAGCGATTCCAGACCATTCATGGTGCGGATTAACGACGTTTTGCCCGAGCCGGAAGGGCCGATGATGGCGATCACTTCACCTTTTTTGATCGCCAGATTGATATTCTTCAGCACCGGTTTATTGCCGTAGCGCTTGCAGATCCCCTCCAGCGCCAGGGTTACGCGGTGTTTGTCGCTGGCATATTTACGGGCGGGCTGCAGCGCGGGCGTCGGCAACTGCGCCTGCAACAAGGCGAGTTCGTGTTCGCTTAATCCCCGCGCTTTCCTGCTGCTGGTATCGAGCCATTTTTCCAGCGTGGTCACCAGCCGGTCGAAGATGGTCACGATGAAGATGTAGTAGCACGACACGGCGAGCAGCGTTTCGATGACCTTGAAGTTCTGGGTATACAGCCGCTGTCCCACCAGAAGAATTTCCCCGAGTGAAATGACGGACACCAACGACGTCAGTTTGACGATGACGATGAATTCATTCGCCAGCGCGGGAAGCGCGATGCGCATCGCCTGTGGAATGATGATGCGCGTTTGTATGCCGCCGTAATTAATGTTGAGAGATTTGGCCGCTTCCAACTGCCCTTTGTGTACGGACATTAAGCCGCCGCGGTAAATCTCGGCGATAAACGCGGATTCGCACAGCACCATCGCGATCAGACCGGAAACAAACGGCGATGATAGAAGGTCTGACGTCGACGTGAAAAATTGCGGCAGGTTATAGATCAGGATAATTAAAACCAGCAGCGGCAAGCTTCTGAAAAACCAGATATACACTTTGGCAAAAGCGCGTAGCAGCAGGAAATGGGATTGTTTCGCCAGCGCCAGAACCAGGCCGAGAATATTGCCGCCGGCCCAGGAAGCGACGCTCAGCGCAATCACGACGAGGGTGGCTTGCCAGAAATCAGAATAAGAGAACAGCCCAAAGAAATAATGAGTATCAAAAACCATAGTTTATCCTGTGATGAAATTGACGCTGGCATCAGCGGTCATGCATCTGGATTGCTCACCGGAATAACACGCGTAATGAAAAGCGAAGGCCGTGCGATCGCGATGATGTGACAACGGCGGATCGGTGACGTCCTGTTCGTCACGCCGACGCGAGCCGGACAAGCCGGTCGAGACGCGTAGGGAGCCTGACTGATGATGCCCCTCTCCACACGGTCAACCCGCATCGGTGAGAGAAGGGAACGGGATGATATTTACTGTAGCGTGCCGTTTAACGCCGCCTGCACTTCACTGGGGGAATACGCCTTCAGGTTGTATTTTGTCAACAGCTGCTGGTATGCCGGCGACTTGATGACCGTTTGGACGGCAGTATTAAGGCTGCTGAATTTCTCTTGGTTGCCTTTCTTCACACCCAGCCCTATCAGAATGGGATAGACGATTCCGCTGCTGACCGTCAGCCTCTGGGTTTTATTGGCGACGTCAAAAGCCACCGCCGCATCATCAAACTGGACGTCTACCGCGCGCGACAGCACTGCCTGACTGGCTTCAGGCGCGGTCGGGAACTCCCGGATATCAATCGGTTTCAGCCCTTTATCCACACACAGCGTTTGGGAGCCCTGCGACATTTTTAATACCCACGCCGCTCCGCTGATGGAACTGACTTTTTTACCGCACAGCATGCCGAGTTCCGTCGGCTGAAACGGATCTCCTTTTCTCGCGATCAGGACACCGCCGGTTTTGACGTAGGGAATGAAATCGATCTGTTTGGCGCGCTCGGGTGTGATGTAGAGCGAAGACGCGATCACGTCAAATTTGCCCGTATTCAATCCCATAATCAGGTTGGCGAAGCGGGTATCAATAAATTCGGGTTTGGTTTTAAGTTCAGCTGCGACGAGCTGGATAAACTCGGCATCGAACCCCGCAGGCTGATGATTATCAAGATAGTTGTAGGGGGGATAGGTGAGGTCGGCACCGATTTTCAGCGGTGCGGAAAAGGCCGGCGCGTTCGCCAGGACACTCAGTGCGGTGCACAGATAGAGCGCCTTTCTGAGCTTGAAAAACGCGGAGGAGTTGAGCGGTTTTTTCCCAGTCATAATGATTTCCTTATTATGCAGTAGCCAGTCTGCTGTGTAGGTGCGAGTCCGGGTTACTAAGCATATACCATGCCATTTCCCCGCCAGGGGGTTCGGCGCGGCGCTTCGTTTGCGCCAAGGGGCGATGAATACCGGCAAGACGGCACCGCTGCCCGGGATTGTTAAGAAAAAATAATCAATCCGGCTTTCGACGATTCGGGGCCGTGGCTGCCGGGCGGCGCAGGCGCGACATTTATCTCAGCCGTATCGTGCAGGTGAGCTGTTCAGGGAAGAACGAGAGATGTTCTACCGTTGTGCGGCTGCACAAAGGCAGTGCGGCGCATGGTGCAACGGCTGCATCAAAAAAAGGTGTCTGAATTGACGAAGGTTTTGGTCTGAGGACGTATGGACGCTCCTCGATCGACGGGGCGTTTCACGCTTAACACCGAGTAGAATGTGGCGGCACCCTACAGCCGGTAGCGCAGTGTTACAGCAACGTCAAAGCCTTATCAATCCTCTGCTCCAGCATTTTTCGGTTGGTCTGTTTGTTGTCGATTTTGACATAGGCGCTGAGCTCGTCAGGCACAATGATGACTTCGGCGACACCCGGCAGGCCGCGCATCTTTTGCTCCAACCGGGGGTCTTGCAGCGCTTTATCGGACAGGGTGATCCGCAGGCTGCTGAGATAGGGCGGTTCCTGCATGGTGAAGCTGAGTATCAGCCAACCCAGCGCGATGATGGCTCCGGCGCTGAAAACCAGCGCTGCGCCGTGCAGGTCGAACAACGCGCCGCCGAGACTGCCGCCAATCGCAACGCCGATAAACTGCGTGGTGGAGTAAACGCCCATGGCGGTGCCTTTGTATCCGGCCGGGGCCTCTTTACTGATGAGCGAAGGCAGCAGGGCCTCCATCACGTTGAATCCCAGCAGAAATAGCTGAATGCCGATGATAATCCGCCACAGCTGGTTGGCATTTGCGCTCAGTAATACCAGTTCGGCGGCGATCAGAATGACGATGCAGACGACGAATATCTGCTTCATGCGGCGCTTCAGCTCGGCATAAATGATGAAAGGCACGACGGCCACGAACGAAATCAGCATCGTCGCCAGATAGACTTTCCAGTGGTCCTGAGGCGGAAGTCCTGCTTGCTCCATCGCCCGCGGCAGTGCTATGAAGCTGGACATCAGCAGGATATGCAGACACATGATGCCGACGTTCAGCTTCAGCAGTCGGCTATTCGCCAGCACTTTTCTGACGCTGCCGCGCACGATCGCCGACTCACGATTAAGTACATGCTTTGAGGCGTTCGGGATAAAGGCGAGCGTGATAACAATCGCGATAACGGAAAGGAGGGCGATTCCCCAGAAAAGGGCATGCAGACCCAGCGCGTGGGTAACGATAGGGCCGACCACCATCGCGATGGCGAAGGTGACGCCGAAGCTGACGCCGATGAACGCCATGGCTTTGGTGCGATTCTGTTCACGCGTTAAATCCGACAGCAAGGCCATGACCGCGGCGGAGATCGCCCCCGAGCCTTGTAGGGCCCGGCCGAGAATAATGCCCCAAATAGAGTCGCTGAGGGCGGCGATAACGCTACCGGCGGCGAACATCAGCAGGCCGCCGACGATGAGAGGTTTACGTCCGATGCGGTCCGACATCAGTCCGAACGGGATCTGGAACAGCGCCTGCATCAGGCCATAAATACCAATGGCGACGCCTATCAGGAATTCACTGGCGCCCTGCAACGCCATTCCGTAAGTGGTCAACACCGGGAGGACCATGAACATGCCTAGCATGCGAAGTGAAAAGACCGTTCCCAGTCCCCACGTGGCCCGTAACTCGGCAGGCGTCATTCGGTTATCGTTCATCTGCACCTCGGGTATTTTTCTGGCGCTATTTTAGAGCCTGGGACGCATGTGCGTAAATGCGCGTTTTGTTACCTGATTTGGCGGGGTGGGGGGAGAAATAAAAAACAGACGGCATGCCGTCTGTTTTTTGTCTGCAAGCTGACGCCGTTAGCGCAGGTATGTCAGCATCGTTTCTTGAGCGGGCGTGATGGAGTCGATCGACATCATCACGCTCAGCGAAGTGATGGCGACAATCGAAAACATGAACAGTTTCTTGGCCCAGAGACGGTCGTCGTTCAGGTTTTTGTACCCGGACAGCGCCATGCCCAGCCACCACAGGCTCACCGCCGCCGCAACCACCAGATATTTGTATCCGGCGTAGCCGCCGAGGGAGAGCATCAGCGTGGCAATCATAAACGCCAGAATGTACAGCGTAATATGATGCTTCGCGACGGAGATCCCTTTAACCACCGGCAGTACCGGAATATTGGCGGCCTGGTAGTCTTTGAAGCGGAAGATGGCGATGGCGTAGGAGTGCGGCATTTGCCACAGGCTGAAAATCAGCAGCAGGATCAGCGCGCCGGCGTCAAACTGGTTGCTGACGGCGCAGTAGCCGATGACCGGCGGGGCCGCGCCAGACAGGCTGCCGATCAGCGTGCCGTAGACAGAATGCCGTTTCATATAGAGGCTGTAGACGCCGACATAGACGACGAAGCCAATCACGGCCAGCCACATGGACAGCGGATTAGCGGCGACATACAGTAAGGCAAAGCCCGCAATACCCAGCAGCGCGGCATACGCCAACGTCACCTTCAGCGAAATCAGTCCGCGCACCAGAACGCGGTTTTTGGTCCTCTCCATTTTTTTGTCGATATCGCGGTCGATGACGTTGTTAAAAACGCAACCGGAAGCCACGACTAGCGACACGCCGAAGAGCGTCGCTATAAACAGGGAATAATCAATGCTGCCGTTGGCCGCGAGTAAAAATCCCCCGATGACAGAAATCAGGTTGCCAAAAATAATGCCCGGCTTGGTGACCTGTAGGTATTGCTTAATCATCATTGTGACGGTCCAGTTACTGAATCATCATGTTGTAATGGGTGTTCCACATAATCCATATAGAACCCCCAACTACAATCGCGATAATCAGGGCGGTAAAGGCAAGCGCGACAACGTTCCAGCGCTCTTGCGACGACGAGTTCAGGTGCAGGAAGTACACCAGATGGACCAGAATCTGTACGACGGCGCAGCCGACCACGGTCAGCAGGATGACGTGCGTCGCCGCGGCTCCCGTCATCACCATCGCGAAGGGGATCACGGTGAGGATGATGGACAGGATAAAGCCGGTCAGATAGGACTTGGCGCTGCCATGGCTGGCACCCGCATTGTCATGCGTTGAATGACTCATTACATCACCCCCATCAGGTAAACCACGGTGAAGACGCAGATCCACACCACGTCAAGGAAGTGCCAGAACAGGCTGAGGCACATCAGGCGGGTTTTGTTGGTCGCGGTCAGACCCCGGCGGGAGACCTGAATCATCATGATAACCAGCCAGATCAGGCCGCTGGTGACATGGATACCGTGCGTGCCGACCAGTGCGAAGAATGCGGACAGAAACGCGCTGCGGTTCGGGCCGTAGCCTTCCGAGATCAGATTATGGAATTCGTAAATCTCCATGCAGATGAAGATCAGGCCGAACAGGAACGTCAGGGCCAGCCACTGATTAACCCGCGACTTGTCGCCCTTGTTCATGGCGATCATTGCCATGCCGTAGGTGATGCTGCTGAACAGCAGGGTAAAGGTTTCCACCAGCACGAACGGCAGTTCGAAAATGTCCCTGCCCGTTGGTCCGCCCGCCACGCCGTTGACCAGAACGGCATAGGTGGCGAACAGAGATGCGAACAGGATGCAGTCGCTCATCAGGTAGATCCAGAAGCCGAAAACCTTCGTCGCTCCCGCATCGTGATGCCCATGCTCGGCATGGGCGACGTTATGCTTGGTCAAAGTATCAGTGGACATTTTTCACGCCTGCCTTGCTAAGTTTCTCGAAATTTGCGTTTTCAATGCGCTCGATTTCTGTCACGGGAACGTAATAGTCCACGTCCTGATTGAAACTGTGCACAATCCAGGTCGCTATCATGCCGACGAAACTGACGGCAGCCAGCCACCAAATGTACCAGATCATCGCGAAACCAAAGAGCAGAGCGAAGGCGGAGATCACCAGGCCCGCCGCGGTGTTCTTAGGCATATGAATTTCTTCATAGCCGCCGTTTGGTCGACGATAGGCCTCGCCCTTCTCTTTCTCTTCCCAGAACGCATCGCGGTCATGAACCTGTGGGACGACCGCAAAGTTATAGAACGGGGCAGGGGAGGAGGTCGCCCACTCCAGCGTGCGCGCATCCCACGGGTCGCCGGTCAGGTCGCGGTTTTGGTCGCGGTCGCGGATGCTGACGTAGAACTGAATCAACTGACACAGGATCCCCAGCGCAATCAGCGCGGCGCCGGCTGAAGCCACCAGCAGCAGCGGATGGAATTCCGGATTGATCTGCTGGCTCAGGCGGCGAGTCATGCCCATGAAGCCCAGCGCATACAGCGGCATAAAGGCGACAAAGAAGCCGATAATCCAGCACCAGAAAGCACGCTTACCCCAGGTTTCATTCAGGGTGAAGCCGAAGGCTTTAGGGAACCAGTAGGTGATCCCTGCGAAGCAGCCGAACACCACGCCGCCGATAATCACGTTATGGAAGTGGGCGATCAAAAACAGGCTGTTGTGCAGCACGAAGTTGGCGCCCGGCACGGCCAGCAGCACGCCGGTCATCCCGCCGATGGAAAAGGTGATGATGAAACCGATGGTCCACAGCATGGCCGAGTGCATTTGGATACGGCCCTGGTACATCGTGAATAGCCAGTTGAAGATTTTCACCCCGGTCGGGATGGAAATGATCATGGTGGCGATGCCGAAGAAGGCATTAACGTTCGCGCCGGATCCCATCGTGAAGAAATGGTGCAGCCAGACGACGAATGACAGCACGGTGATGGCAATGGTCGCCCATACCAGAGACGTATAACCGAACAAGCGTTTGCGGCAGAAAGTCGCCGTTACCTCGGAGAATACGCCGAAGACCGGCAGCACCAGGATATACACCTCAGGATGGCCCCAGGCCCAGATGAGGTTGATGTACATCATCATGTTGCCGCCCATATCGTTGGTGAAGAAATGGGTGCCCAGATAGCGGTCCAACGTCAGTAGCGCAATGGTGACCGTCAGGATCGGGAATGCCGCGATTATCAGGACGTTGGTGCACAGTGAAGCCCAGGTGAAAACCGGCATTTTCATCATGCTCATGCCGGGCGCGCGCATTTTCATGATGGTGGCGAAGAAGTTCACGCCGGTCAGCGTGGTTCCCAGCCCGGAAATCTGCAGACTCCATATCCAGTAGTCGACCCCGACGCCGGGACTGTACTCCTTACCCGAAAGGGGGGGATAGGCGACCCAACCGGTCTGGGCGAATTCACCCACGCCCAGCGAGATGTTCATCAGGATGACCCCGGCGACAAACAGCCAGAAGCTGAGCGAGTTCAGGAAGGGGAAGGCAACGTCGCGGGCACCGATTTGCAATGGAACGACCAGATTCATCAGGCCGACCACGAATGGTGTCGCCACGAAGAAAATCATGATCACGCCGTGTGCGGTAAAGATCTGGTCATAGTGATGAGGAGGGAGGAAACCCGCCTCACCCGCCGAAGCCAAGGCCTGCTGACTACGCATCATGATGGCGTCGGCGAAGCCACGCAGCATCATCACCAGGGCGACGATGACGTACATGATGCCGATTTTTTTATGATCAACGGACGTGAGCCATTCGGTCCACAGCCATTTCCATTTGCCGAAATAGGTGATTAAGGCCAGCAGCGCCAGCCCACCCAGAATGATTGCTGCCACGGTGACCATGATAATAGGTTCATGGTACGGAACCGCATCAAGAGTTAATTTTCCGAACATCGTATTATCCCTCGGCTCCTTTAATGAGAGGAGTGCTCGCTCATGTCCATGCCTTCATGAGACTGCATGCCTTCATCTTTCGGCGCGCTTTCCGCATGGTGCTGCATGTACATTTCGTTGCCAGTAAATTTAGTAATCACCTGTCGGAACAGGTCCGGCTGTACCTGCGAGAAGTACTCGACGGGATGATATTCACTGGGGAGTGCCAGTTTTTCGAATTCACCCATGTTGCTCAGCGTATGGGAGGATTGGCGCACCGTATTCACCCACTGATCAAACGCCTGCTGATTCGGCGTCGCGATGGCGGTGAATTTCATACCGGAGAAGCCTTTGCCGCTATAAGCACCGGAAATGCCGTCGTACTTGCCCGGTTCATTCGCGATCAGGTGCAACTTCGTCTGCATACCGGCCATGGCGTAAATCTGCCCGCCGAGGCGAGGGATGAACAGCGAGTTCATGACGGAGTTGGACGTGATTTTGAACGAGACGGGAACGTTGGCCGGGAAGGCGAGTTCGTTCACGCTGGCAATGCCCAAATCGGGGTAGATAAACAGCCATTTCCAGTCAAGCGACACGACTTCGACGTTGATGGGTTTGACGTCGGAATCCAGCGGTTTGTACGGGTCAAGCTCGTGAGTCGTCTTCCAGGTGATGGCCGCCAGGATGACGATGATGATAATCGGCACCGTCCAGACTACGGCTTCGACTTTGTTGGAATGCGACCAGTGTGGCGTGTATTTGGCCTGATCGTTGGAAGCTCTGTACTTCCGGGCGAACACGATCGCCATAATGATCACTGGGATGACAACGATCAACATCAGCCCGAGGGCGGTCAGTATCAGCGAACGTTGTTCAAGCCCTATTTGTCCTTTGGGGTTCATCAATGCCATATCACAGCCGCTGAGAAGCAGGGTGGCTGTAAATAAAGAGAACATCCCCAAAAATTTATTGTATTTCCTGAGTCTCATCTAGCGACCTCAATAACAAGGGGCTCAATCATTATTTAACGCGAGCGGGCATTTTACGGGATGGTTACCACACTGTAAACATGATTAAAGAGTTGTCAGGCATGTGTTGAGGTGATTCTCTTTGTGTTTTACGAATGTGGTTGTTTGTAAAAAAATATATTTAAAAACAGTGAGTAATAGTTTCTCTGAAAAATGATATGCCCTTATGACATATGACGGCGTGTCCTCAAAAATTATCGAGCCACAGCTATTAAGGTCTAGTGCGAGATAGAGGGTTGTCAAAGGAAAAAATTGGGAAAAAGGATAAAAAGACACGGTCGAAATATAAAAGCGCCGCTGCCGCGGCCGTGAAAAATGATGAGGTTCGACGGCGTGAAATCCGGCGAATAAGCGGCTTGATTACGTCTTTTTCAGCGACAGATAGTCCAGTATGCTGCCCAACAGGATGCCGCATGCGGCCAGCGCCGCGCCCGCGGCCATCATCATTTCCGCCGTAGCCGGGCGGTCGAGCCAGCCGAGCCCGTGCATTCCCCACGCGGCGGCGCCGATCGTGAAGAGTGCGACGCCGACGAATAGGCCCCGCACCGCCAGCGAGTAAGCCCGCGAATAGGCGCGCCGCGGCAGAAACGCATCGTTGACCTGGGTGTATTCCAGCGTGCGGCGACACAGCAGTAGCAGCAGCAGACCGGGAAACGAGATGCCGACCGAGAACAGATAGAACCACGCCCAGCCATAGTTTTCGACGAACCCTCCCGCTATCGGACCGACATAGACGCGGCCAACGGCAGCCAGCGCGGACAACAGGGCGAACTGCGTGGCTGAAAATGACTTGTTGCACAGCGTCATCAGCAGGGCCACGAACGCCGCCGTCCCCATGCCGCCGCACAGATTTTCAACGAAAATGGCGGCGGCCATGGAGTACAGATGCTTGTCCGTGACCGCAAGAAGCCAGTAGCCCGCATTGGATGCCGTCTGCAGCAGGCCGAAAATCATCAGCGCCCGGAACAGCGACCACCGTTGCATCAGAATGCCGCCGTATAGCGCGCCGACGATGGTGGCGAAAAGTCCGAGCGTTTTGTTGATGAGGCCGACGTCGCCGGCGTTGAAGCCGACTCCGCGGATGAGAAAGGTGGTGCTGAGGCTGACGGCGAAGGCGTCGCCGAGCTTATAGAAAATAATCAGCAGCAGGATCAGCCAGGCGTTATTGCGGCCAAAGAAATCCCGCAGCGGCGCCATAACGGCCTGTTCCATCGAATGCGGCGCAGGTTGGGTATTGACCGGCTCCGGTGCCAGCCATGTGGCCAGCGTACAAAGCAACATCAGACCGGCCATCAGCCAATAGGTCGACTGCCATCCCAGGAACCGGTCGGCAATCCACAGCGCCAGTCCGCCTGAGACCAGCATCGCCAGCCGATACCCCAGCACGGAGACCGCGGCCCCGCTGCCGCGTTCCTGAGGGGGCAATAAATCTGTTTTGTAGGCGTCGAAGACAATGTCCTGCGACGCGGAAAAGAAAGCGATAACGACTGCCAGCGCGGCCAACCACCAGAGGTCCCGAGCTGGGTTCAATGTGCCGGTAGCCGCAATAGCAGCGACCAGGCCCAACTGCGTGAGCAGCAACCAGCCGCGACGGCGGCCAAAGAAAGACGGCGTATAACGATCCATCATCGGCGACCATAGAAACTTAAACACATAGGCTTGGCCGACCAGCGAGAAGAAGCCGATGGTTTTAAGATTGACGTTCTCCACGGTCATCCAGGCTTGTAGTGTGCCCGAGGTTAAAGCCAGAGGAAGGCCAGAGGAAAACCCCAGAATGAGCAGGATCAGTGAATTGCGTTGGTTGAAAAGCGTGTGGAGCTGACGAGGCATGCAACATCCTTTTGCTTACCCCGCTAACGGGGTAAGGGAAACTGCGTGAAAATTAGCGTGCGTTGGTCTTGATAAATTCGTTGACGCTGGTGTCTTGCGCCATGTCGCTGATGACATCGCTCAACACTTGGTTCACCGCGGTGGTGATTTTGTTGTTGGTCGCGGTCAATGCGCCTTGAACATTGTAGGTTGAACGGTAGTTTTTGACCTGCTTATTGCCGTTTGAAGCTTGAGCGATGATCGAAATGTCCGCCTTGGTCGTAATGGTGTAGCGCAGATTGCCTTCAGATACGTCGGCATAAAGGGTGTTGACCACAATCTGCAGCGCGACCGGACCGCCGGTGCCAATCATGTAACCGCGGGCGGTCATCTGTTTCTCCAGCGCTTCTTGCAGCAGGAAGCGCAGATCGCGTGAGGGGACCAGCGTCACTAACTGACTGTCGCGGTTTACTTTGGCCAGCGCCTGATCTTGTCGCTGATCGGCTCCGTTGATGCTGATTGTCACGCCCATCAGGCTAGGGTCCTGAGAAGGCAACGCGATGTTAGGGTTGATATTCAGCGTATTACCTTTGCCTGCGCAGCTCGCCAGCGCCATGACGGCCAGCAGCGGAAAAATGAATTTTTTTAACATGCGAATGTTCTCAGTAATAATAAGAAGAAGGATAATCGTTAAAAACGAGCGATATCGTACCATTACCTCAGGCAAGAGAAAGAGCGGAGAATCGCTCGCGTCGCGAGTTCTTTGCCTGTCGGGAAACCGGTTCTGTTTTTATCACAACTTCCCGAAGAAAAGATATGCCGCCCATGCCGCAGTAGCCTCCGCGCTGGCATTAGCGGATTATTCTGCATGCGATTTCAGCATAAAACCTTATAACGGCATCGTCGCCAGCGCGAGAGAATTCCTGTGATCGTACACACCGGTCGTGTAAAAATGACGCCCATCTTGTCCGCTCTCAATCTGCTATTAAGGTTAACCATGATTCGTGAAACCATTGAAGCCAAGCTGCAAACCGGGCTGACCCCGGAACACCTCGAGGTAATCAACGAAAGCCATCGCCATCGAGTGCCGGCGGGTTCGGAAAGCCATTTTAAAGTGGTGCTGGTCAGCGATCGGTTCGACGGTAAACGCCTGATTCAGCGACATCGTGCGGTTTATGAGCTCCTGGCGGAGGAGATGGCTGGCGCAGTCCATGCGCTTGCGCTCTACGTCTATACCCCGCAGGAGTGGCGCGATCAGCATCAAACGGCCCCCACGTCACCTGCCTGCGGCGGTGCGGGAATCGACCGTTAACATTGACAGAGTCGTGGCGCAAAGCATCCTCATACCTTATTTAAAAGCGGCGATTGCCCATGCGGCACGACGCTGGTGACTCTCCTCGACTCGGTCAGTCTATGCCGCTATAATGCCGCGTCTTATTTTTCCTGAATGTATTCGGGACGCTTCTGACTACAAGGAACGGGTCTGGTTCGCGAGGCCGTCCTGGTGATGTGAGTCTGTGATCAGAAAGTCTGCCTTCGGGCGCTTTGTGAAAAAGACTTTTGAGGTTGACCGAGCACTGTGATTTTTTGAGGTAACAAGATGCAAGTTTCAGTTGAAACCACCCAAGGCCTTGGGCGCCGCGTAACGATTACCGTTGCTGCTGACAGCATCGAGAATGCTGTTAAGAGCGAGCTGGTCAACGTGGCAAAAAAAGTTCGTATCGACGGCTTCCGTAAAGGCAAAGTGCCGATGAATATCGTTGCTCAGCGTTATGGCGCTTCCGTGCGTCAGGACGTGCTGGGCGACTTGATGCAGCGTCAGTTTGTTGATGCGATCATCAAGGAAAAGATCACTCCTGCAGGCGCGCCGAACTATGTTCCGGGCGAGTACAATGCGGGATCTGACTTCACCTACACCGTTGAATTCGAAGTGTATCCAGAAGTTGAACTGAAAGGTCTGGATAGCATTGAAGTCGAAAAACCGCTGGTGGAAGTTAAAGACGAAGACGTCGACGCCATGCTGGATACCCTGCGTAAGCAGCAGGCGACTTGGAAAGATGTTGAACGCGCAGCTGAAGCTGAAGACCGCGTAACCATCGACTTCATCGGTTCTGTCGACGGCGAAGAGTTTGAAGGCGGCAAAGCCTCTGACTTCGTGCTGGCGATGGGCCAGAACCGTATGATCCCGGGATTCGAAGACGGTGTTGTCGGGCACAAGGCGGGTGAAGAGTTCACTATCGAAGTCACCTTCCCGGAAGACTACCACGCTGAAAACCTGAAGGGTAAAGCCGCTCAGTTCGCTATCGTACTGAAAAAAGTCGAAGAGCGTGAGCTGCCGGAACTGACTGCTGACTTCATCAAACGTTTTGGCGTTGAAGATGGTTCTGTCGCCGGTCTGCGTACCGAAGTGCGAAAAAACATGGAGCGTGAGCTTAAAGCCGCTGTGCGTAACCGTGTGAAAACTCAGGTTATCGACGGTCTGGTCGATGCTAACGACATCGATGTTCCTGCTGCGCTGGTCGACGGTGAAATCGACGTACTGCGCCGTCAGGCTGCACAGCGCTTCGGTGGCGATGAAAAACAGGCTCTGGAACTGCCGCGCGAACTGTTTGAAGCTCAGGCTAAACGTCGCGTAGTCGTCGGCCTACTGTTGGGCGAAGTCATCACCACCAACGAGCTGAAAGCCGATGAGGACCGTGTTTCCGCGATGATCGACGAAATGGCAGCAGCCTACGAAGATCCGCAGGAAGTGGTTGAGTTCTACAAAAAGAACAAAGAAATGATGAACAACATGCGTAATGTCGCTCTGGAAGAGCAGGCGATTGAAACGCTGTTGTCTCAGGCGAAAGTGACCGAAAAAGAAGTCGGGTTTAGCGACCTGATGAACCAGACTAATAACGCGTAACCGCGTTAACCTCTCGAGGTCGTCAGACTGATACTGCCCGTAGTTTAAACGCTGCGGGCTTTTTTTCTGCCTGATTATGGGACGGCTTTTCCTTAAATTACGACTGCCAGGCATTTATTTGCACTAACATTAATTCTAACTGAAACAGAATTCACAGCGCTTTTTTCGGAGTAATGCAGAGTTAATCGAAAATAATCGGTGGTGTAAGCTTGAAAATCGACATAAGACGCCCAATTGTCCGATAATTGATGACGCATCGCTGGGTATTCTGGCGGATTCTGAGATCTTAAGGTACGGCGACCCCACTCGGTCTGGGCGTGGTTTTCACTTCGTATCTCAAGTAGAATCAGGCAATATGCGCCGAATGCATTTTATCTAGGAGACGTTGATGTCATACAGTGGCGAACAAGTAAAACAGGCTCCGCATATGGCCCTGGTGCCAATGGTCGTAGAGCAGACTGCACGCGGGGAACGTTCTTACGACATCTATTCCCGCTTATTAAAAGAGCGTGTGATCTTCCTGACCGGTCAGGTTGAAGATCATATGGCGAACCTGATTACGGCTCAGATGTTGTTTCTGGAAGCCGAAAATCCCGAGAAAGACATTTATTTGTACATCAACTCGCCGGGCGGGGTGATCACTGCGGGAATGTCCATCTATGACACCATGCAGTTCATCAAGCCGGATGTCAGTACTATCTGTATGGGACAGGCGTGTTCAATGGGGGCGTTTCTGCTGACTTCCGGTGCGGAAGGCAAACGTTTTTGCCTGCCTAATTCACGCGTCATGATTCACCAACCGCTGGGCGGTTACCAGGGACAGGCGACGGATATTGAAATTCACGCCAAAGAAATCCTGAAAGTGAAGTCACGCATGAATGAACTGATGGCTAAACATACGGGACGGTCTCTTGAAGAAATAGAAAGAGACACGGAACGTGACCGTTTCCTCTCTGCCAATGAGGCAGTAGACTACGGATTAGTCGATTCTGTATTGACTCATCGCGACTGACTCCATTTGTGAGGGTTGCTCTGTATAGCTGTAGACGGTGTTCGGCCGATAGTCTTTTGTGCGAGTGTGATTGCGCTTATTGGCTATAGATAGTGGCGTTCGCTGTAGCGCTATCGCTGTATGGTTAGCCTGCGGGCAAGAGACTAAAGAAGAGGTTTACTGATGACAGATAAGCGCAAAGACGGTTCAGGAAAGTTGCTGTACTGCTCTTTCTGCGGCAAAAGCCAGCACGAGGTTCGTAAGCTGATTGCCGGGCCGTCAGTGTATATCTGCGATGAATGTGTTGACTTGTGTAACGACATTATTCGCGAAGAGATTAAAGAAGTGGCCCCGCATCGTGAACGCAGCGCGTTGCCGACCCCGCACGAAATTCGCCATCACCTTGACGATTACGTGATTGGTCAAGAGCAGGCCAAGAAAGTCCTGGCTGTGGCCGTATACAACCACTACAAACGTTTACGCAACGGTGACAGTAGCAACGGCGTTGAGCTGGGCAAAAGCAACATCCTGCTCATCGGCCCCACCGGCAGCGGTAAGACTCTGCTGGCAGAAACGCTGGCTCGATTCCTCGACGTGCCTTTCACCATGGCTGACGCCACGACGTTGACTGAAGCGGGTTACGTGGGTGAAGACGTCGAGAACATCATCCAGAAACTGCTGCAGAAATGTGATTACGACGTACAGAAAGCGCAGCGCGGCATCGTTTATATCGATGAAATCGACAAAATTTCCCGTAAGTCGGATAACCCGTCGATTACGCGTGACGTTTCAGGCGAAGGCGTACAGCAGGCCCTGCTGAAGTTGATTGAAGGGACTATCGCCGCCGTTCCGCCTCAGGGCGGTCGCAAGCATCCGCAGCAGGAATTCCTGCAGGTCGATACCTCGAAAATCCTGTTCATCTGCGGCGGTGCATTCGCTGGATTAGATAAGGTCATTGAGCAGCGAACCGACACCGGCCGCGGCATTGGCTTCAATGCAACGGTTAAAGGTCTTTCGCAGAAAGTGACCGAAGGCGAACTGCTGGGCCAGGTAGAGCCGGGCGATCTGATCAAGTTTGGTCTGATTCCTGAGTTTATTGGTCGTCTGCCGGTGGTAGCGACCCTGAAAGAGCTGGATGAAGCCGCGCTGATTCAGATTCTGCGTGAGCCGAAGAACGCGCTGACCAAGCAGTATCAGGCTCTGTTCAAACTCGAAGGCGTTGAGCTGGAATTCCGTGACGACGCGTTGACGGCGATTGCAAAAAAAGCCATGGCGCGCAGGACCGGAGCACGCGGCCTGCGTTCCATCGTGGAAGCGGCGCTGCTGGAAACCATGTATGAGCTGCCTTCTCAGGACAGCGTGGACAAAGTTGTGATCGACGAATCCGTCATCGCGGGTCAGTCCGAACCGCTCTTGATTTACGGCAAGCACGAAGCGCAACAAGCCTCTGGCGAATAATTCGCCTAAAAATCATCATCGAACAACAAAATGGGGGGTGTTGGCCCCCCATTCCTTTTTCAGCGCGATCTAACGTTGAATGTAGGATATTTATCCCCATATACTCGAATACCTAGAGGCGAAACCGTGAAGAGCCTGTTTCACGAGATTCCCTTAACCTGGCGGAAATGAAACTAAGAGAGAGCTCTATGAACCCTGAGCGTTCCGAACGCATAGAAATCCCCGTATTGCCGCTGCGCGATGTGGTGGTTTATCCGCACATGGTCATTCCGTTGTTTGTTGGTCGGGAGAAGTCAATTCGGTGCCTTGAAGCCGCAATGGATCACGATAAAAAGATCATGCTGGTTGCACAGAAAGAGGCCTCAACGGATGAGCCAGGTGTTAACGATCTTTTCTCGGTTGGGACGGTAGCCTCCATTCTTCAGATGCTGAAATTGCCTGATGGCACCGTCAAGGTGTTGGTCGAAGGCTTACAGAGAGCGCGTATCACTACGCTGTCTGACAGTGGGGAGCACTTTGCCGCGCAGGCTGAATATCTGGACTCGCCTGAAATCGAAGAGCCTGAGCAGGAAGTGCTCATGCGCACGGCGGTCAATCAGTTTGAAGGCTATATCAAGCTGAACAAAAAAATCCCGCCAGAAGTTCTGACGTCTCTTAACAGCATTGATGATGCGGCCCGCCTGGCCGACACCATTGCTGCACATATGCCGCTGAAACTGTCCGACAAGCAGTCGGTGCTGGAAATGTTCGACGTGACCGAACGTCTGGAATACCTGATGGCGATGATGGAGTCGGAAATCGACCTGCTGCAGGTTGAAAAGCGTATCCGTAGTCGCGTCAAAAAACAGATGGAAAAAAGCCAGCGCGAGTACTACCTGAATGAGCAAATGAAAGCCATTCAGAAAGAGCTGGGCGAAATGGATGATGCGCCGGACGAAAACGAAGCGCTGAAACGCAAAATTGAAGCAGCCAACATGCCGAAAGAAGCCCGGGAAAAAACCGAAGCTGAACTGCAGAAACTGCGGATGATGTCGCCGATGTCCGCGGAAGCCACCGTCGTGCGCAGCTATATCGACTGGATGGTGCAGGTGCCCTGGAATTCGCGTAGCAAAGTCAAAAAGGATCTGGTCAAAGCCCAGCAAATGCTGGACAGCGACCACTATGGTTTGGACCGCGTAAAAGAGCGCATCCTTGAATATCTGGCAGTACAGAGCCGAGTCAGCAAAATCAAGGGGCCGATTCTGTGCCTGGTAGGGCCGCCGGGGGTGGGTAAAACCTCCCTGGGACAGTCCATTGCCAAAGCGACCGGACGTAAATATGTCCGTATGGCGCTGGGCGGCGTGCGTGATGAGGCGGAAATCCGCGGTCATCGTCGTACCTATATCGGTTCCATGCCGGGCAAACTGATCCAGAAGATGGCGAAGGTCGGGGTAAAAAACCCGCTTTTCCTGCTGGATGAGATCGACAAAATGTCTTCGGACATGCGAGGCGATCCGGCCTCTGCGTTGCTCGAAGTGCTCGATCCGGAACAGAACGTGGCGTTCAACGATCACTACCTGGAAGTGGATTACGATCTCTCGGACGTCATGTTCGTGGCGACGTCCAACTCCATGAACATTCCGGCCCCGCTGCTGGACCGTATGGAAGTGATTCGTCTGTCTGGCTATACCGAGGATGAAAAACTCAACATCGCGCGGGAACACCTGTTGCCGAAGCAAGTTGAGCGCAACGCCCTGAAGAAGAACGAGCTGAAGGTGGATGACAGCGCGATTATCGGCATCATCCGTTACTACACCCGCGAAGCGGGGGTACGTAGTCTGGAGCGTGAACTCTCCAAGCTGTGTCGTAAGGCGGTTAAATCGCTGCTGATGGACAAGTCCCTCAAGCACATCGAGATCAACGGCGATAACCTGAAAGAGTTCTTGGGCGTTCAGCGCTTCGACTACGGTCGTGCGGACGATGAGAACCGCATTGGTCAGGTGACCGGCCTGGCGTGGACTGAAGTCGGCGGCGAGCTGCTGACGATCGAAACCGCCTGCGTGCCAGGTAAAGGCAAGCTGACTTACACCGGTTCTTTAGGTGAAGTCATGCAGGAATCGATTCAAGCCGCATTGACCGTGGTACGCGCGCGCGCTGACTCTCTGGGTATCAACTCAGACTTCTACGAGAAGCGCGACATCCATGTTCACGTACCGGAAGGTGCGACGCCGAAAGACGGTCCGAGCGCGGGTATCGCCATGTGCACCGCTCTGGTCTCATGCCTGACGGGGAACCCGGTACGAGCCGACGTGGCGATGACCGGTGAGATTACGCTGCGGGGTTTGGTGCTGCCCATCGGCGGACTGAAGGAGAAGCTGCTGGCGGCTCATCGCGGTGGTATCAAAACCGTGCTGATTCCAGATGAAAACAAGCGTGATCTGGAAGAGATACCGTCAAACGTGATTGCCGATCTGGACATCCACCCGGTAAAACGTATTGAAGAAGTGCTGGAGTTGGCGCTGCAAAACTCGCCTCATGGCATGAAGGTGGTGACTGCGGCGGCGAAATAGTGACCCATCGCAAGAACCTTTCATAAAATAAAGGCTGGCAAGTGTAATGATGCTTGCCAGCCTTTTTTTGTGCGGCTAAGTTAGAGCACTGTTAATTGTACGGCTAATCTCCGTGGATTTAACTGAATGTCATAAAGCTACTGCTGCGCCAAAATAAGGGATGCAGCCACAGGATTTCAGAGGGGATGAAAGAGTGAACAAGTCACAATTGATCGACAAAATTGCTGCAGATGCTGATATTTCCAAAGCAGCGGCAGGGCGTGTGTTGGATGCAATTATTGGGTCTGTTACTGAATCTCTGAAAGAAGGGGATAACGTTGCTTTAGTCGGGTTCGGGACATTTTCTTTACGCGAGCGTGCAGCTCGCACTGGACGCAATCCGCAGACCGGTAAGGAAATCAGTATTCCTGCCGCCAAAGTCCCGGGCTTCCGTGCAGGTAAGGCGCTGAAAGACGCCGTAAATTAATGTCAGAGGGGAGAATTTCTCCCCTAAACATTACCTGACGTCACGATGTGGGTAAGGTAAGATATGGGGCGCATCATTTAATGATGTGCCTTTTTTTACCGGAAATCCGGACCACTATCATCAGGCAGTTGCCTGAGTGCGCCCTGGCCGTTTGGCGGCTATAGCATCGCAAGGAAGCATGGCTGCAGCCTGCGCAGGGAGTTTCATCCATTCTACAGCGGAGTGTTGTCACATTATGATGGACAATTTACGCGCGGCCGCGAATAACGTCGTGCTTAAAATTATTCTGGCCCTGATCATCGGTTCATTTGTGCTGACTGGCGTAGGTGATTATTTGATTCGTGGGTCAGGTGATTACGCAGCGAAGGTCAACGGGCAGGAAATTTCCCGTTCCCAGCTGGAACAGGCAGTGCAAAACGAACGTAGCCGGCAGCAGCAGATGCTGGGAGAAAACTTCTCTATTCTGGCGAGCAACGAAGGCTATATGCAGCAGTTGCGTAAGCAGGCGTTGTCACAGCTGATCGATGAAACGCTGCTGGATCAATATTCTCACACGCTGGGTTTGAGCATCAGCGACGATCAGATCAAGCAGGCCATTTTCGCTATCCCCGAATTCCAGACCGAAAACCGTTTCGATAACGAAAAATACCTAACCCAGGTGCGTCGTCTCGGCCTGAGCCCGGATTCCTTTGCCCAGATGCTGCGCAAGCAGTTGACCACCCAGCAGTTGGTTCGTGGTCTGGGGGGCACCGAATTCCTTCTGCCTCAGGAGCTTGATCGCCTAGAACAGTTGGCTGCACAGGATCGCACCATCCGCACGGCGACCATCAATACGGCCGACCGCGCGCAGGCTCAAACGGTCAGTGATGATGAAGTTCAGAGTTTCTATGATCAGAACAAGAGCCGCTATCTGGCGGCTGAACAGTTCAAGGTCAGCTACATCCTGCTGGATGCTGCCGCTATCATGGATAAAACTAAGGTGGACGATGCGGCAATCAGCGCCTATTACGAGCAGCACAAAAAAGATTTTACGCAGGGCGCACGTAAAAAATACAGCCTCATTCAGGTGAAAACCGAAGTGGAAGCCAACGACGCGCTGAATAAACTGCAGCAGGGCAACGACTTCTCCACGTTGGCTAAGCAGATCTCAATGGATGTGGTCTCTCGCCGTAATGGCGGCGACCTGGGTTGGATGGACGACAATTCCACCGTGGACGAACTGAAGCAGGCGAAACTGACCGAAAAAGGGCAGCTTTCCGGCGTGATCAAATCCTCGGTGGGTTACCTGATTGTCCGTCTGGACGATATACAGCCGCAGCAAATCAAGCCGCTGGCTGACGTTCGCACCGAACTGGCTGAGAAGGTGAAACGCGAAAGAGCGCTGGATGCCTTCTATGCTTTGCAACAGAAGGTCAGCGAAGCGGCCAGCAACGACAATGAGTCGCTGGCTTCCGCGGAACAGGCCGCCGGCGTGAAAGTCGTTCAGACTGAGTGGTTTACTCGCGATAAAGTGCCTGCGGCGCTGAATTTCCAGCCGGTAACTCAGGCTATCTTCGGTGGTTCTTTGTTAGGTGAAAACGGCGCGCCTGGCAGCAACTCGGATGTGATCAGCGTTGATGGCGATCGCGCTTTCGTTGTGCGCATCAGCGAGCACAAAGCGGAGAGCACCGAAGCGCTGGATCAGGTTCGCGAGCAGGTAGTTCAAACATTGAAGCGCCAGAAGGCGGATCAACAGGCGCGTCTCGAGGCTGAGAAAATCCTCTCCGATCTTAAGGAAGGCAAGATGGACAGCCTGAAAGCCGCGAATCTGAGCTTCAGCACGCCAAAAACACTTTCTTCTTTGAACCAGAATGAAGTGATGGCGGAGTCTATCTTTGCTCTGCCCATCCCGCAGAAGGACAAGCCTTCTTACGGTTTATCGAAGGATCAGTCAGGCAATGTGGTGATTGTGGCGCTGGATAGCATTCAGCCTCACATGTTGCAAGACCAGCAGAAACAGCAGTTTGCTAATCAAGTGAAACAGAATGCCGTAGGCTCTCTGTTTGATGTTTTGATTAATAGCCTGCGCAGTGAAGCGAAAATTAAGCTGGGTAATGCGGCTCAAGAGCAGGAATAGCCCGCGCAAGATAATGTAACGTACTGCAACAGACAGAGGCCGCTTTCGCGGCCTTTTCCACATCTGAACATTGTGTGTTGTTGCTGATTTCCGCTTCGGGCAAGGTGGGGGTGCTGTCAAACACAAGGAGATAACAGCATGAAAAAATCAGGAATCAAGGCAATGTGCTTCATCGTCGGTCTGACGCTGTCGAGCTTGCCCGCACTTGTTCAGGCCGCGACAAAAGTAGGCACGGAAAAAACGGCTGCCACTTTGCAGCAGGATGCCGCGGGTAAAAAGCTGGAACAGGCCATACCGTCGGCCAGCGATGAAGAAAAAGTGAGTATCAATTCGGCATCGGCGGAAGAGCTAGCCGATATCCTTAATGGCGTGGGGTTGAAAAAAGCGCAGGCGATTGTGAGCTATCGGGAGCAAAACGGTCCTTTCACTCAGGTTGATCAGCTACAAGAAGTTCCGGGGATTGGCGCATCGCTGATTGAACGCAACCAAGCACGTTTGCGACTCTAAGGCTTCGTTCACCAAGGCCGGGCTGTCCAATCGTAACGGGTGTAAATGACTTTTGGTCAGGATGACAACGTGAATGGCATGACGCCCCCAACGCGGCTTTTGCTATCAGGCTAAGGTCACGGCTGGAACAGGTCAGTAAAGAGGGTAAGCCTATCGGCATCGCGCTGGCTATATCGGCTCATGAGCCTGAGTTATGCCGGTAAGCAGATACTGACGGTGGTTAAACGCGAGTGCGTTGGCGAATAACCACCGGTGCTGCAATCAGTGTTCGGAGCCGGTTACTTCAGACCGGTTTTCTTGGCCAGAGACGCCCTGACGTCCTCAGGATTCAGCTGATACTGATCCAATCCTTTTTGGCGCAAATGGCAGGCGGCGCATTGACCGCAGCCGTCGCCTTTGACGCCGTTATAACAGGTCAGCGTATGGTAACGGATCGTCTCCAACTGCTGGTAGTAGTCGGCCAAAGCCCAGGTTTCGGCTTTGTCCAGCCACATCAGCGGCGTAATGAAACGGATATCTTTGGCCAAACCGAGAGCAACCCCTTTGTTGAGGGCTTTGACGAACTCGTCGCGGCAATCGGGATAGCCCGAAAAGTCGGTTTCGCAGACGCCGGTAATCACCGTGTCGGCGCCTACCTGATAGGCATAGATCGCGGCCAACGTGAGGAAAAGGATATTGCGGCCAGGAACGAAGGTACTGGGAAGTCCGTCCGGTTTCTCGTCGAAGTCAGGTACGGGAATGTTGTCCCGCGTCAGGCTGCTGACCGCGAGTTCATTCAGTAGACGAACGTCCAACACTTTATGGGCGCAGGCACCCAGGCGTTGAGCCAGCTCGGCAGCTACGTCGATTTCAGCCCGATGACGCTGTCCATAATCGAATGTCACGCAATGCACGTGGTCGTATTGCTTGAGTGCCTGTATTAGGCAGGTTGTGGAATCCTGTCCACCGCTAAAAACAACTACTGCGCTTCTCATGCTGATTCACCTTAATGAGCAGGGGGGCCTTACATCCAGACTACGGCTTAACATGTTACGAAGCGGGTATGGTAACTTAAAACTTTCTTCGCTTCAGCGCAGTAAATGACATCATGCCGGGCAGGGCGTTAGGCGGCCCTGCTGCCGTTCCGAGGCAAGCTGCCGGCTGTAAGGCGCCAGATTACCGATGTGAGCTGCCACCCATTCGGGGTTGTAATAGGTATCCAGGTAGCGCTCGCCGCTGTCGCATAGCAGCGTCACAATGGCGCCTTGACGCCCTTCGGTTTTCATCTTCTCGGCTAGCTGCAACGTGGTCCAGACATTGGTGCCGGTAGAAGGGCCAACTTTGCGGCCAAGAACATCTTCCAGCCAGAGGAGGGTCGCCACGCTGGCGGCATCAGGCACTTTAATCATGTCGTCTATCACACTGGGAATGAAAGACGGTTCGGCGCGCGGGCGGCCAATACCTTCGATTCTGCTGCTGCAAGCGGCGGTCAACGAACGGTCTTGCTGACGATAGCAATCGTAAAATACGGAGTTTTCGGGGTCGGCGACCACCAGCTTCGAATCCAGTCCTTTATAGCGAATATAACGCCCAAGAGTGGCAGAAGTACCGCCTGTGCCCGCGCTCATCACCAGATAATCAGGAACCGGGAAAGGCTCTCTGGACATCTGACGATAAATGCTGTCGGCGATATTGTTGTTGCCGCGCCAGTCGGTCGCACGTTCAGCGTAGGTGAACTGATCCATATAGTGACCGTTCAGATCGCGGGCCAGCTGCTCTGACGCCGCGTAGATCTGTCCAGACTGTTCGACGAAATGGCAGCGGCCGCCATAAAACGTAATTTGTTCGATTTTGCGTTTTGCTGTGCAGGCGGGCATGACGGCAATGAAAGGCAGGCCCAGCAAGCGAGCGAAGTAAGCCTCGGAGACGGCGGTACTGCCGGAGGAAGCCTCAATGATCGTCGTGCCTTCCTCAATCCAGCCGTTGCTAAGGCCATATAAAAATAGCGAGCGTGCCAGCCGATGTTTCAGGCTCCCGGTGGGATGGGTGCTTTCGTCCTTCAGATAAAAATAGATGCCGGGGTAGGTGGGTAATGTCAGGCGTATAAGGTGCGTGTCGGCGGAACGTTGGAAATCAGCTTCAATCGCGCTGACGGCGTTTTTAACCCAAGTATTGGTCATAAGAGAACGTCCATTGTATCTGAAGGGTGAACTTAGACTACCGGAGTCACGAGGGAAAAATATTGCATAATTTTCTTTATTTGGACTAAATGGTAGAAAATTTTTCTATGGTTATCCCATATGCTAGATAAAATCGATCGCACTTTGCTCTCTCTACTACAACGTGACTGTACGCTCTCGCTACAGACGTTGGCCGATGCCGTCAATCTTACATCCACCCCCTGTTGGAAAAGGCTGAAGCGTTTGGAGGAGTCTGGGTATATCAAGGCGCGTGTCGCCCTGCTGGATAACGAACGGCTGGGGTTGGGCTTAACGGCTTTTGTGCTCCTGAAGACTCAGCAACACAACAGCGACTGGTATCGAGACTTCTGCCATTTCGTTTCCGATATGCCCGAAGTGTTGTCCTTTTATCGCATGGCCGGCGAGTACGATTATCTGATGCAGGTTCGGGTAGAAGATATGAAAAACTATGACAACTTCTACAAGCGTCTCGTCAAAGGTATTCCAGGTTTAGTGGACGTCACGTCCAGCTTTGCGATGGAAGAGATAAAACACACAACGGCATTGCCGATTAGGGTCTAAATTTATCCATCAGGGCAATCATGTATACTAGTGTTCTGCCCGCAATAATAATGATGCTACTAGCTTTGGAATGAAGACCGCGTGAGACTTTTTGCTCAACTAGGATGGTATTTCCGCCGTGAATGGAAGCGTTATCTGGGGGCGGTAATCCTCTTAATCGTCATCGCCATACTGCAATTACTGCCTCCGGCGCTTGTCGGAATTGTCGTCGATGGCGTAACGCAACACGATATGCCGGCCGCTACCGCGATGGGGTGGATCGGGCTCATGGCGCTGTCCGCCGTATTAACTTACGTGCTGAGATATTTCTGGCGCGTTCTGCTGTTTGGCGCGTCCTATCAACTGGCGGTGGAGCTGCGTGGTGATTTTTATCGTCAACTCAGCCGTCAGCATCCTGCCTTTTATCTGCGTCATCGCACCGGAGATTTGATCGCGAGAGCCACCAATGACGTCGACCGAGTAGTCTTTGCCGCCGGTGAAGGCGTGCTGACGTTTGTCGATTCTCTGATGATGGGGTGCGCCGTGCTGGTGGTGATGTGCACACAGCTCAGCTGGCAATTGACGCTGCTGTCTTTGGCGCCAATGCCGATCATGTCCATCATTATCAAGCACTACGGTACGCAGCTGCACCACCGTTTCAAAGCCGCTCAAGCGGCGTTTTCAATGCTGAATAATCAGACGCAGGAAAGCCTGACCAGTATCCGGATGATCAAATCGTTTGGGCTGGAGGATTATCAGTCTCAGCGTTTCGCCGAAGTCGCCGCCGACACGGGTGCCAAAAATATGCGAGTGGCACGCGTGGATGCGCGGTTCGACCCAACAATTTATATTGCTGTTGCATTGTCCAACCTTCTGGCAATTGGTGGCGGCAGTTGGATGGTGATCCATGGGACGATGACGCTGGGCGAATTGACCAGCTTCGTCATGTATTTGGGACTGATGATTTGGCCGATGTTGGCGCTAGCCTGGATGTTAAACATCGTTGAACGTGGCAGTGCCGGCTATAGCCGTATCCGTCAGCTCCTGTCCGAGAAACCGGTGGTGGTTGATGGTGTTCAGCCTCTGCCGGACGAGCCCGGAACGCTGGCGGCAAATATTCAGGCATTTCATTATCCGCAGCACGGTCAGACCGTATTACATAACGTCAGTTTCACGCTGCAACCGGGAAGAATGCTGGGGCTCTGCGGCCCCACGGGTTCCGGAAAAAGTACGTTGATCGCTTTGTTGCTGCGTTCATTCGATGTGGAGGAGGGAAGAATCTCTTACCACGGGCTTCCCCTCGACAGTATTCGTCTGGATGACCTGAGGAGCCGGTTCGCCGTCGTGGGACAAACGCCGTTCCTGTTTGCGGATACGGTAGCAGGCAATATTGCCTTGGGACGACCGGATGCGACCAAAGCGCAAATTGAGGAAGCGGCGCGTCTGGCGAATGTTCACGACGATATTCTGCGTTTGCCGCAGGGGTATGAGACCGAAGTGGGCGAGCGCGGCGTCATGCTCTCCGGCGGTCAGAAGCAGCGGATTGCTATTGCCCGCGCGCTCCTGCTGGAAGCCGAGGTGCTGGTGCTGGATGATGCCTTGTCTGCCGTGGACGGACGCACCGAACACGAAATATTGAACAACCTGCGTGAGTGGGGTGAAAGGCGCACGCTGATCATCAGCGCACACCGGCTTTCCGCCTTGGTCAACGCGGATGAAATCCTCGTGCTGCAACAGGGCCAGGTGGCGCAGCGCGGCAATCATCAGGCGTTGTCACTCGAATCAGGTTGGTATCAGGACATGTATCGTTACCAGCAACTGGAAGCCGCATTGGACGAGCCGACGTCGCTTGAGGAGGTCAAAGGTGAATAATTCACATCCGCTCTGGCCGACGCTGAAACGTCTACTGGCCTACGGCTCACCCTGGCGTAAGCCGCTGGCGGTAGGCGTGGTGATGCTCTGGGTTGCGGCGGCGGCTGAAGTCGCAGGACCCATACTCATCAGTTATTTTATCGACCATCTCGTCTCAAAAGGGCAGTTCCCGCTGATGTTGGCCAGCGGTTTGGCGGCAGTTTACGTGTTGCTGCAACTCCTCGCCGCATCACTGCACTACCTGCAATCGTTGACCTTTAATCGGGTTGCGGTGGGCGTCGTACAGCAATTACGCATCGATGTGATGGACGCCGCGTTACGTCAACCGCTGTCGACGTTCGATACTCAGCCTGTCGGGCAACTGATTTCCCGGGTGACGAACGATACGGAAGTGGTCCGGGATCTCTACGTGATGGTGGTGGCGACGGTGCTGCGCAGCGCGGCGCTCATCAGCGCCATGATGGTGGCGATGTTCAGCCTTGATTGGCGTATGGCGCTCGTTGCGCTGACCATTTTTCCGGCTGTGATGGTGGTGATGGTTATTTACCAGCGCTATAGTACGCCCATCGTGCGCCGTGTGCGTAGTTATCTGGCGGATATCAACGATGGCTTTAACGAAGTCATCAGTGGTATGAGCGTCATTCAGCAATTTCGTCAGCAGGCTCGGTTCGGCAAACGCCTGAGTGAAGTCAGTCAAAAGCACTATTTAGCGCGTATGCAAACGCTGCGTCTGGAAGGCTTTCTGTTACGTCCGCTGCTGAGCCTGTTTTCCGCGTTGGTGATGTGCGGGCTTCTGTTGCAGTTCGGCTTTAGCTCGGTCGGCTCGGTAGGTGTTGGCGTGTTATATGCCTTCATTAACTATCTTGGACGGCTCAACGAACCCTTGATTGAGCTGACGACTCAGCAGTCGATGCTGCAGCAAGCCGTCGTGGCCGGAGAGCGTATTTTCGCGCTGATGGATGGCACGCGTCAGGATTATGGCGACGATTTACGTCCCCTAGCCAGCGGGCGCATTGATATCGGCGATGTAACTTTCTCTTACCGCAGCGGCAAGCCGGTATTACGTAACATCAATCTGCACATCCCTGATAAGGGATTTGTCGCGCTGGTGGGGCATACCGGCAGCGGCAAGAGCACGCTGGCGAATCTGCTTATGGGGTATTACACCCCCGATATTGGCGTCATTCGGCTGGATCAGCGTCCGCTGCCGACGTTGTCTCACACCGTGCTGCGCAGCAATGTGGCAATGGTTCAGCAGGATCCGGTGGTCCTCGCGGACTCGGTCTATGCAAACGTCACGTTGGGTCGAGATATCGATGAAGAGAACGTGTGGCACGTGCTGAAAATGGTGCAACTGGCTGAGCTGGTCAGGGATATGCCTGAGGGGATTCATAGCCGAATCGGCGAGCAGGGTAATAACCTTTCCGTGGGGCAAAAACAGCTGCTTGCGCTGGCCCGCGTACTGGTGAATTCGCCTAAAGTGCTCATTCTTGATGAGGCGACCGCTAATATCGATTCTGGAACCGAACAAGCTATCCAGAAGGCGCTACGGTTGATTAGAGTTCAAACCACGCTGGTGGTCATCGCCCACCGCTTATCCACCATCGTCGAGGCGGACAATATTCTGGTGCTTAACCACGGAGAAATTGCTGAGCAGGGAACACATATGCAATTGCTGGCTCAGCAAGGACGTTATTATCAGATGTATCAGCTACAGCTGGCAGGACAAGCCCTTGCAGAGGCTAAACGCTACGACACTGACACTGCGGAGATGTCTTTCTAGACTCCCTCTAAACCGCGTCTGATTGTTGGTACGCACCATAACTTGGCAGAGATTCTCCTGCCAAAAGGTGGCATGCACCGGAATTAGGCGTCACGCACAAAAATGGTGCGCTGGTTGTGTGCGCTTTCATTCCTGATCGTCCATACTTTATTCAAACGCGATTTCCGCGATGCGCGCATTCATCACCTTTCACCGCTTTTCCAACGTCGAATCATTTATGGCACATCAATTGCTTTCAATGATGGCGTAGAGACATTGGATAGTGACGGCACAGGCCTGAACTTAACGGGTTAAGGGGGATGAGAATGAAACTGGTGACTGTGGTAATTAAACCATTCAAGTTGGAAGACGTGCGAGAAGCCCTGTCTTCTATTGGTATTCAAGGTCTTACCGTCACAGAGGTGAAGGGGTTCGGACGCCAAAAGGGCCATGCGGAATTGTACCGCGGCGCGGAATACAGTGTGAACTTCTTGCCTAAAGTGAAAATAGATATCGCTATCGCTGACGATCAGCTCGATGAAGTGATTGATGTGATCAGCAAAGCCGCCTACACCGGCAAGATTGGCGACGGTAAGATCTTTGTCGCCGAATTACAGCGCGTCATTCGCATCCGTACCGGCGAAACAGATGAAGCTGCACTATAACAACTACCTGATTTAGCCTTATAAATAGGGATGAATGAAAATGAAAAAACTATCCTTCTTGTCTGGTCTGGGTACCGCAGCTATGCTCCCAGCATGCGCCATGGCAGACACTGCAGCACCAGTGATTGATAAAGCCGATAATGCTTTCATGATGATTTGTACTGCTTTGGTGCTTTTTATGACCATTCCGGGTATTGCGCTGTTCTACGGCGGTTTGATTCGTTCTAAAAACGTCCTGTCCGTACTGTCCCAGGTTATTGTCGCCTTCGCGCTGGTTTGTCTGCTATGGGTCACCTATGGCTACAGCGTTGCGTTCAGCTCTGGCAACGCCTTTTTCGGCGGTCTAAGCAACTTTATGCTGAATGGCATCGATATTAATTCTCAGAGCGGTACGTTCTACCAGTACATCCACGTCGCCTTCCAAGGCTCCTTCGCGTGCATCACCGTTGCTCTCGTAATTGGTGCTCTGGCGGAGCGTATTCGTTTCTCCGCCGCGCTGATTTTTGTGGTCCTGTGGCTAACATTGTCCTACCTGCCAATGACTCACATGGTATGGGGTGGCGGCTATTTGGCTGCTGACGGCGCCCTAGACTTTGCAGGTGGCACTGTAGTGCATATCAACGCCGCAGTTGCGGGGCTGGTTGGCGCGATCTTGCTGGGTAAACGCGTTGGCTTCGGCAAAGAAGCATTCAAACCTCATAATCTGCCGATGGTGTGCATCGGTACCGCTATCCTGTATATCGGTTGGTTCGGCTTCAACGCCGGTTCTGCCAGTTCTGCCAACAATATCGCCGGTCTGGCATTTTTGACAACGGTGATCGCTACTGCGGCCGCGATTCTGGCTTGGGTGGTTGGTGAATGGGTTCTGCGTGGCAAGCCTTCTCTGCTGGGCGCATGCTCCGGTTGTATCGCAGGTTTGGTTGCGATTACGCCTGCAGCGGGCACGGTCGGCGTAGGCGGTGCGATGGTCATTGGTTTCGCGGGCGGCTTTGCTGGTCTGTGGGGTGTGACAGTGTTAAAACGTTGGCTGCGTGTTGACGATCCGTGCGACGTTTTCGGCATTCACGGCGTCTGCGGTATCGTCGGCTGCATTCTGACGGGCGTCTTCACCTCGTCTTCCTTGGGCGGCGTAGGTTACGCAGAGGGTGTCACCATGGCCCGTCAGGTCTGGGTACAGCTGTTTAGCGTGATCGTTTCTATCGTATGGTCTGGCGTAGCCGCATTCATTGCCTTCAAAGTCGCTGATATGGCCGTTGGTCTGCGCGTACCGGAAGAGCAAGAACGTGAAGGGCTGGATGTTAACAGCCACGGCGAAAACGCATACAACCAATAATCAGTATCTGGAGGCGTGTATCGCACGCACGCCTCGACTGCCACAAAAAACCACCCGTCGGTTACTGCGGGTGGTTTTTTGTGGAAAGTCATGAGGTAGAGCGGTTATGCGTTGCGTCGCCGAATGACGCCCTCTTGCATGCTGGAGGCAATAAGCACGCCGTCTCGAGTGTAGAACTGGCCTCGGACTAACCCTCTGGCACCGGAGGCCGATGGGCTGTCGACCGCATAAAGCAGCCAGTCATCCATACGGAATGGTCGATGGAACCACATTGAGTGATCGATAGTGGCGACTTGCATACCGGGCTCGAGAAAACCGACGCCGTGGGGTTGGAGTGCAGTCAGCAGGCAATTGCAGTCGGAGGTATATCCCAAAAGGTACTGGTGAACACGCTCATCGTCAGTCAGTTTACCGTTAGCGCGACACCAGACGTGGCGGATAGGCGGTTCAACTTCCCCTTTTAGCGGGTTATGGAATTTTACCGGTCGCATTTCGATAGGGTGTTCTTTAGTGAACGTCGCTTTCAATTGAGGCGGCAGCAAATGAGCCAGACTCTGGGCTATATCTTGCTCCGAAGGCAAGCTTTCAGGCATAGGCACCTGTGGCATCACGCTCTGGTGTTCAAAACCCGACTCTGGCTGCTGGAATGAGGCGGTCATATGAAAAATAGGACGGCCATTCTGAATTGCATCTACACGAAGCGTGCTGAAGCTCTTACCTTCGCGCAGGGTAGTAACCTGATAGATAATGGGCTTATGACTTTCTCCCGGCAAAAGAAAGTAGCAGTGGAAAGAGTGTACGCTGCGTTGCTTGGATACTGTCTGTTTCGCCGCCGAAAGCGCCTGACCGACAACCTGGCCGCCAAAGACTTGTCGCAACCCTAAATCCTGACTTTGACCACGAAATAAACCTTCCTCGATTTTTTCTAGATTCAGCAAATCGAGAAGCTGTTGTAGTGCCTGACTCATCATTATCAGCCTTGTCAGTAATACGCCATGTTGCGGGTCCTTGTAGCGATAACCACATGACCCCACTTTTTTGTTTTTGGTTCTTTCTGTCATCCCTTATGAAAATATCAAGATATTGAACCATAATTAAAACGCCGAGTGGTTCTTGCTACTTAGCGGTCATCGGTTTTCGCCGAAGGCCAGATAAATGATAAAGGGAGACTTACCAAATGAAATTATGGCATATCTTGGGCGGTATCATGGTATCGATCGGCTTGGTTGGGTGTGCAGATAAAAGTGATAGTGGTGTAGCTCCGGATGTCAGAGGCCCTATCCCGGCGAGTGGCAGCTATCTGCCCGGTATTGCGCAGCCTTCCGTGACCGGTACGGTGAATATTCGACAAAAAATCGCACTGCCAGCGGATGCTGTGTTAACGGTGACCGTTTCAGATGCCTCATTAGCTGACGCACCTTCGAAAATCATTGCCCAGCGGGTGACATTGACTCACGGAAAACAGTCGCCTTTCAACTTCGTTCTGCCTTATAACCCGAACGATATCCAACCTAACGCACGAGTGCTTTTGAGCGCTGCAGTCGCCATCAACCACCGTGTCACACTGATTACAGAAAGCGTTGTTCCTGTTATCAATAATGGCGTTCGTTCCGCCGAATTGACCTTGGTTCCGGTGGAGTCTGTTCCTGTGCCGGCTAACCCGTCAGTACCGTTAGCGGCCGGAACGGATGTCCACAGCGGAGCTACGGTGCCGCCCCTTGGCGGTACTACCGTGTCACCGATCCAGTAATCAACGGCGGGCGAGCAAATTTACTCGGTTGGTCGCCAACGAAATAGGTCGAGATCAATTTTGCCTGCCAAATTAAATCTTATTCCTTCCGTCACCAGCGCTTTTTTTTGGCGCTGGTGACTAGGTCCCGCCAACGATAGCTCGCCTTTTCGATTGACCACCCGGTGCCAGGGGAGCGTTGTTCCTTCAGGCAGATTACGCAATACTGCGCCGACTTGACGAGCAGCCCGCGGCGAACCGGCCAAGTGCGCAATATCCCCGTAGGTTGCGACTTGACCAAAGGGGATCGCCGCAATGATATGAAAAACGCGTTGTCGAAAGTTATCTTCGTGGGGCGACATAGCGTATGGATATCCTGTTTGCCATGAGACTGATAAATAGCGCATGGTATCAAGCAAGTTATGGATAAGAAAACAGCGGTTACGTTGTGTCGGCTTGCAATTGACTAGGCCATCGCTGATAATGCCCACCGCTTCGCAGTGCGGAGCCGTCAATGGAGGCCCTGTTGGTTCTCCCGCAACACTAACCTGTGGACTCGGTCAGGTCCGGAAGGAAGCAGCCGCAGCAGGCGATGTGTGTGCCGGGATGTAGCTGGCGGGGCCTCCGCCATTTCAGATGTTTCCTGCCTCTTTTCCCTTTCTTGTTTTTTATTTTTCAGAATGACCGTTGTTTAGGAATCTGACGTTACCTTGTTTTTAATTTATTGGACGCTACCGGATTTAAGCATTGAAACCATTGAAGGTAAGTTTATAAAAAGACATATCTCAATCGGTAGGGTGGTGTTTCATGAAATGGATGTTAAGTTGTTTCAGATGAATTAAGGAAGAAATACGCACATACGAGTTGTTACTAATTTTAGCATATTGCTTAATTTTTCTAATAAGAAAAAGGCCGATCATGATATCGGCTCAATGTACTTTTAGCTTAACTTGGGTGATTAATACGTATTAACGCACGTATTTCCATACGGCGGTGGGAACTTTATCGTAGAGCTTATTCATGGTCAGCTCGGCCAAACGGTGGTCCGCCGCGGAATAGAACATTTCTAACTCATCGTTTGAGAGTTCATACTTGTTTTTTTCAATAACTCGTTCAAGAGTGTCAATGGTTGTGCATTTGCGCAAACGCATCAAGTAATCTATTTTTTTCATAATAACCTTTATGATTTTTCCTGGGTTAAATAAGTATAAGGCAAATAATTTCTTAAGTTCTTACTGTTGCATAGTTGCTCTTTTCTGAGAGCATTCTGAATAATTGCGACTTAGATTTTTGCCATCTCCGCAGCTCTGCATCATTAATGCCGTAATTGCTAAAAAGAATATAAGTATCGTCTAGATATTTTTCAACCCGCATGTACAACTCTTCATCATCCGGATATTTAATTTTATAGGTGCCAATAAAGGCCGCAATGTGCTCAATAAGTTCATTGAGTTGAAGATTTATTGCGGAGGTCGGATCATTCACCCAGCCGTGATTACTGTCACCTAGAGTCGCGATACTTTCATCGCGCAGATTCTCACACAAGAATCTGAGTTGGGCAATATCATAATGTTTGGGTGAGTACTCATCCATTTCAATCCCTCCGTTAAGCCATGGTTCAGTCTTACTTAGGGTTTACTCCTGCCTTAGCAGGTAAAGCGATGAATTGCATAAGAGAGATTACACTCTGCCGTCCTCAATAGACCAACTAAGGATAACACGGTGAATGTAAAGAATGTCCTCACGCCATTGTAAAAATCATTCCGTAACAACTATAGCAAAGAACGTGTAGGTTCGCACAGCGCGGACATTTTATGTAGCAATTGCTGTTATCGAACTCACCGTTTAAATTTTGTAATGTATTCATTGAGTCACAAGACTATTTAAAGTCCCTTTTAAGGGTAGTCTTTACGATGTTAATTAGTTTTCCCAAAATTGAATGTAAGGCATTTATATAAAGTGTAACAAAAATAGCATCAGAAAATTACAACGGTGTTGACTGAAAGGCGGGTGGTATAGGGACTCTGATTCTCCTATGGGGGTCAAAAGGCCGACGGTGCTTAAAGGCAATAGAACAAAATAGGCTGATTCATTAACAGTTAGTGGGTTACCTAATTGTTAAAACCACAAGAGCGAGAGAGGTTTCTTCAAGTTTGATTGTTTGATTATTGATTGCAGCATAGAAGTCCGATGAGTTATTCATTAGTTTTTTTTATTTTTCTGGTCCTGAACCGCAATAAACCGAGGGTTACTTTTACAAATGACGTAAATTTGTCGTGCTGTCTAAAACGATCCAATCCTTGTGGAGATTCTAGCGCTGCGCAGTGAGCTTAATACCTGCATGAAGTTTCCCCCGTCTTTAAGATATAAGAAAACAACTTTATCTTTTTTGGGAGCGTATTGTGCCTCCCTTTTTGAATACTCATTTGCTCATCTGCGCAGTAAAGATGAGAGGCTATAGAAACCTCAATGGTGACACTGAGATAAAATTTCTCCTCATATTCATGGTTTTTTGCGTTGTTATCCTGGAACCTGCGGTGTAGTTGGTGATTACGCTGTTGTCATGGGAAAACAAAGTGAGGTAATGGGGAGGCATATATTAAGTAGTATTATATGTCATTTTTCATGTTATGTTATAACAAAGATCGCCCTTTTTTTATTTGCCGACCACTGTGACTTGTAGTCATGGGGTTCTTTTAAGACTGCAGGTCGAGACTGAGATATTTTGGCCTTTCATGCCATGAGACTTTCAACGCCATCTTTTGCCTCTGGTTAGGCCTTATCGGCCCGCATTCTGCCAGTAGCAGCAGACAAAACAGCATCATCTTCCTCATATTCTGCGCCGTCGCCGCCAGCAGGCATTGCACCCACTTTCTTCATCCCCAGGAACCGCGCATAGCAATAGCCATGATGTTGTTTCGCATCCGTGAAGCTCCGTTCTAACGTATCCTTGCGCCGCGCGTATATCGTTTTACCCCATTTTGTCTACCTTAGCGCATTCGCTTTCTCCTTTGCCTCTTCGCGCACATGTCGGGTGAGAGTCTTCTGCATCTCACTGTTTTTTATGTGCTTACTTCGAAAATGGAAGGCAGGGCATTTTCCGGCATCAGACCATAGTGTCGGTAGCCGTTACGGTCTGTTGTACTGTACATCAGTCACTTTTCCGCTATAAGGCTGGCTGTCATGCACGTTGCCCGGTGTGACATGTGTATCCATGATGATGCCGTATTTCTCCTCTGTCGCGCGGTGCTAGATGGAAGAAGCGCTGCGGCTTGTTGTCCCGGTGTATGAAGCCGCTTTGCGGGGCGGTGCTGACTCGGGTGTTCTTAACGGAGGCTTCGCTTTTCGTCTACTTTTTTATGGCGGGCGGCGGTTTTTTTCGTGTTTTTCCGGCCGGCCTCCACTGCGGAGTTAAGCTGTTCCATATATTCGTTTACCCTTTCAGGGCGCCATTCGTTTACCCCCCTTGCGTGGGTTGGCGTTGGCTTTCAGGTACTGTCGGTATAAAGCGCCCGGCCATTGGCGATACCATTTACCCGCGCCAGCTCGACGACAGGGCCAAAATCTGCTGGACGACACTGCTGTCTTTGAAGTAGCGGAGGCCGTTCTCGCTGAGGGGGCGGTGTGCGGATAAATTTAAGTCGATGGCGGCATCAATCTTGCGTACCAGATGGTCTTCGGGGGTCTTCGAGGGTAACCATTTCTAACGGATATTGCCGTGGGGGCGAGTTCTCTGAGTATGGAGGTCAGTCCGTTTTTGCACTGACCATATAGATCAAATTCCTGGCCGGGAGGCCAGGACTTTGTCACAGTTTGGAGAGGCCGCTTTAGCGGCCTATTTTGACTGAGGATGCGAGTCAGTGCTGGTCGGGCTGGTGTCCTGTATTCTCCGCGCCTTTCTTTTTACTGAAGCGTCGACTGACGACGACATAAAAGACGGGCACGAAGTAAATAGCCAAAATGGTGGCGGTCAACATCCCGCCCATGACCCCCGTACCTACCGCGTTCTGAGCGCCGGAGCCAGCGCCGGAGCTGATGACCAGCGGCACGACGCCCAAAATAAAGGCTAGGGAAGTCATTAGGATGGGGCGCAAACGCATCCGCACGGCATCAAGCGTTGCTTCCACCAACCCTTTCCCTTCTTTTTCCATCAGGTCTTTCGCAAATTCCACGATTAGGATGGCGTTCTTGGCCGATAGCCCAATGGTTGTGAGCATCCCTACCTTAAAGTACACGTCGTTTTCTAACCCGCGCATACTGGCAGCGACGACGGCCCCCAAAATCCCAAGCGGCACAACGAGCATGACGGAGAAGGGGATCGACCAGCTTTCATATAGTGCGGCAAGACACAGGAACACGACGATAGCAGAAATGACAATCAGTGCCGGCGCCTGGTTCCCTGCCAGACGTTCCTGATAAGACATCCCCGTCCAGTCGAAATTGACCCCTTCAGGCAACTGCGAAGCCAGCTCCTCCATCAGCGCCATCGCTTCACCGGTACTTTTTCCCGGTGCGGCTTCACCCAGAATTTCCATCGAGGGTAAGCCGTTATAACGTTCCAGACGCGGGGAACCATATTCCCAGTGGGCTGAGCCAAAGGCGGAGAACGGAACCATCTGGCCGGCGGTACCGCGCACATACCAATTCTGAATATCGCCAGGGAGCATGCGGAACTTCGCATCCGCTTGAACGTATACTTTTTTCACCCGGCCGCGGTCAATGAAGTCATTGACGTAACTTCCCCCCAGCGCGGTCGCCAACGTCGAGTTGATTTCATTCAGCGTGACGCCCAGCGCAAGCGCTTTCTCCTGATCGATATCCAGACGATATTGCGGTGTATCTTCCATGCCGTTCGGACGGACGCTCTCCAGCGTATCTGGATGCTGAGCGACCATGCCCAACAGTTGGTTACGGGCCTGCATCAGCTTGTCATGACCCAGGTTGCCCTGGTCAATCAGTTGGAAGTCGAAGCCGCTGGCGGTACCCAGTTCAACGATGGCGGGGATGTTAAACGGAATGACCAATCCTTCTTTTATCTGGGAGAAGGCGGCATAAGCACGGCCGGCGATGGCATCGACCTTATTTTCCGCTCCGCTACGCTCATCCCAGTCTTTTAGGCTGGCAAAGGCGATCCCCATATTTTGTCCGCGTCCGGCGAATCCGAAACCGTTGACGGTAAAGACAGAGTTAACGTTGTCCTTTTCGTTATTCAGGTAGTAAGCATCAACCTTATCCATCACTTTTTGTGTGCTTTCCTGCGTGGAGCCAACGGGCAACTGCACCATGGTGAGCAACACGCCCTGGTCTTCTTGAGGCAGGAATGAACTGGGAAGACGCATGAATAGCAGACAGAGACCAATGACCAGCAGCAGGTAAATCACAACATAGCGACCGCTGCTGCGCAGAATATTGGCAACGCTGTCGGTGTAGTGATGCGTGCTTTTTTCAAACAGGCGGTTGAACCAGCCAAAGAAGCCTTTGGTTTTGCCGTGACCATGATTATCAATGGGTTTAAGCAGCGTGGCGCACAACGCTGGTGTCAGGATCAATGCCACCAGTACGGACAGCACCATAGAGGATACGATGGTGACTGAGAACTGACGGTAGATGGCGCCGGTTGAGCCGCCGGAGAAGGCCATCGGCACAAACACGGCGGACAGCACAAGTGCGATCCCTACCAGCGCGCCTTGAATCTGGCCCATGGATTTCCGCGTCGCTTCTTTTGGTGATAGTCCTTCTTCCGCCATAACACGTTCGACGTTTTCTACAACGACGATGGCGTCATCCACCAAAAGACCGATAGCCAATACCATGGCGAACATAGTCAGGGTATTGATGGAGTAGCCAAATGCCGAGAGGATAGCAAATGTCCCCAGCAATACGACCGGCACCGCAATGGTCGGGATTAGCGTTGCGCGGAAGTTTTGCAGGAACAGATACATGACCAGGAATACCAGCACGATGGCTTCAATCAGCGTTTTCACCACTTCGTTGATAGAAATTTTAACGAACGGCGTGGTGTCATACGGGTAGACGACCTTCAAACCGGCGGGGAACTGCGCCTGAAGTTTTACCAGCTCGGCTTTAACGGCGTTGGAGGTATCTAGCGCGTTGGCCCCAGTCGCCAGTTTGATGCCCAGACCGGTAGCTGGCTGTCCGTTGTAACGGGCAACGACGCTGTAGTCCTCACCGCCCAATTCTATTCTGGCGACGTCTTTCAGTCGAACCTGCGAACCGTCTTGGTTTACGCGAATAAGGATGTTGCCGAACTGCTCGGTATTGTTAAGTCTTGTCTGAGCGATAATCGACGAGTTCAGTTTTTGCCCAGGCACCGGCGGCGTGCCACCTAACTGACCGGCGGCAATCTGCGTATTCTGAACCGTGATCGCCGAAATCACGTCTGACGTGGTCATCTGATAATTGATCAGTTTGTTGGGATCGAGCCAGATCCGCATGGCGTACTGGGCGCCAAACAGCTGAGTATCGCCGACGCCGGTGACGCGGCTGATAGGGTCTTTGACGCTGGAGCCGACGTAATCCGCAATATCCTGTTGGGTCATGTTTTTATCATCGCTGATAAATCCGATGACCATCAGAAAGCTGCTGCTGGACTTTTGTACGCTGACGCCTTGCTGCTGAACTTCCTGTGGTAAAAGCGGCATGGCGAGCTGCAACTTGTTCTGCACCTGTACCTGCGCGATGTCAGGGTTAGCTTTGGCATCGAAGGTTAACGTGATCTGAGCGTTACCGGACGAGTCGCTGTTCGATGACATGTACAGCAGATTATCGATGCCGCTCATGTTCTGTTCGATGACCTGCGTTACCGTATCCTGCACCGTTTTGGCGTCAGCCCCCGGATAAGAGGCGGTCACTTCAACGGACGGTGGCGCAATGCTCGGATATTGGGCCACCGGCAACTGCGTTATCGCCAATAGCCCGGTCAGCATCACCATAATGGCAATGACCCATGCGAAGATGGGACGATCTATAAAAAACTTAGCCATAGATTACCGGCTCCTGTTAAGACTTGGCGGGTTGGGGTTGGGGCTGCTGAGTGCTGTCTGATTTGACTTCCTGCGCTGTCACCACCATACCGGGTTTAATCTTTTGCAAGCCGGAAACAATCACGCGATCGCCGGGTTTGATGCCTGAAGTCACCACCCACTTGTCGCCAATAGCCTGAGCCGTGGTGATCGAGCGGACTTCAACTTTGTCGCCTTCACCCACGACCAGTGTGGAAGCATCGCCGCGAGGGGTGCGGGTGACGCTTTCCTGAGGCACCAGAATCGCGTTTTGATTAACGCCCGCATCCAGACGCGCACGAACGAACATACCGGGCAGCAGGTTGTGTGAAGGGTTCGGGAAGATAGCACGCAGTGTGATGGAGCCGGTGGTTTCATCTACGGTCACGTCGGAAAACTCCAGCGTACCTTGCTGATCGTATTCGGTCCCATTTTCTAGCGACAGACGGACGTTGGCTTTACCGTTGGCAACCTGGATCGTGCCACTTTTTAAGTCGTTCTTAAGCTGCAGAAAATCATTGCTGGACTGCGTCACGTCCACGTAAATGGGATCGAGCTGCTGAATAGTGGTGAGTGCGGTCGTTTGAGCGCTTGAAACTAAGGCGCCTTCGGTGACGGTTGACTTGCCAATGCGGCCTGAAATTGGCGCGGTGACTTTGGTGTAATCGAGGTTGATCTGGGCTGAGTCTACGGCGGCTTTACCGGAAACGACCGTTGCGTCAGCCTGACGGGAGGTCGCGACGGCCTGATCGTAATCCTGCTTGCTGATGTAATTGGTGCCTAGCAGAGGTTTGTAGCGGTTGACGGTCAAACGCGCGACTTCGGCGTTGGCCTGCGCTTCCGCCAGCGTTCCTTTCGCGCTATTGAGCTGTGCCTCATAAGGCGCAGGGTCGATTTGATACAGCGATACGCCAGCCTGGACGTCGCCGCCTTCCACGAAGTTACGCTTGAGGATAATGCCGCCGACCTGAGGACGGACTTCAGCCACCCGGAAAGAGTTGGTGCGTCCCGGCAGTTCGGTGATGATATTCAGAGGTTGTGCTTTTATGGTGACAATATCTACTGCCGGAGCGCTTCCCGCTGCGTTGTCTTGGCTTCCATCCTTATTATCACATCCTGTGAGTACTAAGCCGCCAGAAAGCATCAGCACCGCCGCCAGAGGCAAAAGCCTTCTGTTTTTATTCATAAAATAAGCCTCAAGATTCCGATTCGAGAATTGATCAATGGATAACCAGCCCAAACCCATTGCTGCGATAATATCCAGTGCATGCTATGGTACATACATACACGAATGTATGTAAATCGCACCTTTCAGTTAAAATAATGCTATGGCACGAAAAACCAAAAAACAGGCTGAGGAAACCCGCCTCCATATTATGGAGACGGCTCTACGCCTCTTCTCCGAGCACGGTGTCTCTGCGACGTCATTGTGTGACATTGCGGTCGCTGCGGGTGTAACACGAGGTGCTATTTACTGGCATTTCAGAAACAAAACTGAGCTGTTTAATGAAATTTGGGCGCGCTCAGAAACAAAGATGACTGATTTTGAAACTGAGTATCATGCAAAATTTCCGGATGATCCACTTCATGTTATGCGCGAACTACTCATTTATATGCTTAAGCAGATTGAATGCGATGGCGAGTGGCGCTCAATGATGGAGATTATTTTTCATAAATGCGAGTTTATCGGAGAAATTCGCTCGTCTTGCCACGGACGTAAAGCAATCCACCTCGACTGTTACAATAAAGTGGATATTTTGCTGAATGGCTGCATTCTCTCCGGCAAATTACCCGAGAATACGGATGCCCGCCGGGCGGCTATTGCGCTGCGAGCCTACCTGTCGGGTGTGATGGAAAACTGGTTATTTATGCCGGAAAGCTTCGAATTAAGCACCGAAGCGCCATTTCTAGTTGATGGCCTGATTGATATGCTACGTTTTAGTCCTGCCATGCGTCAGGCCCGCTGACCTGGATAATGTCTGCAAATCGTAAATACCGTTACGTTTCCCCACGGATTCAGATATCTCGGCCTGACCGAGGCATGATAAACTCGATGTATCTCCGCCCCTACCATTACGATGATGTGCCATGAGTTTCAGGTTCCCTATTTTGCGCCAATTCCACTCCTCTTTTCCCCGCGTGGCGGATTCCATCCTGTGCTCCCTGTCGACACACCTTTGGATGATATGTCTGGCGTTGACCGTGTGCGCGCCGGCGTTGGCGGTCATGAATGATTTACCGGTCCGCAGCGATATTCAAAACCGTCTCGACACGCTAAATAAACAAAAAAGCCAGTCTCCGGCTGACAAGCTGGTTATGGAAGATTACACCAAAACGCTTGACGTGCTGGACGCAATAGAACGGGTTAAGCAGGAAACCGCGCAACTGAAACTCCAGGCGGCGCAAGCCCCGACCAAGCTGCGTCAGACCAGCGATGATTTGGCGGCGCTCACCACATCGCCGGAAGTCTCGCTCACCTCTCTCGAGTCTTTTTCTATTAAACAACTGGAATCGCGGTTAAATGATACGCTGGCTGGCCTGCAGTCGGCGCAGGAAAACCTCTCCAGTTACAATAGCCAGTTGATTTCGCTGCAGACGCAGCCGGAAAGAGTTCAGAGCGCCATGTTGACGGCCGCGCAGCGCAGCCAGCAGTTGCGCAATCAGCTTAATGGTCTGGAGCCGGGTCAGGCGACGTTGCGGCCTAGCCAGCAAACACTTTTATTGACGGAACAGGCTCTGCTGAACGCTCAGATGGAGCAGCAGCGCAAAAGTCTGGAAGTGAACACAACGCTGCAGGATATGCTGCAAAAGCAGCGTGATTACACGGCGGCCCAGATTAACCAGCAAGAACGGATGGTGCAGGCGCTGCAAAATGTGGTCAGCCACAAGCGTCTCAACCTGTCGGAGAAAACGGCCAAAGAGGCGCAGACGTCCGGCGAGCTGCAGCGCATTCAGGAACATCCGTTAGTCAAGACGGAAATGGAGACCAACCGACAGCTCAGCCAGCGATTAATTGCCGCAACTGAAGCCGGAAATACGCTGGTGCAGCAAAGCATTCAGGTAAAAAACTGGTTGGATCGCGCCACGCAGTCCGAGCGTAATCTGAAAGAGCAGGTCACCGTACTCAAAGGCAGCCTGCTGTTGTCGCGCATCTTGTACCAACAACAGCAAAACCTCCCTTCGGCAGATGAACTGAGCGACATGAGCACGCAGATCGCCGATCTGCGCCTGGAGCAGTTCGACATCAACCAGCAGCGCGATGAGCTGTTTCGCGGCGATGAATATATTCAGAAGTTGCTGGCGCGCAGCAATGCGGCTTCCGACAGTGAAGTGACCGATGCGCTGGAGCAGATTTTGGACATGCGCCGGGAACTGCTCGATCAGTTGAACAAGCAGCTCGGCAACCAGCTCATGCTCGCGATCAACCTGCAGATCAACCGGCAGCAGCTTGGCAGCGTGAATGCCTCGCTGCAAAGAACACTGACTCAGCAGATCTTTTGGGTCAACAGCAACAAGCCGATGGGCTGGAGCTGGCTGAAAGAGTTTCCGTCCTCGCTTAAACAGCAACTGCACGGCATCCATATCGGGGTTAAATCGGAACAGTTTGTTCAGGGGGCTTTACGGTCTTTGCTTTATGTTGTTCCGGCGATGCTGCTGGTGGGGCTGATCTTCTGGCGTCGAAAATCTATCGACCATTATCTCGACAAATTGTCTAAAGACGTCGGACAGCTCAAACGCGACAGCCAGCTACATACCCCTCAGGCTATTCTGCTGCTGCTGATTAAGGTGCTGCCCGTCACGCTGATAGTTCTGTGCGTGGGACTGTGGCTGGAACGCTCCGGAGGGCAAATCGGCGAATTTGCGTGGTTGCTGAGCCAAGACCTGGCGCTGTTCTGGCTCGTCTTTAGTCTGGCCTGGCAGGGATTGAAGCCCGGGGGCATGTTTGAACGGCATTTCAACTTTGCTCCCTCATTAAGTGCTCACTATCGCAGGCAGACGCTGCGGCTGGGATGTGCGCTGCTGCCGCTGATTTTTTGGTCTGTCATCGGCGAACAGATACCGTTGTATCTGGTGGACGACGTTATCGGACAGTTGGTTATTGTCCTCAATTTAGTGCTGCTGTCGGTGCTGGTATTTCCGCTTTGTCGCGATAGCTGGCGCGATAAGGACCGTCACTCGATGCGTTTGATTGTCGTTACGGCGATCGCGCTGATGCCGCCGTTTTTGATTGTGCTGATGTTTAGCGGTTACTTCTATACGACGCTACGCCTGTCCGGGCGTTGGATCGAAAGCCTATATCTGCTGATTATCTGGAATGTGGTCTACATGGCGACGATCCGCGGACTGAGCGTCGCCGCCCGACGTCTGGCTTATCGTCGTGCGCTGGCCAGGCGGCAGAACACGGTCAAAGAGGGCGCAGAAGGAAGCGAACCGGTGCCCGAAGCGCCGCTGGCGCTGGAACAAATCAGCCAGCAGTCGTTGAGGTTGACCACTATGGTCCTGGTCATGGTTTTCTGCGGAGCTATCTATGGAATTTGGGCGGACCTGGTGACGGTGTTCTCGTATCTCGATAGCGTCACCCTGTGGCACTACAACGCGTCCGTGGGTGGCAGCAACGTCCTGCAAGCGGTAACGCTCGGCAACCTGCTGTTGTCGCTGGCGGTGATTGTGATTGCCTACGTCATGACCCGCAATTTACCGGGGCTGCTTGAAGTGCTGGTGCTTTCCCGATTGCAGTTGCGGCAGGGGACATCCTACGCCATTACGACGATATTGACCTATCTGATTACGTCAATCGGCGCGGTGACCGCCCTTAGCTCGCTCGGCGTATCGTGGGACAAACTACAGTGGCTGGTCGCGGCGTTGTCCGTCGGGCTTGGGTTCGGTTTACAGGAGATCTTCGCCAACTTCGTCTCCGGTCTGATCATTCTGTTCGAACGACCGGTGCGTATCGGCGATACCATTACCATCGGTACGTTTTCGGGAACGGTCAGTAAGATAAGAATCCGGGCGACGACGATTACGGATTTTGACCGCAAAGAAGTGATTATCCCCAACAAAGCCTTCGTGACGGAACGTCTGATCAACTGGTCGCTGTCTGACACTATTACACGCGTCATCATCAGCATCGGCGTGGCCTATGGGTCGGATCTGGATAAGGTGAAATCCGTTTTGCTGCAGGCCGCGCGAGAAAATGCCCGAGTGATGATCGATCCGGAGCCACAGGTGTTTTTCCTCGCGTTCGGCGCCAGCACGCTTAATCATGAGCTGAGACTCTATGTGCGCGAGCTGCGCGATCGCAGTTACACCGTGGACGAGCTGAACCGGGCCATCGACCGTCTATGCCGGGAAAATGACATCAATATCGCGTTCAATCAGTTGGACGTGTATTTGCACAACGAGCAGGGCAAGGAAGTGAAGGAAGTGTCGCGTCCGCTGCCGGAAAATCCATCGCCCTTGTGAGTGCCTGAAATAGCCGGAACAAATGCCTGAAACGTCTGTTCCGGCCGAACAACCGCTAGTCGGCTGAGAGATCGCCCTGTCCCTGAGATTTGTGCAGATAATCCTTACGTACAATGTCGAGTGCGGCCAGCACCACCTCGGGTTCAATCTGGTTGGTCTCAAACAACATGATGAGATCCACCGCCAGTTTGACTTCAGGTGCTGCATTTTCCAGTGACATAGTGGGTTCACCTTCCCGTTCGCTCGGAATCAGCGTGTAGATATAGCAGATATCACCGCGAGCAACGAGTTTTAGGAACCTAGTTCCCGTCTTTCAATCTGACGCTCCAAACGCGTTAACGCCTGTCGACACCGCGCCAGCCGGCCTTCCAGCGCCGCCAATTCTTTTTGCAACCGCTGTTGCTCGTCAAATGCGGTTTGCTTAATAAGTAAACGTTCACGATCCTGAATCATCGCGATCAAACGCCGTTCATAGCCTTGATGCTCCGCCAGCTTGTGGTAAAGATCGGCGGGCGGCGGTGGGGCGGCAGGGTTTTGTTGCCGCATTTTCCAGGTCCCCAGCTCACGCTGCAGCGCGGTAATCTGGGCCAGCAGTTTCTCGGCCATATAGGCCACTCGGTCGGTGCGATTCTCGGCGACATATTGCCGCAGGTGCTGGTGATTTTGCTTCACTTCGGCCAGATAGTCGCCGAAACGTGTGCCATAACAGCCGAACAGCTGGCGGTCGAAACGGGAACGAGCCGTCGTCATCCCTATCACCGGCGCTATCTGCTCGCCCAGGCTGGCGATCTGATAGTCTAGCGTTTGCAATAGCGTAGAGGTGCTCATTCGGTTGCCCCATTCATCAAGCGGTGAAACTCAGAGGCGGCCGCCGTTAAACACGGGGCTTGCCGCTATGAAATTTAAAATCGTCGTCTGGTGCGCCGCATTTTGCGCCGCTTTCAATTCGCACAGCGTGTGGTCGCATAAGATGGTCGGTAGATTATCGGTTTTTTGTGCCTCGATAACTCCCTCATCAGTCGTTTCAGCCGCTAAAAATAGACAAATTGGGGTAAGAATAGCGCAATCGAACATGAACCAAGCACAGAACAACGGTGGGTTAAACGTGATGCCATAATACCTCCTTTATTGTCATTTGCGACCCTGTTCCGGGATGGTCAAATCGGCGTTGTGCCCGTTACTATATGTGGGCAAGCATTTGGCGGTGCCTATCAGCGGGAGTGTTGTGTATGTATCGGATGATCTTAATCGTGCTGGGATGGCTTGCCGTCGTGCTGGCGACGCTGGGCGTCGTGCTGCCGCTTTTGCCCACCACGCCGTTTCTGCTCTTGGCCGCTTGGTGTTTCGCCCGATCGTCGCCGCGTTTTCACTACTGGTTGTTGCATCGCTCGTGGTTCGGCGGTTATTTACGGCATTGGCAACAGCACCGGGCTTTACCGCCGGGCGTCAAGGCCAAAGCGGTTATGGCGATCGTCGCCACTTTCGCAGTATCGATATGGATGGTCAATATTCTGTGGGTCAGGGGGTTGTTACTGGTAATAATGGCCTGTCTGCTGATCTTCATGTTGCGTCTGCCGGTGGTTGATCGGGAGCAATAAAAGTAAGCGACCAGATGCAGGGCTGTTGCATTTGTCAGCCAGTTTGACTAGATTTGAGCGTTTTCGTGCGCGTCCCGCCTCTATTCCTTTTCCGGCGAAGGATGCGTGATGGCCGCCAGAGCGACACCGGGCGTCCGTTATTCACTGAACAGATTGTTTTATCAGGCACAGGATTATGACCGTAACACAGCCAGAATTAATTAAAAACAGTATCAAGAGCGTTCCCGACTACCCAAAGCCGGGCATACTGTTCCGTGACGTCACAAGCCTGTTGGAAAATCCGCAGGCCTACGCGGCCAGCATTTCCCTCCTGGCAGAGCGTTATCGTCATGCTGGCATCACTAAAGTCGTAGGAACCGAAGCGCGTGGCTTTCTGTTCGGTGCGCCGGTGGCGCTGGCGATGAACGTCGGCTTCGTTCCGGTACGCAAGCCCGGAAAATTGCCGCGCAAAACGTTGAGCGAAAGTTATGAGCTGGAATACGGCACCGATACGCTGGAGATCCACGAAGACTCCATTACTGCCGACGATAAAGTACTGATTATCGACGATCTGCTGGCGACCGGCGGAACCGTTGAAGCGACGGTAAAGCTAATCCGTCGGTTAGGCGGCGAAGTTACCGACGCTGCCTTTGTCATCAACCTGTTTGACCTCGGTGGTCAGCAGCGCCTGGAAGCCATGGGCGTACAGTGTTTCAGCCTGGTCGACTTCCCCGGTCATTAAGCACAACAGTCTCGCCGATGGCGACGAGACTGTGTTAGCATCACCACCTCAATAACTCAACTGTTGCGGTATTGATGAGCTATCAGGTTCTTGCCCGTAAGTGGCGCCCTCAAACCTTTGCCGATGTCGTCGGTCAGAAACATGTCCTGACCGCGCTGGCTAATGGTCTTTCGCTAGGCCGGATCCACCATGCCTATCTGTTTTCCGGCACCCGCGGGGTGGGGAAGACCACTATCGCGCGTCTACTGGCGAAAGGACTGAACTGTGAGGCCGGCATCACGGCAACGCCCTGCGGCAAGTGCGAGAACTGCCTTGAGATCGAGCAGGGCCGTTTTGTCGATCTGATTGAGATCGACGCCGCTTCCCGCACGAAAGTCGAAGATACTCGTGACCTGCTGGACAACGTGCAGTACGCTCCGGCGCGCGGCCGCTTCAAGGTGTACCTCATTGATGAGGTGCACATGCTTTCCCGCCACAGCTTCAATGCGCTGCTCAAAACGCTGGAAGAGCCGCCGTCTCACGTCAAATTCTTGCTGGCTACCACCGATCCCCAAAAGCTCCCGGTGACGATTCTGTCGCGCTGCCTGCAGTTCCATCTCAAAGCGTTGGATGCGGAACAAATTCGCGCCCATCTACAGCACGTCTTGCAGGAAGAGCAACTGCCCGCCGAGGCGCGTGCATTGCAACTGCTGGCGCGTGCGGCGGAAGGTAGCCTGCGTGATGCGCTCTCTCTGGCCGACCAGGCTATCGCTATCGGTCAAGGGCAGGTCACAACCGAAACGGTCAGCCAGATGCTGGGAACGCTGGACGACGAGCAGCCGCTGGCGTTGATAGAGGCGCTGGTGAAAGCCGATAGCGCACAGGTGATGGCCTTGTTGCAACAAGCGGCCTCGCGCGGCGTGGATTGGGAAACGCTGTTGGTGGAAACGCTGACCTTGCTGCATCGTATCGCGATGGTGCAAATGCTGCCTTCGGCGCTGGGCGATGAGTACAGCAGCGTGGCGCCTCGCCTGCGGGAACTGGCCCGCGTCGTTCCCCCTGCGGAAGTGCAGCTCTATTATCAGACCCTGTTGATTGGCCGCAAAGAGCTGGCCTATGCACCGGACCCGCGAATGGGCGTTGAAATGACGTTGTTGCGCGCGCTGGCGTTTCATCCCAGCCAGGTGATCGAAGCGCCCACGCTCGTCACCGTCGCGGCAACGGTAGCCGCCCCGCAGACGCCGACGAACACGGCCAATACGCCGGTGGCGCCGGTTCGTCAGGCTGCGGCCATGCCGTCCGACGAGATGACGCAATCACCTCCGCAGCAGGCGGAGCCCGCTCAGTCGCCGGCGTCCGCTCTACAGACGGCGAGCCATTTACCGGACACGACTGCGCAGCTGTTGCAGGCGCGCAGCCAGCTGTTACAGAAACAGGGAACGCCTCCTCCAAAAAAGTCTGAACCGGCAGCGTCAGGAAGAGTGCGGCCGGGGACGTCAGCGCTGGAACGATTGGCCTCAGTAAGCGAGCGCGGTCAGAAGCGGATGGCGTCGAAGGCAGAAGAAAAACGCGAACCGAAGAAGCCGGAAGCCTACCGCTGGAAGGCACAGAATACGGTTCCGCAGGAACAAAAAGTGGAAGTTGCGACGCCGAAGGCGCTGCGCTCCGCATTGGAACATGAGAAAACGCCGGAGCTGGTCGCCCGGTTGGCGGAAGAAGCCAAAACGCGCGATGAGTGGGCGGCTGAAATCGACCATCTGACGCTGCCGAAATTGGTGCAGCAGTTAGCGCTTAACGCGTTCAGAGAGAGACCGGCGGAGTGCGAGATTCATCTGCATCTGCGTTCGTCTCAACGTCATCTTAACACCAGCGCGGCGCAGCAGACTCTGGCGTCGGCGCTATCGGCGTATTATGGGCGCGATATCGCGCTGACGGTCTCTGAAGATGATAACTCGGCGGTTCGGACGCCGCTGGAGTGGCGACACGCCATTTATGAAGAAAAACTGGCGCAGGCGCGTCAGTCGATCATGACGGATAATAACATTCAGACGCTGCGGCGATTCTTTGACGCAGAGCTGGATGAAGACAGTATCCGACCCGTTTAACTGCTGCTGTAGCAGCCCGAGTGATAGAGAGAACGATATGTTTGGTAAAGGCGGTTTAGGCAATCTGATGAAGCAGGCTCAGCAGATGCAGGAAAAAATGCAGCAGGCTCAGGAAGAAATTGCCAATCTGGAAGTCACTGGGGAATCCGGTGCCGGACTGGTCAAAGTCACCATCAACGGCGCGCACAACTGCCGTCGCGTTGAGCTGGATCCCAGCTTGCTCGAAGACGACAAAGACATGCTGGAAGATCTGATCGCGGCTGCGTTCAACGATGCGGCGCGCCGCATTGCGGAAACGCAGAAAGAGAAAATGGCCGCAGTTTCTGGCGGGATGCAGCTGCCGCCGGGCTTCAAGATGCCGTTCTGATGCAAACCAGTCCGCTTCTTGAATCACTGATGGAGTCCCTGCGCTGTTTACCCGGCATAGGGCCTAAATCAGCCCAGCGTATGGCTTTTCACCTGCTGCAGCGCGATCGCAGCGGCGGGATGAAACTGGCTCAGGCGCTGACTCGCGCCATGTCGGAAATTGGCCACTGCGAAAATTGCCGTACCTTTACCGAGCAGGACGTTTGCAACATCTGTGCGAACGTCCGTCGTCAGGAAAACGGCCTGATCTGCGTGGTGGAAAGTCCGGCCGATATTCATGCCATCGAGCAAACCGGCCAGTTCGCCGGCCGCTACTTTGTTTTAATGGGGCACCTCTCGCCGCTGGACGGCATTGGTCCGGATGATATCGGCCTGAGTCGACTGGAAGAGCGACTGGAAACGGAGAGTATCCGCGAGGTGATTCTGGCGACCAATCCGACGGTAGAAGGCGACGCCACCGCGAACTACATTGCCGAGCTATGCGCCGAGTATGGCGTGATGGCAAGCCGCATCGCCCACGGTGTGCCGGTAGGCGGCGAGTTGGAAATGGTGGACGGCACGACGCTGTCGCATTCGCTGGCGGGACGCCACCCCTTCAAGTTCTGACTGTCCGGCTGCCGAAAATATCGGCAGTCGCACTTTATTCCGCGTTTTTTGCGCCTGAGCGCAATCATTCCCCCTTGAAATCTCCATGTCTGACCCCACCTGTTGCTTATCTGAGAATAAATCAGCCTGAATAAAACACGTTTTGAGGTGAGTCATAATGAGTATGAAAGGCCAAGAGACCCGCGGCTTCCAGTCTGAAGTGAAGCAATTACTGCACCTGATGATCCATTCACTGTATTCCAACAAGGAAGTGTTCCTGCGTGAATTGATTTCCAATGCGTCAGATGCGGCGGATAAACTGCGTTTTCGCGCGTTATCCACTCCCGATCTTTATGAAGGCGACGGCGACCTGCGTGTCCGCGTGTCCACCGACAAAGAAAAACGCACGCTGACCATCTCCGATAACGGTATCGGGATGTCACGCGAAGAGGTGATCGAGAATCTTGGTACTATCGCCAAATCCGGCACCAAAGCGTTTCTGGAATCGCTGGGTTCCGATCAGGTGAAAGACAGCCAACTGATCGGCCAGTTCGGCGTGGGCTTTTACTCCGCGTTTATCGTCGCTGACAAAGTCACCGTTCGTACCCGTGCCGCCGGTGCCGGCGCCGATCAGGGCGTTTTCTGGGAATCCGAGGGTGAGGGCGACTACACCATCGCCGATATCGACAAGCCTGAACGTGGTACTGAAATTACGTTGCACCTGCGTGAAGGTGAAGACGAGTTCCTCGATACCTGGCGTGTGCGCTCCATCATCAGCAAATATTCCGACCACATCGCCCTGCCGGTAGAAATTCGAAACGAAACGGAAAGCGAAGAAGAAGGTGGGGAAAAAACCGTCACCTGGGAGAAAATCAACAAGGCTCAGGCGCTGTGGACGCGTAATAAATCCGATATTAGCGACGAAGAGTATGTGGAGTTCTACAAACACATTTCTCACGACTTCGCCGATCCGCTGACCTGGAGCCACAACCGTGTGGAAGGGAAGCAGGAGTACACTAGTCTGCTGTATATCCCTTCTCAGGCACCGTGGGACATGTGGAACCGCGATCATAAACATGGCCTGAAGCTCTACGTCCAGCGCGTTTTCATCATGGATGACGCAGAACAATTTATGCCGAACTACCTGCGTTTCGTGCGCGGTCTTATCGACTCCAACGATCTGCCGCTGAATGTATCGCGGGAAATCCTGCAGGACAACCGCGTCACTCACAGCCTGCGTACCGCGCTGACCAAACGCGTATTGCAAATGCTGGAACACCTGGCGAAAACCGACAGCGAAAAATATCAGACGGTTTGGCAGCAGTTCGGTCAGGTACTGAAAGAAGGTCCGGCGGAAGACGGCGGAAACCGCGAAACCATCGCTAAACTGCTGCGTTTTGCCTCTACCCATACCGACAGCGCGGCGCAGACCGTCTCGCTGGAAGACTATGTCGGTCGCATGGTGGAAGGACAGGACAAGATCTATTACATCACCGCCGACAGCTATGCCGCCGCCAAGAGCAGCCCGCATCTGGAACTGTTCCGTAAGAAAGGCATCGAGGTGCTGCTGCTGTCCGATCGCATCGACGAGTGGATGATGAGCTACCTGACCGAGTTTGACGGTAAATCCTTCCAGTCCGTCAGCAAGGCTGACGAAGCGCTGGATAAGCTGGCGGATGATGCCGACGAAAGCCAGAAAGAAGCGGAAAAAGCGCTGGAACCGTTTGTCGATCGAGTCAAAAGCCTGCTGGGCGATCGCGTGAAAGAGGTGCGTCTGACGCATCGTCTGACCGATACCCCTGCTATCGTCACCACGGGTGCCGACGAAATGGGCACGCAGATGGCGAAACTGTTTGCCGCCGCTGGCCAGCAGGCCCCGGAAGTGAAATACATCTTCGAACTGAATCCGGACCATGTGCTGGTCAAACGCGCGTCTGACACCACCGACGACGCTCAGTTCGGCGAGTGGGTCGAGCTGCTGCTGGATCAGGCGTTGTTCGCCGAACGCGGTACGCTGGAAGATCCTAACCAGTTTATCCGTCGTATGAACCAACTGCTGACGGCCTAATATCTGTTCTTTCAGCCCCGGTTCTCCGGGGCTTTTTTTTTGCAGGCGCGACCTCCATTTATTTCCGATCGGACGACGGCTGAACCGAGCCCGTTCCTTGAGGATGGCGGTACGGAGTGGTATGGTTTAGCGTTTTTTTAATTTTGTTTAAATTTTCGAGGGGATCTACGCGATGCGTATTATTCTGCTGGGCGCTCCGGGCGCAGGCAAAGGCACTCAGGCTCAGTTCATCATGGCAAAGTATGGCATTCCGCAGATTTCCACGGGTGACATGCTGCGTGCTGCGGTAAAAGCCGGCAGCGAGCTGGGTAAACAGGCAAAAGAGATCATGGATGCGGGCAAATTGGTGACTGACGAACTCGTCATTGCTCTGGTCAAAGAACGCATCGCTCAGGACGATTGCCGCAATGGTTTCCTTTTGGACGGATTCCCGCGGACCATCCCTCAGGCCGATGCCATGAAAGACGCCGGCATCAACGTTGACTACGTGCTGGAATTCGCCGTACCGGACGAACTCATTGTCGAGCGCATCGTCGGCCGTCGCGTACACGCGGCGTCAGGCCGTGTTTACCACGTCAAATTCAATCCTCCGCAGGTGGAAGGCAAAGACGACGTCACCGGTGAAGATCTGACTACCCGTAAAGACGATCAGGAAGAGACAGTACGTAAACGTCTGGTCGAGTACCATCAGCAGACGGCTCCGCTGGTCAGCTATTACCAGAAAGAAGCCGATGCCGGTCACACACAATACTGCAAACTGAATGGCACCCGCAGCGTGAGCGACATCAGCGACGAGTTGGCTCGCATTCTGGGTTAAGTGACATCGCCTGTGGAGGCTATCGCGCGAAAAGAACACTGCCAGACTTAGTCTGGCATTTTTTATGCCCGTCGTTCGGCGTAATGACGCAGATAGCGGCGTGTATTTCGCCGGCATTGCTTCTGGCGATTGTTGATATCGGTACTAACCTCGCTATCGGTCCCGACTCGGGCCGGTTTTTAGCTACAATAAGCGCCTGATCCAGAATGAAGGGCGGAAATCCAGCCCGCAGTCGGAATGAGGAATGCATCAATGAAAGAAGAAAAACACGGTGTGCTGTTGGTCAATCTGGGCACGCCTGATGCGCCCACCCCCCAGGCGGTGAAGCGCTATTTGGCCGAGTTCCTCAGCGACAGGCGCGTTGTCGATGTGAACCCCTTACTGTGGGCGCTAATTTTACGCGGCGCTATCTTGCCGTTCCGGTCACCCCGTGTGGCCAAGCTGTACCAGTCCGTATGGATGGAGGAGGGATCGCCGCTGTTGGTCTTCAGCCGCCGTCAGGAAAAAACTTTGGCTGAGCGCCTGTCCGGCACGCCGGTGGCGCTGGGGATGAGTTACGGTTCTCCTAGTCTGCGTTCCGCGTTGGAAAACCTGATGGCGCAAGGGGTGACATCCCTGACCGTCCTGCCGCTGTATCCGCAATATTCCTGTTCTACGACCGCCGCGGTGTGGGATGGCCTCGCTAACCTCATGAAGTCCACGCGACGGATGCCGGGCATCCGGTTTATTCGCGACTATGCCGAACACCCCGCTTACATCGCCGCGCTGAAGCACAGCGTAGAAACCTCGTTTGCCGAGCATGGCATGCCTGAGCGGCTGGTGATGTCATTCCACGGCATTCCTCAGCGTTATGCCAATGAGGGCGATGATTATCCGCTACGCTGTGCCGCCACGACGGCAGCGCTGACCGCGGCGCTGGGATTACCTCAGGACCGGGTAATGATGACCTTCCAGTCGCGTTTCGGACGTGAGCCTTGGCTAACGCCATATACCGATGAAACCATGCGGGCATTAGGTGCCCAGGGCGTGAAGGATATTCAAATTATCTGTCCCGGATTCGCCGCCGACTGTCTGGAAACGCTGGAGGAAATTCAGGAACAAAACCGGGAAATTTTCCTGCACGCGGGAGGGGCGCGGTTTAACTATATTCCTGCGCTGAACGATGACCCGTTGCATATCGACCTGTTGGAACAGCTGGTCAGCGCCCCCTGAGGAGCTCGTAGGGCGTGAGCTAGACATAAAAACGCCAGACTGCGTCTGTAATGCCAGTCAGTTAAGCCACTGACTGGCCCTTTTTCGGGGCTGAGGGTATTTCCAGGGCCTCTCCTTTACCACTCTCGGGAAGGCCCTTTCCCTTCTTGTCGGTAACTTTACCCGTTGCCCCATACTTTCAAGATCACCCATCAGCTCCGGGCTCCGCCCCGGTGAAGCGCCCTGCAGGGTCATCAGCATTCTCATTACCATTCCGCATGACTCAGAGAAGCTCAGCTGATTCGGCCAGTATCCTTTCAGATGTCCCGCCATTTTAATCATCTGATGTCTCACCAGATTAGTTAGCAGATGGACGACTTTTCCTTTGCGCGTCACGGTCAGCAAACGAGCTGTCATCTCATTTCCCATACCCGGCCACTTTTTTCGTGCCTGTGGACGGGTTTTCAGCTTCACCAGATGGTCGCCTTTACCCAGTTTTCTGACCTCTTCATACTGAGCTCCCTTTCTGAGAGGAAGCATCCAGTGGCGGTGCTCTCCCGCCTGGCTCCATGCATTTAACAGCCCCAGTTAGTAATAGCCTTTATCCATTAACGTCAGGGTGTTATCTCCGGTTGGCTCTATAAGTTGCTCAGCGAGCTCATTTTCGCTGTTTTTCATTGTGCCGAAGGCAGCTGCCGTCGGCAGATGGCCGGTCAGCTCCATCTGACAGACCCTTTTTACCTGCGGGTAGAGTCCTGGTTTCCCGCCATGCGTCTGGCGGGGGAAGGCGATTTCGTTTTCTGGCGTGTCCGGCGTTCGCCGGAACACACCAACGAGGGCCAGCAGGGTCAGGCCGCACCAGTGCGGATGCGGCGTGGCGTTATGCCGGAGCTGCGCTGTTTGCGTGAACACGCGGCGGACGGCCTCGCTTCCCAGACGCTGACGGGCCTGGATCACAGCGCTGGGTGCGACAAAGGGACGACTGCCCGGCAGCAAGTGTCCAGCCGATTAACAAGCTGATGGAGGGGGTCTTTACGTTCAAGGGCCATGCCGACGATACACCAGACCATCATTTCCAGCGGCAGACGACGTTTGCGCAGGGTGACTGTGCCGGCTTCGGCAAGACAGCGGGAAATGAGTTCCGGGTTCAGATAATCACCCAGAGAAGTCAGCGGGTTACGCAGAGAATCGTAACGGGATATCAGATCAGGAGCCTGTCCAATGCGCATAAAAAAATCCGGAAATGGGTGAGCATTTCCGGATTCTTACACAGCCACTGGATCGGCCAACCGATCCTTAACTGACCGGCATTACAGACTGCGTCTGGCATTTTTTTATCTGCGCTAGCTTCGGGCCATGCGGGTGACTGCGCCTGAGCCCTGTTTGTTAAATTGGACACTCCCTCGCCGGCATGTCGGGGGTAATGTTCAGCATGGTAATCATGGTATCCGCGATTTCCCTTTCGCCCATCACCACATGATCGGCACCGTGTTCGGCGATATAGCTGACTTCATCGTCGTAGTGCGCGCGCGCGATGATTTCGAGATCCGGACGCCGGGCGCGGGCGGTGGCGACGATTTCACCGGCCTCGTAGCCGTTGGGAATGGTCAGCAGCAGCCAGCGTGCGCAGTCGAGGCGGGCGATATCCATAATCTCAGGTTTGGTCGCGTTGCCCAATACCGCCTTGATGCCCTGCTCACGCAGCGCGTCCACTCGTGCGCGGGAGGTTTCAACCACCACCATCGGTATGCCGGATTCATGCAACTGAGCGCCGATCAGACTACCGACGCGGCCGTAGCCCACCAGGCAGGCGTGGTCGCATAGATCCACCGGAATCTGTTTTTCCTCTTCGATAGCCTCTTCCACAATCTGTTCTTCAATGGTTTCGTTCTTGGCCAGATAGCGCTCCAGCAGCGAGAACAACAGCGGGTTGAGCATAATGGACAGAATCGACCCGGCCAGCACCAAGTGGCGGCCGTCTTCAGTGAGGAGACCAAGGTAGATCCCCAGTCCAGCCAGAATAAAGGCGAACTCACCGATTTGGGCCAGACTGACGGAAATGGTCAGCGCCGTGCGTTTCGAATGACCGAACAGCCTGACGATGGCGAAGGCCGCCAGCGATTTGCCGAAGACGACGATGAGCAGCGTACACAGGACGGCCAGCGGTTCGTTGATTAGGATCATCGGGTCGAACAGCATCCCGACCGAGACGAAGAACAGCACCGCGAAGGCATCTCGTAGGGGAAGAGTGTCGTGGGCGGCGCGCTGACTCAGCTCGGATTCGTTCAGTACGACGCCGGCGAAGAATGCGCCCAGCGCAAAGGAGACATCGAACAGCTTGACCGCGCCGAAGGCGATACCCAGCGCCATGGCCAGCACAGCCAATGTGAACAGCTCTCGGGAGCCGGTACTGGCGCTTTTCGCCAGCACCCAGGGCACCAGGCGGCGACCGACGACGACCATCAGGGTGATGAAGGCGATGACTTTACCCAGCGTCAAAGCCAGATCCTTGAGCAGTTTATTGGTGTCGGCCGTTTCGGACCCCAGCATATCGCTAAAGGCGGGCAGTAGTACCAGCGTCAGTACCATCGCCAGATCTTCTACTATCAGCCAACCGATGGCTATCTGGCCTCGCTGACTGTCGACAAGCTGGCGTTCTTCCAACGCTCGCAGCAGCACGACGGTGCTAGCGGTGGACAGACATAGCCCGAACACGAGCCCGCTTTGCAGACTCCAGCCCAGCAGCGAGGAGAGCCCCAGTCCGAGCAGCGTCGCGACGACGATCTGAACGATAGCGCCTGGGATGGCGATCGATTTGACGGCCATTAGATCACGTAAAGAGAAGTGCAGGCCGACGCCGAACATCAAAAGAATCACGCCCAGCTCGGCGATTTCCGGCGCCAGCTTGGTATCAGCGACGAAACCGGGGGTAAATGGACCCAGCAAAACGCCCGCCAGCAGGTAGCCGACCAAAGGTGAAATTCGCAGGCGATGTGCCAAAATACCCAAAAGAAAGGCAAGGACCAGTCCTGCGGCCATTGTGGAAATTAACGGGGTGGTATCATGCATTCCGACTCCTTTGCTAGGGTAAAGTGAGTGAGCGGATGTTCCTGAGCCTTGCATCGTCCGGGCTGGAGCCTGCGACTCTTGAACCCTGGCAGCCCTTGTTATCGCTGGCTCTGCCTCTATACTTGTGCGCTTATGTGACAAACAGATAAATCAATTTATATAAATAAAGCCAGAGTGGGGCAATGAGAATTTTTTGTAGAAATGCTGGCCCCCGGCAGCTTATGAAGTGGAATGTGCCTTTTTTTATGATAATTAGATTTCATAGTTGATATAGAAGAATAAAAATCATAAAAAAAAGCATAAATGCCGCCTTTATGGCTAAGTAGCGCAGTTATCAGCCTGTTTATATTTGCCGCATGTATCTACTATGCCACAAAATAGTCATTTATGGGGGGGACGGCGAGAATTTCATCTAAAACGTCTTTTTTGCAAAAGCCAAAACCGACAGGTGTTATTCGCACAACGTCTCACTACCGACATCAACCGCTGCTATAACCGATTTTCTCTTGGCAGTGATGATGGTCAAAAGCCAAAAGTTAACTTATGTTAACGTAATGCCCGTTTTTTTGGCAGTAAATAACGCCTAAAAGGCGATAAATACACTTTATTATAAGTATTTTTAATATTTAATTGTGGAGATTTGCCATGGATTTTTCTAGGAAGGCGCTGGGCTTTGCGATCGCACTGACGCTAGCGCTGGCATCGACTTTTGCGCAGGCGTGGGAAAAAGATAAAACCTATAACATCACTATTCTGCATACCAACGATCATCATGGTCGCTTCTGGCAAAACGATGCCGGTGAATACGGCTTAGCGGCGCAAAAAACGGTTGTGGATGCTATCCGGCGCGAAGTGCAGCGAAAAGGCGGCAGCCTGCTGTTATTGTCCGGCGGCGATATCAACACCGGCGTGCCTGAGTCCGACCTGCAGGATGCCGAGCCGGATTTCCGTGGTATGAATCTGGTGGGCTACGATGCCATGGCCATCGGTAACCATGAATTCGATAATCCGCTGTCCGTCCTGCGCCAGCAGGAAAAATGGGCGAACTTCCCGCTGCTTTCCGCCAACATTTATCAGAAAAGCACCCAACAGCGTCTGTTTACGCCTTATCGTTTGTTCGACAAACAAGGGCTGAAAATCGCGGTTATCGGCCTGACGACCGATGATACGGCCAAAATCGGCAATCCGGAGTTCTTTACCGACATGGAATTCCGCAATCCGGCCGAAGAGGCTCGGCAGGTGGTGGAAGAACTGCGCAGCCGGGAGAAACCGGACATCATCATCGCGGCGACCCACATGGGCCACTACGATGACGGGCAGCACGGCAACAACGCTCCCGGCGACGTGGAGATGGCGCGCAGCCTGCCGGCGGGCTATCTGGATATGATTGTCGGAGGTCACTCTCAGGATCCGGTATGTATGGCGAGCCGGAATAAGAAAGAAGCGAACTATGTGCCCGGCACGCCTTGCACGCCGGACCGTCAGAAAGGCGTGTGGATTGTGCAGGCGCACGAATGGGGGAAATACGTCGGCCGCGCCGATTTTACGTACCGCAACGGCAAACTGACGCTGAAACACTACCAATTGATACCCATCAACCTGAAAAAGCGCGTGACCCGGGAGGACGGCAAGGTCGAAAGGGCGTATTACACCCAGGAGATCGAGCAGAACCCCGAGATGCTGAAACTGCTGACGCCGTTTCAGGAGAAAGGTCGCGCCCAATTGGAGGTGAAAATCGGCAGCACGCTGGGACGTCTGGAAGGGGATCGCAGCAAAGTGCGTTTTGAACAGACCGATCTGGCCCACGTGGTGCTTTCTGGGATCGTGGACCGTACGAATGCAGATTTCGCTGTGATGAGCGGCGGCGGCCTACGTGACTCCATTGAAGCGGGAGATATCACCTATAAATCGATTTTGCAGGTACAGCCCTTTGGCAATACGGTGGTATATGTCGAGATGAAAGGCCGTGAAGTCGAGCAGTATCTGGCGACGGTAGCGAACTTCAAGGTGGATGCCGGTGCTTACGCCCAGTTCCTCAACGTCAGCCTGGAAGCCGATGGCACCGGCGTTGGAAACGTCAAGATTAAGGGCGAACCGCTGCAGGCGGACAAGGTCTATCGGGTAGCGACGCTGAGTTTTAATGCCGACGGTGGGGACGGATATCCGGTTGTAAGCAAGCGTTCAGATTTCGTAAATACCGGCTTTGTCGACGCTGAAGTGCTTAAAGAGTATATCGCGCAACATTCGCCGTTGAATCCGGCGGATTATGCGCCGAAAGGCGAGATCGTTTATCACTAAGTTCGTGTGTTGCGATGAACGACGGGCGACGTGGGTGAAAACCGGCGTCGCCCGTTTTGTTATGCGCTTCTGCGAACGTCAGTCGCGCTTGGCGATATCGGCAAAGCCAGCGTCGAGCAGCGAACTCAAATCTGAGGCCGCCAGTTCAATGTCCAGTCCGCGCTTGCCGCCGGAAATAAAAATGGTGTCGAACGGCTCTGCGGCGATGTCGATGGTCGTCGGCAGGCGCTTTTTCTGCCCGAGCGGGCTGATGCCGCCGACCAGATAGCCGGTAACGCGCTGGGCCAGCTGCGGATCGGCCATGTCCGCTTTTTTGGCGCCGAACGCTTTAGCCACTTTTTTCAGATCCAACTGACCCGCTACCGACGTTACCGCAACGGCCAGATTTTTAGCATCGCCGTTCAGCGCGACCAGCAGCGTTTTGTATATCTGCTGCTTATCGACCCCAAGTTTACACGCAGCTTCTTCGCCGAAATTGGTTTCATCGGCGTCGTGATGATAGCTGTGCAGAGTAAAGTTGATTTTGTGCTTCTCAAGCAGCTTGACTGCGGGTGTCATGATTTCTGTCCTTACATACTGTCAAAATGAGTGCGCCCGCAGTAGGGCGGGCAAATTATCATCGCCAAACAGGTGCAGCGCGCCTACCGAGATCACATAGTTTCCCTCGGGTAATGCCGTCAGCCGTTGCTGCCAGCATCGATTGCGCTGCCGAATCAATATTTCCGACATGGCGTTGCCGAAGCTGTCGGGCAAATTGTCGATGCGCAGGGTTTTATAATCCAGCCATCCGTTGATCATGGTTTGCAGCAGGCGTGCGTTGCTGTGCCAGTGGATCAGGGTATCTTCCAGCAGAGGCAGTCCGCCGCGGGGCAGCCGCTCAAGCAGTTCGACCTGCGCCTGTTGGCCCTCAAGTTCGATAATGGGCAAGCCGCGCTTCCGGGCGATGTGGATCAACTGATAATCAATGCCGTATTGCGGGCGCAGGCCCAGCGAGGTTGCCTGTCTGGCCTGCAACATCAACGCGACCTGCCAGGCAGGTAGACGGTCGAGGCTATCGTAGCTGAGTGCCAGCGAATGACAACATTGTTGCAGCCGATCGAGTGCCTCGGCGTCCAGTCTTTCAGACAGCGGCGGCGCTTCTTCAGTCGAGGAGAAGGGCGAGCCGCTGTCTGAAATATCCGCCTCGACGACCAACGCCGTCGCCGAGTCCAGCCGTTTAAGCAGCGCGTCCGGCAGCGGCGACATATCCGCCGTCCCCATATGAATACTGCCGACCAGATGATAGCGATGATTGGCGAGTGTAATATCGACCGCGGGATAGCCCCCGCTGCGCGGAGAGATCAGGCCGAGGAACGTAGCGATGCGGCGTAATAAGGGCTTCATAGCGTTATCTCCGGATGATCAATACGTTATGCTAAACGCTTCGCGGGCAAAGTTGTATCGGTAATTGCGGCGGGCAGCGGTGTGAGGCGGTAAGCCGGTTGTGAGTGTCGTATGGGCCGAGGGCACTCGCGCTGGAACTCTCCAAAACCGGGTAAGAAACTTGGTCAGACGCTGATGAAATGACGGCGACACGCGTAGGCGACGTTGATTAGGGCGTGATGAAAATGCGCCATCGCCAACAGACGATGGAGGGTCTTGAAGACAGCCTTAAGGCCTTCTGTCGAGCGGCCAGCCAGAAGCGGTCTGCGCGACAAGGGGACGGTAACACTACTCGGTCCGCGGGCGAACGCGCAGCGTAATACCTACCACCTCAATGATTTCGACCGGGGTTCCCGCGGGTAGATCGCCGTCGGCCGTGACTCGCCAACTGCCATCGTCAAGGGTGATGCGCCCCAGCCCGTTGACGACGGGCTCGCTCAGATTAGCCTTGCGCCCCACTAACTGTTGTCCGCGCTGATTGAGCGTAGAAGCCGGGCTGCGCAGCGTTTGCCGGCGTAGCCAATACCACCACAGACACGCCGTGAGCACGGTCAGCAGCGCAAACGCGACGCCTTGCGCCGGCAACCCCAGAGGCAGCAGCCAAACCAGTATGCCGACCAATAGCGCGGAAATGCCGTTCCACAGCAGATACCCGCCCGCGCCCAGCATTTCCGCTGCGAGCAGCAGGCCGCCAAGCGTCAGCCAGAACCAGCGTGCATAGGTCATCAGCATATCGGTCATCATCAGGCTTTCCGGCCGGACTGGCTCTCTTTAATCAGTTCGCTGATCCCGCCAATAGCGCCCATCAGGTTGCTGGCATCCAGCGGCATCATGATGACTTTGCTGTTATTGGCTGAACCGATGTTCTGCAATGCGTCGGTATATTTCTGCGCGACAAAGTAATTGATAGCCTGAATGTTCCCGGCGGCGATGGCATCAGACACCATCTGGGTCGCACGGGCTTCGGCCTCGGCGGAGCGTTCGCGGGCTTCGGCTTCCAGGAAGGCGGACTGACGCTGCCCTTCGGACTTCAGAATCTGCGACTGTTTTTCCCCTTCGGCTTTCAGAATGGCCGCCTGACGCACGCCTTCGGCTTCCAGAATATCGGCGCGTTTGTTTCGCTCGGCTTTCATCTGAGCGTTCATGGCTTCAATCAGCTCTGCCGGCGGACGAACGTCGCGGATCTCAATACGGGTGACTTTAATCCCCCAAGGGTTGGTGGCCTCATCCACAATGTGCAGCAGGCGGGTGTTGATGCTGTCGCGCTGAGACAACATTTCGTCCAGCTCCATCGAACCCAGCACGGTACGAATGTTGGTCATGGTCAGATTGATGATGGCCAGTTCCAGATTGCTGACTTCATAGGCGGCCTGCGCGGCGTCGATGACCTGGATGAAACATACGGCATCGATGGTGACGTTGGCGTTGTCCTTAGAGATGATTTCCTGAGACGGAATTTCCAGCACCTGTTCCATCATGTTGATCTTACGGCCCACTCGGTCCATGAAAGGAACGATCAGATTGAGGCCGGGCATGAGCGTGCGGGTATAACGTCCAAAGCGTTCCACCGTCCACTGGTAGCCCTGAGGGACGATTTTAATGCCGGACCAGACGATGATCAGCGCAACGATAATAATCACAAAAATAAAAGTTAGCATTGACTTCACTCTCTCTAATGTTTTATCCGACAAGTGTAACCCAATTTGCGCGACGAAATGGCGCGATGAGGCGGGATTTTCATGGCTTTATCTCCGACCGTCGGCGTCGCTGCTTACCGGGGTGACAGCTGGCGGTGTAATAAGTGAAATAAGACAATGTTATAGGAGGACTTTGTGTGTTTCTTGTCGCGTGCGGTTAAGTCATTGCTGCGCTAACGTTGTTTTCTGATTTTCCGTCGTCGCGCCTACGTGAAAGCGGAGAGTAGGGCATCAGTCTTAACGACGGCGTGAGAGACGTCTTGCATCAGCCAGCGTATGTCGGTCTGGCGTCATCAAGAAGAATTCGGGGGACGAACACGAGGAGCCTGCAGAGAAGGGCGTGGTGGTGGATGGAAAGTGCCAGCGGCGCGAACCGGCTGGCTAGATATCCAACTCGACGTCGTTAAGCGGTTTACAGCAGCAGGGGAGAATCTCGTCCGGCAGAAAGAACGCCAACGGCGTCTGCGCATAGGCGACTTCGCCTTTGAGAAGGCGCATGCGGCAGGCGCCGCAGTAGCCTGAGCGGCAGTGGTACTCCACGTTGACCCGCTGCGTTTCTAACGCCTCCAGCAATGTGGCGTTTTCCTTTTCGCTGTACTCAAACTGCGCACCGGACGTGCGCAGGGTGATGGTTGGCGTACTCATGCTTACAGCTGGAAGTCGCTCAGATCGTCGGCATTGATTTCCGAGTCGATTTGTCCAACCAGATAGGAGCTGACTTCGACTTCCTGCGGAGCAACCTGTACGTTGTCCGAAACCAGCCAGGCATTAATCCACGGAATCGGGTTGGTGCGGGTTTCAAACGGCAGCGGCAGCCCGACGGCCTGCATGCGGATATTGGTGATGTACTCGATGTACTGGCACAGAATATCTTTGTTGAGACCGATCATAGAGCCGTCGCGGAACAGATATTCCGCCCACTCTTTTTCCTGCTGCGCAGCCAGTACGAACAGGTCGTAGCTCTGCTGCTGGCACTCTTCCGCCACCTTCGCCATTTCCGGATCGTCATGGCCTGAACGCAAAAGATTCAGCATATGCTGCGTTCCGGTCAGGTGCAGCGCCTCATCGCGGGCGATCAGCTTGATGATTTTGGCGTTGCCCTCCATCAGTTCGCGCTCCGCAAAGGCGAACGAGCAGGCGAAGCTGACGTAAAAACGGATCGCTTCCAATGCGTTGACGCTCATCAGACACAGGTACAGCTGTTTTTTCAACTGATACAGGTTGACCTCGACGGTCTTGCCGTTCACCTGGTGTGTCCCTTTACCCAGCAGATGATAGTAATTGGTCATCTCGATCAGATCGTCATAGTACCCGGAGATATCTTTGGCGCGCTTAAGGATTTCGTCGTTGGTGACGATGTCGTCAAACACCAGAGACGGGTCGTTGACGATGTTTCGGATGATATGCGTGTAAGAGCGGGAGTGAATGGTCTCGGAAAACGCCCAGGTTTCCACCCACGTTTCCAGCTCTGGAATCGAAATGAGCGGCAGCAGCGCCACGTTCGGGCTACGCCCCTGAATGGAGTCCAGCAACGTCTGATACTTCAGGTTGCTGATGAAAATATGCTTCTCGTGATCCGGCAGCGCCTGATAATCGATGCGATCGCGGGAGACGTCGACTTCTTCAGGGCGCCAGAAAAAGGAGAGCTGTTTTTCTATCAGCCTTTCGAAAATCTCGTATTTCTGCTGGTCGTAACGCGCCACGTTAACCGGCTGGCCGAAGAACATCGGCTCCAGCAGCTGATTATTTTTGTTCTGTGAAAAAGTGGTATAGGCCATGGTATCTCCAAAAAAAGGCCGGAGCATTTTTCAACGCCGTTTGCGGCGATCTCGGACGGACTGCGTGTCCGTCATAGAAAATCAGAAAACTGCCGTCCGGAAGACGGCAGTTTCTAGTGAGTTTACTGATAACCCGGCGATGACGAAACGATCATTCGACAGAATGAAAATCCTTTCGCGCACGGCGTTAGATTTTGCAGGCGCCGCCTTCGCAGCCATCATCCTGCGCGGCGACGTCCAGCAGGTCATCCTGTGAATCCTCGGCGCCGTCACGGGTATTTTGATAATAGAGCGTTTTGACGCCGAGTTTGTAGGCCGTCAGCAGATCTTTCAGCAGCTGTTTCATCGGCACTTTGCCTGATGCAAAACGCGACGGATCGTAGTTGGTGTTGGACGAAATCGCCTGGTCGACGAATTTCTGCATCAGTCCCACCAATTGCAGATAGCCGTCGTTGTTCGGCATTTCCCACAGCAGTTCGTACTGGCCTTTCAGGCGCTCATACTCCGGCACGACCTGACGCAAAATGCCGTCTTTCGACGCCTTCACGCTGATGTGGCCGCGCGGCGGTTCGATGCCGTTGGTGGCGTTGGAAATCTGCGACGACGTTTCGGACGGCATCAGCGCGGACAGCGTGGAGTTGCGCAGACCGTGGGTTTTGATGTCCTGGCGCAGCGCTTCCCAGTCGAAGTGCAGCGGCTCGTTGCTGATGGTGTCCAGATCGCGCTTGTAGGTGTCGATCGGCAGTACGCCCTGCGAGTAGGTGGTTTCGTTGAACCACGGGCAGGCGCCCTGCTCGCGCGCCAGCACGTTGGAGGCTTTCAGCAGGTAGTACTGAATGGCTTCAAAGGTGCGGTGCGTCAGGTTGTTGGCGCTGCCGTCGGAGTAACGGACGCCGTTCTTCGCCAAATAGTAGGCGAAGTTGATAACGCCGATACCCAGCGTGCGGCGGCCCATCGCGCCACGTTCTGCGGCGAGAATAGGGTAGTCCTGATAGTCCAGCAGCGCATCCAGTGCGCGCACGGCCAACGTCGCCAGCTCTTCCAGATCGTCCAGGCTGTCGATGGCGCCGAGGTTAAAGGCGGACAGCGTACACAGCGCGATTTCGCCGTTTTCGTCATTCACGTCGTTCAGCGGTTTGGTCGGCAGCGCGATTTCCAGGCACAGGTTGGACTGACGTACCGGCGCGATCTGCGGGTCGAACGGGCTGTGGGTGTTGCAGTGATCGACGTTTTGTATATAGATACGGCCGGTAGATGCGCGCTCTTGCATCATCAGCGAGAACAGTTCGACCGCTTTGATGCGCTGCTTGCGAATGCTCTCGTCCTGCTCGTACTTGACGTACAGACGTTCGAACTCTTCCTGGTTGACGAAGAAGGCGTCGTACAGGCCGGGCACGTCGGACGGGCTGAACAGGGTGATATCTTCGCCCTTGAGCAGGCGCTGGTACATCAGCTTGTTGAGCTGCACGCCGTAGTCGAGGTGGCGAACGCGGTTGCCTTCAACGCCGCGGTTGTTTTTCAGCACCAGCAGGCTTTCGACTTCTAAATGCCACAGCGGGTAGAACAGCGTTGCCGCGCCGCCGCGCACGCCGCCCTGAGAGCAGGACTTCACCGCCGTCTGGAAGTGTTTGTAGAACGGCACGCAGCCGGTGTGGAAGGCTTCGCCGCCGCGGATCGGGCTGCCCAGCGCACGAATACGCCCGGCGTTGATGCCGATGCCTGCGCGCTGAGACACGTATTTTACGATAGCGCTGGAGGTCGCATTGATAGAGTCCAGGCTGTCGCCGCACTCGATCAGGACGCAGGAGCTGAACTGGCGGGTCGGGGTGCGGACGCCGGACATGATCGGGGTCGGCAGAGAAATCTTGAAGGATGACACCGCGTCATAGAAGCGTCTGACGTAGTCCAGTCGCGTCTCACGCGGGTAGCCCGAGAACAGGCAGGCCGCCACCAGCATGTACAGGAACTGGGCGCTCTCATAGATCTCGCCGGTCACACGGTTCTGTACCAGATATTTGCCTTCCAGCTGTTTCACGGCGGCATAAGAGAAGTTCATATCGCGCCAGTGATCGATGAAATCGTTCATCTGGGCGAACTCTTCCCGCGTGTAGTCTTCCAGCAGGTGGCGGTCGTATTTACCCATGTCGACCATTTTCACTACATGATCGTACAGCTTGGGCGGCTCGAACTGTCCATACGCTTTTTTGCGCAGGTGGAAGATAGCCAGACGGGCGGCCAGATATTGATAATCCGGGCTTTCTTTGGAAATCAGGTCTGCTGCGGCCTTGATGATGGTCTCATGAATGTCGGCGGTTTTGATGCCGTCGTAAAACTGGATATGGGAGCGCAGCTCAACCTGTGAAACCGACACGTTGTGCAACCCTTCGGCGGCCCAAGTGATAACCCGGTGAATCTTATCCAGATTGATACGTTCTTTACTGCCATCGCGTTTGGTAACGAGCAGACTCTGGTTCATGTGGAGGAATACCTGTTTGAGTTCTTGGCAGCCCGATCGCCTGCATTTTTGCATGCTGAAAATAGTGTTTGATACATAAGATAAACACTATATATAGGGGGCTGGGTTGGTTTTGATAACAAGATAGTGAGAAATACATGTTAATGCAAGTAAGTGCATCGTGCAGATTTTGACCCGGACATTGAGTTGGAATGGAGTGAAACCAGCCGATCCCAGACGCGATGCGGCTTTGTTTCATGTCAACCTTTTACGCCAGTAAGAAAAAAAATTGATCGACTGCTGGATTCTTATTCGAACACAAAAAGTGACTTCTTGATCTGGTCACATTTTTGGCTATTTGGCTGCCGGAAGGGGCGGCCACGCAAGCGCATCTTCATTTCTTCTGACGTCTTCTCAACGGATCAGGCCTTTTTAGCTGCAATGTCATCCTATTGTCATAGCGCTCCCGGCTTTGCCATCTGCGGTGAACGTGTGCCGAGCCGGGGACGGCAAGGCGCGGGGGGCTGAGACGGCCGTATGCGCGCTAAAACCGCCGTCATAGAGAAATGAGATGGCGCGCGGTTAGTTGCGTCGTCTGGCAAATGTCCGGAATGGCATTCGGTGCAGCGATCTCTATTGATATAATGTATTAAAAATGTTTATTGTTTTATACCCTTTCAAGAAAGGGTTTTATTTTAAATGTTATTTTTAGGTTTTTGTGAAAGGTATAAATAAAGGCGTAGCTTTATTTTTGTCTATATATTTTTCCATAAAAATGCACCGAATAATAATATTGTACTATAACTATCTCAGTAAAAATAAATGCGTGGCGTTTGCTTTTATCATATTGCGTTACATTTATTACATTATGTTTATTTTTTAATATTATCGTATTGGGTTAATGTTTAAATGGTTTCATTAAATACACGAATAAGGAAAATTCAATATGCAATATAGAAAAGTCTCTATTTTACTGAGTTCTATTACTGGTTTGGTAATATCAATGGCGTCATTAAGCGCCTATTCAGGTACCGAAAATATTTATCCGGGTCCTGTGAATAGCGATAGCCATGCCGCAACGTCCGGCCATCAGCCTCAGTGGGTGTTGGCATCCAGCTCGGCGACCAGCCGCAGCAGCAGCCCTTCGCAGGGTAGCTCCAGCGGAAAGTCATCAGGGCATAGCAATAAAGGGAGTAACGAAAATAGAAACGGCCGATTCTAAAATGATTCCGCGAAACTCCAGGGGGTAATTTCCTCTCCGGTGCCACGTGTAACGCAAAGTAATCTCTGCGCCGAAAAATGAATTGTTGTAGCTACGCTATTTCGGCAACGATTTTATACTCATCGATTATTTAGTGTGGTTACATTAAGTCTATCGATTGTTATTATTTGGGCTGTATTCAGGGGCGGTTTTTTCCGCCCTTGTGACCTGGGTAAGTGCTTGGGCTAAAATATCAAATAAAAAAAGATGAGTGGCTTTTTAGGAATAATCTGGAAGAAATAATTAAAATATCGAAAATACTTTTACCGCACTGAAATATAGAAATTCTTAACATCAAAGGCGGCATCTTATTCATCTGTGGTGGACAGACATCAAGTCAGCGATGGTTTTGCCTCGTCCCCGACCAAATGATGGCGTCACCATCAGCCAAAGAGGAGGAGTGACAGTGTCAGCGGCAAGTTGGAAAGCAATAGTCAGACAGGAACAGGGCGGACAATGTGGTTTCTCCCTCTGTTACGCCGTCCTCCCGAATCGATGATGAGAGCGTATTCGATGCGGAAGGAACGAGGAGAACTCAAACGCCTGGCGTGGCTCGTCAGCTTATTCGGCGTTTTCACGTTGAGCATGCAGCATATAGTTGACATCTATACTCCCGCCCAGGCTGAATGTGTCGAACAGCGGATTATAGCGCAGCCCAGTGATGTGCTTTTCCCGCAATGGCGTCGAATCAAGCCATCCCAGCAGTTCGGCAGGGCGTATAAACTTTTTGATATCGTGCGTTCCTCGCGGCACCATGTTCGCGACATATTCGGCACCGACTATCATCATCAGCCACGCTTTGGCGTTGCGGTTGATCGTGGAGAAAAACACCTGTCCTCCGGGTTTGACCAAACGGGCGCAGGCTTCGATGACGGAACGCGGGTCGGGCACATGTTCGAGCATTTCCATGCAGGTCACCACGTCGTATTCGCCGGCGTGAGCCTCGGCATGAGCCTCTACGGTTTCCTGCACGTAATGTACGTCGACCCCGCTTTCCAGAGCGTGAAGGCGCGCAACCTGCAGGGGTTCGCTCCCCATGTCCAGCCCCGTGACCTGAGCGCCTTCGCGCGCCATGCTTTCGGACAAAATACCGCCCCCGCAGCCCACATCCAGGATTTTCTTGCCAAACAGGCCTTCGGTGTGGCGGGAGATATAGCCCAGACGCAGCGGATTAATGCGGTGTAGAGGTTTGAATTCGCCTTCCAGGTCCCACCAGCGGGAGGCGACGGCTTCAAATTTGGCGATTTCGTCGTGGTCGACGTTTTGGGTATAGGAATCAGCCTTCATGTACATGTCTACCTTATCGTCATTTTTCGCTGTTAGTGAGTATATCCGGCCTGCTGCGGTTGTTGTAGTCAAGTCGACATCCGTGGACAGGCGCGCGTCGGCCCGGGCCACAAAAATCAGCATCCTGGCCCGGCGGTACAACCCGGCGCGGGGTGCGGAGTTTTCCCCGAAACGCCGCTTTGTGATATACTTTTTCACCTTTTGAACTCGGGTAGATGCATTAATAGAGGGATAGCGGCTCCATGAGCGACCTTGCCAGAGAAATTACACCGGTTAACATCGAAGAGGAGCTGAAAAGCTCGTATCTGGACTATGCCATGTCTGTGATCGTCGGACGTGCGTTGCCGGATGTTCGCGATGGCCTGAAGCCGGTACACCGTCGCGTACTGTTCGCGATGAACGTACTCGGGAATGACTGGAACAAACCTTATAAAAAATCGGCCCGTGTGGTCGGGGACGTCATCGGTAAATACCACCCCCACGGTGACAGTGCGGTTTATGACACCATCGTGCGTATGGCCCAGCCATTCTCGCTGCGTTACATGCTGGTGGATGGACAGGGTAACTTTGGCTCGATCGACGGAGATTCCGCTGCCGCCATGCGTTACACCGAAGTTCGCATGTCGAAAATCGCCCATGAATTGCTGTCCGACCTGGATAAAGAAACGGTCGATTTCGTGCCGAACTACGATGGCACGGAACAGATTCCAGATGTCATGCCGACGCGCATTCCCAACCTGCTGGTCAACGGATCTTCCGGTATCGCGGTGGGGATGGCGACCAACATTCCTCCTCACAACCTGTCTGAAGTGATTGACGGCTGTCTGGCCTACATCAATGACGAAAATATCAGCCTCGAAGGGCTGATGGAGCACATCAAGGGACCCGATTTCCCTACCGCCGCCATCATTAACGGTAAGCGCGGCATCGAAGAAGCGTATCGCACAGGCCGCGGCAAGGTGTACATCCGTGCTCGCGCCGAAGTTGAAGCGGATGCGAAAACCGGCCGTGAAACCATCATCGTGCACGAAATTCCTTATCAGGTGAACAAAGCCCGCCTGATAGAAAAGATGGCCGAGTTGGTAAAAGAGAAGCGTATCGAAGGCATCAGCGCGCTGCGCGATGAGTCCGACAAGGACGGGATGCGCATCGTCATCGAGATCAAACGCGATGCGGTGGGTGAAGTGGTTCTAAACCATCTCTACTCCCAGACGCAGATGCAGGTGTCTTTCGGCATCAACATGGTGGCGCTGCATCAGGGCCAGCCTCGTTTGATGACGCTGAAAGAGATCCTGTCCGCGTTTGTACGTCACCGCCGTGAAGTGGTGACGCGCCGCACGATTTATGAGCTGCGCAAAGCGCGCGATCGCGCCCATATTCTGGAAGGTCTGGCCATTGCGCTGGCGAATATCGACCCGATCATCGAGATGATCCGTCAGGCACCAGCGCCTGCCGAAGCGAAAGCCGCGCTGGTTTCACATGCCTGGGAGCTGGGCTCCGTCGCCGCCATGCTGGAACGCGCCGGCGACGATGCCGCGCGTCCGGAGTGGCTGGAGCCGGAATTCGGTATCCGCGACGGTCGCTATTACCTGACCGAACAGCAGGCTCAGGCCATTCTGGATCTGCGTCTGCAGAAACTGACCGGTCTGGAACATGAAAAGCTGCTGGACGAATACAAGGCGTTGCTGGAGCAAATCGCCGAACTGCTGTTCATTCTGAACAGCCCGGATCGCCTGATGGAAGTGATCCGCGAAGAGCTCGAAGCGATCAAGGAACAATACAACGATCCGCGTCGCACTGAAATCACCGCAAACAGCGCCGACATCAACATCGAAGATCTGATCAACCAGGAAGATGTGGTCGTGACGCTGTCTCATCAGGGTTATGTGAAGTATCAGCCGCTGACCGACTACGAGGCGCAGCGTCGTGGCGGTCGCGGCAAGTCCGCCGCCCGCATCAAGGAAGAGGACTTCATCGATCGTCTGCTGGTGGCGAACACCCACGACACGATCCTGTGCTTCTCCAGCCGAGGGCGTCTGTATTGGATGAAAGTCTATCAGCTGCCGGAAGCCAGCCGTGGAGCCCGTGGACGTCCTATCGTCAACCTGCTGCCGCTGGAGCCGAACGAACGTATCACCGCCATTCTGCCGGTACGTGAATACGAAGAAGGGCTAAACATCTTTATGGCGACGGCCAGCGGTACGGTTAAGAAGACCGCGCTGACCGAGTTCAGCCGTCCGCGCAGCGCCGGTATCATCGCCGTTAACCTGAACGACGGCGACGAACTGATTGGCGTCGACCTGACGGATGGCAGCAACGAAGTCATGCTGTTCTCCGCCTCAGGGAAAGTCGTGCGCTTCTCCGAGCAGGCGGTACGTACTATGGGGCGCACTGCGACCGGCGTGCGCGGCATCAACCTGCAGGATGACGACCGTGTGGTCTCGCTGATTGTTCCTCGCGGCGACGGCGATATCCTGACCGTCACGCAGAACGGCTTCGGCAAGCGGACTGCGGTGGGCGAATACCCGGTGAAATCCCGCGCCACTAAAGGGGTTATCTCCATCAAGGTGAGTGAGCGTAACGGACAGGTCATCGGCGCGGTGCAGGTCGATACGGCCGATCAGATTATGATGATTACCGATGCAGGAACGCTGGTACGTACCCGCGTATCCGAGGTCAGCATCGTCGGTCGTAACACCCAGGGCGTCACGCTGATCCGTACTGCTGAAGACGAAAACGTCGTCGGCTTGCAGCGCGTTGCCGAACCGGTGGAAGACGAAGAGCTGGACGGTATCGTCGACGGTGAGATCTTGGAAGAGGAAGGCGATGAGCACGAATCTGACAACGACGACGATGAAGCCGTGGACGACGAGTAATCCGCAGGAGTTTCTCCGCATGCGGTAACTAAGCCAGCGCGTGATGCGCTGGCTTTTTTTATGCGGGATCGGTACTGTGGTAGCCGCCGGTTCGGCGGCAGTTCTCTATCCTATAACCTGACGGTATTCCCTTGAAATTTGTAGCTTCATTTCAGACCACTCTGAAATTTTCCCGGTATTTGTTCCGGGCGCTGGCTCTGGCGCTATGGCTCCTGGGAGCGCTGATCTCATTGTTTTATATCAGCAAGGCGCTTAACGAACGCGAGTCGCAACTGAGGCACCTTTTTACCCTGAACTCCGATCAGTCTTTGGGATATATTCGCCGCGCTACCGACGTGGCGCGCGAGCTAAAATATATGGCGACCAATCGGCTGAGTGTGGTCAGTCCCAGTAGGGAGCATCTTACCGAGGTGCAGGAGAAGGCCTACTCGATTTACGGTATGTCGTCGTCGGTCAACTGCGCCGCGGAGTATGAGAAGAACCCCTCCCAGTTGACGCCGCTCATCCACTTTTTTGAGCAGTGGCACCAAGATTTCTCTTCCGTCTACGATCTGAACCGTATTTTCTTTGTCGATCGGCGCCAGCAGTGCCTGGTGGATTTCGGCATCCGTAACCAGTCGCTGGACAGCGAGAGTCTGGTCAGAAACGTGCAGGAGCGCCTGCAGGGGCAGCGCAATAGCAAGCTGTCGACCCGCCGCGACGACAGCCTGTTCTGGGTCAGTTCTGGTCTGACGTCTGAAACCGGTTACTTCTATGCCTTGATGCCCATCTATGTGGAAAACCAACTGGTGGCGGTGATGGGAATTGAACAGCCCATCCGTCTGGATGATTTTATGCTGAGCAGCGATCTGCCGTTCAGCGTCAAACTACTCGACCAAAACAACCGCACGCTGATGCAGTTCAGCGATGCGGCGCGCAATAATATCAATGGGCCTTACCCGGACGTCAGCGCCTATTTCGGTTACATCAACAACTACAACGCCCTGATTCTGAAGAAGGCATTGCTGCCGACCTCGCTGAGTGTGGTGTACGCACTGCCGCTGGAAGTCATTCTGGCGGCGCTCAACTCCCTGATCATGAACATGGCGTTGCTGAATCTGCTGTCGGCCATCGCGCTGTTTGTGATTACCCGAGTGCTGGAGAAGCGCATGTTTCTGCCCGCAGAAAGAAACGCGTTCCAACTGGAGGAGAACGAACAGTTCAATCGTAAGATCGTAGCCTCCGCGCCGGTGGGGATCTGTATCCTGCGTATCAGCGACGGCGCCAATATTCTGAGTAATGAGCTGGCCCACAAGTATCTCAGCCTGCTGACCTACGAAGACCGTATCCGCGTGAACAAGATTATCTGCGAACAGCAGTCTAAGTCCGTGGATGTGCTGACCAGCCGTAACCATCATCTGCAAATCAGCTTTGTGCATTCCCGCTATCGTAATGAGAACGTGGCGATTTGCGTACTGCTGGACGTCAGCGCCCGCGTCAGAATGGAAGAGTCGCTGCAGGAAATGGCCAACGCGGCCGAGCAGGCCAGCCAATCCAAATCCATGTTCCTGGCGACGGTCAGTCATGAACTGCGCACGCCTTTGTACGGCATCATCGGCAACCTGGATTTGCTGCAAACCAAGACGCTGCCGAAAGACGCTAACCGGCTGGTGGCGGCCATGCACAATTCGTCTGAACTGCTGTTGAAAATCATCAGCGATATTCTCGACTTCTCCAAAATCGAGTCTGAGCAGTTGAAAATCGAAAACTGCCAGTTTACTCCGCGTGAAGTGATCAGCCACGTAGTGAGCAACTACCTGCCGCTGGTGGTCAAGAAGCGCCTGACGCTCTATTGCTTTATCGAACCCAAGGTGCCGTTGAGCCTGCTGGGCGATCCGGTGCGTCTGCAGCAAGTGCTGTCCAACCTGCTGAGCAACGCCATTAAGTTCACCGATACCGGCTGTATCGTCTTTCAGGTGCGCTGTCGCGATGGGTATATTGAGTTTCTGGTGCGGGATACTGGCGTCGGGATCAATACGCGTGAAGTCATGAAATTGTTCGATCCCTTCTTCCAGGCTGGAACCGGCGTGCAGCGGCATTTTCAGGGCACCGGTCTGGGGCTGGCGATTTGTGAGAAACTGGTCAACCTGATGGACGGCGACATCACGATCGAGTCGGCGCCGGGACTGGGCAGCCAGTTCGGCATTCGCATTCCTCTCTATCAGGCTCAGTACCCGCTGACGGTGATTAACCCGCTATTGCAGGGGAAAAACGCCTGGCTGCGTATTCGCAACGCCTATATGGGAAATTACCTGCGTGCGTTCCTGCAAGAGCATGGTCTGAACGTACAGGACTATCATGGACAGACCGTAGCGGCCGATGAGATTGTCATCAGCGACTATCCGTTGAGCCAGAACCTGGGCGGGCGGGCGCACATCCTGATCAGTGGGTCTCACACCGGATCGGCGCAGGAAGTGTCGCCGGGATGTTGGGAGCACAGCACGTCAGCGCCGCAGGATCTGCCGCTGCTGCTGCAACGCATTTACCGTGGTAAAGATGCGCTGCCGATGCCAGCGTCCGCCGCCCCGGCTTCGGTAAGCTATAGCCGCGATAATGACGATATTCATATTCTGGTCGTGGACGACCACCCGATTAACCGCCGCCTGCTGGCGGACCAGTTGGGATCGTTGGGCTATGAGGTCATAACGGCCAACGATGGGTTGGACGCGCTCGACGTGCTAAGCAAATCTTCCGTAGATATCGTGTTGACGGACGTCAACATGCCGAATCTGGACGGGTACGGCTTTACCCGCCGGATGCGGGAGATGGCGATGACGCTGCCCGTGATTGGCGTGACCGCAAACGCGCTGGCGGAAGAGCGGCAGCGCTGTTTAGAAGCCGGTATGGATAACTGTCTCTCGAAACCGGTCACGCTAAATACGCTGCAACAGTCTCTGGCGTATTACGCCAATCTGGTGCGTCAGGGTAAGGCCACGCAGTCCCAGGATAGCTGACAGACGTCTTCCGCTCAGTACATGCTTGTTGCGGAAGGGCTTGCGATGGGAGGAGGGGAAGGGGAAATAAAAAAGGCTCTAAGAAGAGCCTGAGCATTGAATGCCCGCCGAGACGATCGGCGGATGATCGGAGATTACTCTTTTTCTGTTGACGCGACGCCGACGGAAGAGAGGTAGTTCAACAACGCGATATCGTTATCGACCCCGAGTTTGGTCATAGCCGATTTCTTCTGGCTGCTGATGGTCTTAATGCTGCGGTTAAGCTTTCTGGCGATCTCAGTCACCAGGAAACCTTCCGCGAAGAGACGCAGCACTTCGCTTTCCTTCGGCGACAGGCGTTTATCGCCATAGCCGCTGGCGCTGATTTTCTCCAACACTTTGCTCACGCTTTCCGGCGTGAACTTCTTGCCTTTCTGCAATGCGGCCAATGCCTTAGGCAGATCCGTCGGCGCGCCTTGTTTCAGGACGATCCCTTCGATATCCAGCTCCAGTACGGCGCTGAGAATCGCGGGGTTATTGTTCATGGTCAGAACAATAATCGACAGCTGCGGAAAGTGACGCTTGATATATTTGATCAACGTGATCCCGTCGCCGTATTTATCCCCCGGCATGGATAAATCAGTAATAAGAACGTTGGCATTGAGCTTTGGTAAATTATTGATTAATGCTGTTGAGTCTTCAAATTCCCCAACGACGTTCACCCACTCGATTTGTTCCAGTGATTTTCTGATGCCGAAAAGAACGATAGGATGGTCGTCTGCAATAATTACATTAATGTTGTTCATTGTTGTTTACTCATATTGTTGGCCACCTTGCTGTAGTAATGCACTGACAAAACGTTCAATCTGTTGAAGGTTATTTATTATCTGCACACTATCCTGCGAGGTTATCAGTTGTTCCAGGACTTCACACAATTGTTTGCCCGGATGCAGATTCAGCATGGCAAACACGCCTTTGAGCCGGTGGGCTGTTTGAGCCAGTGACACAAAATCGCCATCTTGAATTTCAGTATACAGCCTGTTCATATCCTCCGGTACTGTCTCTACGAACAGTGAAAAGTAGTCGCTGCTGCGCAGTTGGCGAGCGTAAAAACCGATGTCGTCATCCGTTGCCGGACGGTTATCGCCGGTAGACGTTTCCAACTGCTGCTCGATCAGTTTCAGCAGAGCATCCAGCATCAGCTGGCTGATATTGTAGCTGGTGCGCAGTCGCCGTTTGCCCAGAGAAACCCACTGCGTGCTTTCTCCGGTTACTAATAGTGTGTCGTCTGCGACTTTCCCTGCGTCATCCGTAATCGTGAGGTCCGTTTCCTGATCAATCAGGCGCTCGTCATAAATAACGAAGTCCGCACCCCACTGACTGACCATGCGGCTAACAATTTGCCGAACTTCATCCGTGGTGATATCCAGTAATACCGTAATACCATCCAGCAGCCTTTCCTCTTCCTCTTCCTGGAGTTCGACGGGCTCCATTTTTAGCGTCAGCGTATATTGCGTACCTAAATCCGGCAATCGGTTGATTTGCAATTGACCGCCCAGTTTGTGGCAAAGCTGATGACATAAAAATAAGGTTAATCCGGAATTTTGCCTGAATCGATCGGAAAGTGCCGGCGCGGCGAACGGATGCAGTTCATTATCAAGTTCTTCGACGGAAACATCCGTACCTGTATCGTTAATTTGTATGATCCATTGTCCCGATGTTTTTTCAGGCTGTTTCAGCGTCAGCGTAATTTTGCCGTAGTCCGTATTTGTAATGGCATAATCCATTAATAACGAAAGCGTTTTCTTTAATAGTTCACTGTCGCCCAGATAGGTTTGCCGAATATCGAGCTGGAAATGATTGAACAGGCTGATGCCTTTTTGCTGTATGCGCGGCAATAGCGGCAACAGTAAATCGTCGACGAGTGCGAGCGGCGCAAACGGCGCGTGCGCCACATCCCACTTGTCGGTTTCCAACTGTGCCTGCAGAGCGATATTTTCCATTAGGCTCAGGGCGCAGGCGGCCTCGCTAATCAGTAGTTGCAGCGACTGCTGCCGTTCGTCCGGCGTCTGCTCATTGCTCAGCGAAAGCGCGAGCTGATGCACGGCGTTGAGCGGTTGTTTGAACTCCTGACTCAGGTTGTGGAACAATTGCTTACGCACGGCGATGTTCTTGTCAAACTCCTGTTGCGCCAGCTGTAGTTTCTTATTGATGACGATTTCCTGTTCTTGTTCGCGGAGCAAGAACAGGCAGTAGTCCGGTACGAACAGGCTATAGAACAGCCTCACTTCATACATCTCATTATCGACGGTGGCCTGAATCACACCCTGATGCTCTTCCGCTAGCGTTGCGATTTTCTTCAGGCTGAGGTGCGGATACAGTCGTTCCGCCAGCGCGTTCGCCACCACCACTTTATTGGTGCTGAAGTCATAGACCAGCACGCCCACCGGTAGATGACCGATGATTTCGGTATACATGTTCTGCTGTTTTTTCAGTCGATATGACAGGTCTTCCCGAGGGCGGGAAAAGTGGCGACGGAAGGCGTAGAAGCCCATCAATGCGATCAGCAGCAGCGCCAGATTAAGCAATATCATCCAGATATTGCTGCGCAGCATGTCGCTGATCAGACGGTCCAGCGGGATGCTGTACACCATTTTCAGCGGTGCGTTGGTCAACTGGGCGGACACTTCCACCATCGTGCCTTCCAGACGGACATCGGTCGGTGTTTCGTTATCCGTGCCGGTTTCCATGCTCATTGGCAGCGTTTGCTGACGCAGCATCAGATTTTCCCGCTCCAGGTTGCGCGGGATTAAATCGTTGATCGACAGGTCAAAGGCAATCACGGTCGCGAGATGCCCCGGCTGGTTGAAGGTCGTGCGCAGGGTGAAATAGTAGTTGTTATAGAAGCGCAGTTTGCGCAGAGGCGAGAAGCTTTCACGTTCGTCCAGTGCATTCGCCTGCTGCAGCATTTCGGCCTTGCGGGCCTCAATCAACGCTGCGATATAGCTGCCGCGAAACTGGGAAGAGACGTCTTTCAGCGGCTGGGTGGAAACCATCGTCAGGCTGTTATCGGTGCCGTTGAGGTAGTACATCGAAAACACGTCGGTCTTCGCGCCCCACAGAATGTCCAGATATTGCGAGATCCTGTGCATGGAGTAGAGCGTACTTTTCTCGTGCTGCCCGAACATCAGCGTATCGGTTTTCTGACCGCGCTGCTCGACGTAGAACACGTTCGGCACCAGCGTGATGACATTCACCGCGCCTTCGGTCGGGGGCGGGGCATCCACGAGCAGGTTTTTATAAATCTGATCGGTAAAGAAGCGATAGGTGTCGATTCGCTTTTGCATGCTTTCAGCGACATCGGTCAGAGCATACATCTTCCCCGTCATCCAGCCATTGATATAGTTATAGCTAAACGCCCCGAACACCAGCAGTAGCAGTAAAACGAACAGAGAGAAATAACGCATGATGATGGCGGGCATTTCAATCAATCTCCAGACGAACGGATAATGGCGTGAGAGCTGGCGCAGATCGCCAGCAATAAGATAACGATAATGCCCAGCGCCAGCGACAGGCTGCTGATCTGGGCAACAAATCCTAACAGCGTGGGCCCCAGCAGCGAACCGGCGTAGCCCAGGGTCGTAATGGACGCCAGCGCCAGATGCGGCGGCATAACCGTCTGGTTGCCGGCGCTGGAAAACAGAATAGGCACCACATTGGCCGCGCCCAGACCAACGAGCGCAAAACCGCCGATGGCGGTGATCGGATTGTCGATCGTAATCGTCATCAGCAATCCCGCGGCCGCGCACAGACTCCCGCCGGCAACGATGGCGAAGCGGCCCAGACGGTTGACGAGGCGATCGCCATAGAGCCGACCCAACGTCATCGTGATGGAGAAGACCGCGAAGCCGATACCGGCCTGACGCGGGTCGATGCCGCGGAACGCGGTTAAGTACAGCGCTCCCCAGTCAAGCATTGCGCCCTCGGTCAGAAACATGACGAAGCATAAAATGCCGATGAACAGCACCCGGCCCCGCGGCACCGCCAGCAGCGGCCCCTCGTTGGCGCGGGATGTGGCGCGCAGCATATGGCGCTGGGACCAAAACAGCATCAGCCAGACCAGCAGAGCCATCGCCAGCGTGGCCGGTAGAGGAGGCAGTCCGAGCCACAGCAGCAGACTGACGCAGCCGGCGCCGACGATCCCTCCGACGCTGTAAAACCCATGAAAACTGGACATCTGGGCCCGTTGATTAGCGCGTTCCACCTCAACGGCTTGCACATTGATGGCGACATCCATCAACCCCAGCATCGCGCCCAAACATCCCAAAACCAGCGCCATCGACAAAACCGCGTCGGGAAGCGTCAGCAACGGCAGCAACACGCAGAGTGCCGTGCCGGAGGCGAAAATCACACGTCGACAGCTAAACCGGGCCGTCAGGAATCCGGCCAGCGGCATGGAGATCAGCGAGCCGATGCCGATGCTCAGCAGCAACATGCCGAGCGTGGCGTCATTGATGTGCAGCCGCTGCTTGGTGTAAGGCACCAGCGGAGCCCATGACGATACGACCGTGCCGGAGATCAAAAAACCGATCCGGGTGGCGGCTTGCACGGCTTTGTCCGTCGGGGAAGAAAAAGGGGATATAGGCTGGGTGTTGGCGGTTGAACGCATGAGAGACAGAGACCACGTCTGGAATCAGAGATATAAATTACTTTTATCATAACTCGGGGCTTTTATCGAAAGGGGATCTGCTTTTCATCAACGGGAAATCATCTTTTATCGGCTGGTCTCGCCAGGTTGAGGCTATGGCACGAGTGGCTCGGCGGCACCCAAGCTAAAGAAGCGTCCGCGCCGAGACGCGCGTGGCGCGGCCAATCTCCCCCGAAAGACCACCGGCGTTTTTTTTCTGTGGTCTCACCCGTATAATCCCACACTTTCAATTAGGATTTCCGGACGTCGCGACGAGACGCTCAGATCTGCCGCCGCGAATGGAGCCGGCGTTCGGCGGCCCTCGATGCGGCGCGGGGAGCGCGGCCGGAACTGATCCAGAACAAGAAAGTCAGAAATTGGAAAACAAGGCGGCGGGTCCCAAATCGCTGCTGAACGGCGATATGTCATAGTTTTGTTTTATGTTTGTTGTTCCTGCTAAGGGTTTACATCAAAGTTGGTTGTATAAAACAAAATATAATTATTCCTACAACCCGCAACCAGAGTTGTTGAGTCGATCATGTCTACAAGTGTATTTAATCGCCGCTGGGCGGTAGTTTTGCTGGAAACGCTAACCCGGCATGGTATACGCCATGTCTGCATCGCGCCCGGCTCACGCTCGACGCCGCTGACCCTCGCGGCGGCAGAGCACCCGGTGCTAACCTGTCATACCCACTTCGATGAACGTGGGCTGGGGCACTTGGCGTTGGGGCTGGCAAAGACGTCCGGGCAGACGGTGGCGGTGATCGTGACGTCGGGAACGGCGGCGGCGAACCTGTATCCGGCGATCATTGAAGCCGGTCTGACCGGTGAAAAGCTGGTGGTGCTAACGGCCGACCGGCCGCCGGAGCTGATCGACTGCGGCGCAAATCAGGCCATCCGCCAACCCGGCATGTTCGCCTCTCATACCACGCATACGCTGGCGCTCCCCCGACCCACCCCGGACATTCCGGCAAGCTGGCTGGTCTCCGCGGTTGACGATGTCGTGGGACGCTTGACGCACGGCGCGCTGCATATCAATTGCCCTTTCGCCGAGCCTCTGTACGGCCCGGACGACCCGGAGGCCCATCAAATCTGGCTACAGGCGTTGGGATCCTGGTGGCGTGAATCGTCGTCGTGGCTGCGGGCGGATGAATCTGCGCCGTGTTGCGCCGCGCAGCCTGACTGGCCGGCGTGGCGTCGGAAACGCGGCGTGGTCATCGCCGGTCGCGTACCGGCCGAGTGCGGCGAAGCCATCGCGCGCTGGGCGCGTCAACTGGGCTGGCCGTTGATCGGCGATGTGCTCTCCCAGTCCGGCCAGCCATTGCCTCATGCGGATCTGTGGCTGGCGCATCCCGAGGCTTATTGTCTGCAACAGGCCGAGATTGTCATCCAGCTCGGCGCCGGTTTGATCGGTAAGCGGCTGTTGCAGTGGCAGGCGGCGATCCGGCCGCAGGAGTACTGGCTGGTGGACGCGCTGCCCGGTCGTCTGGACCCGGCGCATCATTGCGGGCGTCGGCTGGTCGCGCCTATCGCCGACTGGCTGACCGCACATCCTCCTGAGCCTGAGCCGCTCCAACCGTGGGCCGCCGCCTTGCCTGAGTGCGTGGAACGCGTCGGCGCGCAGGTGAGTGCCCGACTAACGGAAGGGTTTGGCGAAGCGCAGCTGGCGCACCGCCTGCCGGCGTTGTTGCCGGCGGACGGACAGCTTTTTCTGGGCAACAGCCTGACGATCCGCCTGGTGGATGCATTGGCCCGACTGCCCGCGGGCTATCCGGTTTACGCCAATCGGGGCGCCAGCGGCATCGACGGCCTGGTCTCGACGCTGGCCGGCGTCCAGCGCGGCAACGGGCGGCCCATGCTGGCGGTTATCGGCGATCTGTCAGCACTTTATGACGTCAACGCGCTGGCGCTCCTGCGTCATCCTCCCGCGCCGCTGGTGCTGATCGTGGTGAATAACAACGGCGGCCAGATTTTCTCTTTATTGCCGACGCCTGAGCAGGCGCGGGAGACATTCTATTGTATGCCGCAGCAGGTGGCGTTCAGCCACGCCGCCGCATTGTTCGGCCTGCGCTACGCCCGGGCGACCAACTGGCGCGAGGTCGTCGATGCCGCGTCAGACGGGTTTAAACAGGCGACGACGACGCTATTGGAAGTGTCGGTATCGCCAAAAGCGGGAGCGGAGTGCCTGCAACAGCTTTTGACCGAGGTCGTCACATGGTGATGCGCGCGCGCAGTCTTCATCAGGGGGAACCGGGACAGCCGTGGCTGATTTTACTCCACGGTCTGCTGGGCAGCGGCGAAGACTGGCGGCCCATCCTTCCTTTTCTGAACGATCGCCCTGTGTTGCTGGTCGATTTGCCGGGCCACGGCGACTCCCGCCATCAGTCCGCCGAGGGTTTTGACGATGTCAGCCGCCAACTCACCGCGCTGTTGGTGGAGCAGAGCATCCGCGACTACTGGCTGCTGGGCTATTCGCTCGGCGGCCGTATCGCCATGTTCCACGCCTGTCACGGCGAGACGCCGGGGCTGCGTGGTTTGCTGGTGGAAGGCGGGCATCCGGGGCTGGCGACGACGGCGGAGCGCGAGGCGCGTGCGGCGCACGATGCCCGCTGGGCGCGCCGTTTTGCGCAGGAGCCGCTGGCTCAGGTACTGGCGGACTGGTATCGGCAGCCGGTTTTCGCGCACCTGAACTGCGCACAGCGGCAGGCGTTGATAGAGCGGCGCAGCCGCAACGACGGCGCGGAGGTGGCCGGCATGCTGATCGCCACTTCGTTGTCCCGACAGCCGCCGTTATCGGCGGCGTTGCGACGGCTGCCGGTGCCGTTCGGCTATCTGTGCGGCGAGCGCGACATCAAGTTTCAGACGCTGGCGCGGCGGGAGCATCTGCCGCTGCTGAGCGTGGCCGACTGCGGCCATAATGCCCATCAGGAGAATCCGGCCGACTATGCGGCGCGGATCCGTTCATTGATTTCCCTCCCGTAAAGGAATAATCCCTATGCTGTATCCGAGTGAAGAATTGCTGTACGCCCCTATCGACTGGCATGACTGCAGCGGTGATTTTGTCGATATTCTCTACCACAAATCGGCTGACGGCATTGCCAAAATCACCATCAACCGCCCCCAGGTACGTAATGCCTTCCGTCCGCTGACGGTCAAAGAGATGCTTCAGGCGCTGGACAACGCGCGCCATGACGACGGCATCGGCGTGATCATCCTGACCGGCGCAGGCGACATGGCGTTCTGCTCCGGCGGAGACCAAAAAGTCCGCGGCGACTACGGTGGTTATCAGGACGACAGCGGCGTTCATCACCTGAACGTGCTCGACTTCCAGCGCCAGATCCGTACTTGCCCGAAACCGGTGGTGGCGATGGTGGCGGGTTATTCCATCGGCGGCGGCCACGTGCTGCATATGATGTGCGACCTGACCGTGGCGGCGGAAAATGCCATCTTCGGTCAGACCGGCCCGCGTGTCGGCTCCTTCGACGGCGGTTGGGGCGCCTCCTACATGGCGCGCATCGTCGGTCAGAAAAAGGCGCGGGAAATCTGGTTCCTGTGCCGCCAGTACGATGCGCGGCAGGCGCTGGAGATGGGACTGGTGAATACCGTCGTCCCGTTGGCGGACCTGGAAAAAGAGACGGTGCGCTGGTGCCGCGAAATGCTGCAGAACAGCCCGATGGCGCTGCGTTGCCTGAAAGCGGCGCTCAACGCCGACTGTGACGGTCAGGCGGGATTGCAAGAGCTGGCGGGCAACGCCACCATGCTGTTCTACATGACCGACGAAGGACAGGAAGGGCGCAATGCCTTCAATGAAAAACGCCAGCCTGACTTCAGCAAATTCCGGCGGAATCCGTAATGCGTCGGGCGACGCTCTACCGCTACAGCGTACCGATGGATGCCGGCGTGGTGCTGCGCAATCAGCGGCTCAAAAACCGCGACGGCCTAATCGTGCAGCTGTGCGACGGCGAACGGGGCGGTTGGGGCGAGATAGCCCCGCTGCCGCAGTTCAGCGTTGAAACGCTGGGCGACGCCGAGACCGCCGTCCGCGAGTCGTTGTTGCGCTGGTTAAACGGTGACTCGCTGGAAGAAACCGGCGTGCCGTCGGTCGACTTCGGTCTGAGCTTCGCCGACGCGGAGCTTTCAGGAATGCTGCCACAGGACGCCGACTACCGCAAAGCGCCGCTGTGCAGCGGCGATCCGGATGAGCTGTTCGCGATGTTGCAGGGGCTGCCGAATCCGGTGGCGAAAGTCAAAGTCGGGTTATACGAAGCCGTGCGGGACGGCATGATCGTCAACCTACTGCTTGATGCTTTGCCGCAGCTGTCCTTGCGTTTGGACGCCAACCGCAGCTGGACGCGGGCCAAAGCCGACGGTTTTGCACGCTATGTCGATCCGGCCGTGCGATCCCGCATCGCCTTTCTGGAAGAGCCGTGCAAAACCCGCGAGGAGTCGCGGGCCTTCGCGCGCGACACCGGCATCAATATCGCGTGGGACGAGAGCGTGCGTGAGCCGGACTTCCGCGTGGAAGCCGAGCCGGGAGTCAGCGCCATCATCATCAAACCCACGCTGGTCGGCAGCCTGACTCGCTGCCGACAGCTGGTTATGCAGGCGCATCAGGCGGGCCTGACGGCGGTGATCAGCTCCAGCATCGAATCCAGTCTGGGTTTGACGCAGCTGGCGCGATTGGCGCACTGGCTTACGCCAGAGGTCATCCCCGGTCTGGATACGCTGGATCTGATGCAGATGCAGGTGTTGCGGCCCTGGCCGGATAGCTCCCTGCCGCTGCTCAAGGCCGAGCAGTTGGACGCACTATGGCGGTCGTGACCGACTGGTCGTGGCGGCACTGGGCGCGACGGCAGCCTAACGCGGCGGCGTTAATCCGTGATGATGACGTGTGGAGCTGGCGCAAGCTGGCCGGTGAGGTTGAAAAGCGAGCTGCGGCATTCTCCCGTCAGGGCGTGACGGAAGGAAGCGGCGTGGCGCTGCGCGGGCGCAACAGCAGCGAGATGCTGTTGAGCTACCTGGCGCTGTTGCAGTGCGGCGCACGGTTGCTGCCGCTCAATCCGCAGCTGCCCGTCACGCAGACGGACGTGCTGCTGCCATCGTTGGATATCCGCTTTGGCCTGTGCTTCAGCGATGCCGATTGGCCCGGCGCGATTGTCCCTCTCTCTGCAGCGGTCAACGATGCCGTAGACACCGATCCGCGCATCGCATGGGATCAGGAGCGGCTGGCGACGATGACGCTGACCTCCGGCTCCAACGGTCTGCCGAAGGCGGCGGTGCATACCTTCGCCGCGCATCTGGCGAGCGCGGAGGGCGTATGCGGACTGATGCCCTACGCGATGGGCGATAGTTGGCTGCTCTCCTTGCCGTTGTTTCATGTGTCCGGGCAGGGCATCGTCTGGCGCTGGCTGGCGGCGGGAGCCACGCTGGTCGTGCGGCCGGGTCGTTCGCTGGATATCGCGCTGCGGGGCTGTACACATGCTTCGCTGGTGCCTACTCAGCTATGGCGGCTGCTGGCGCAGGGCGACGTGCCGACATCGCTGACCTCGGTGCTGCTGGGCGGCGCGATGATCCCACTGACGTTGACGCAACAGGCCGAAGCGAGCGGCATTCGTTGCTGGTGCGGTTACGGGCTGACTGAACTGGCTTCTACCGTGTGCGCCAAGCGCGCCGACGGCCGGCCCGGCGTAGGCATGCCGCTGGCCGGGCGGCAGATCAAGGCGGTGGATGAGGAGATCTGGCTGCGCGGCGACAGTCTCGCGTCCGGCTACTGGCGCGACGGCGCGCTGCATCCGCTGACCGACGCGCAGGGCTGGTTCCACACCCGCGATCGCGGCTGCTGGGATGGCAGCGAGTGGCGCATTATGGGGCGGTTGGATAATCAGTTTTTCAGCGGCGGGGAAGGCGTGCAGCCGGAGGACGTGGAAGCGGTGTTATTGCGGCATCCGGCGGTGGAGTTCGCCTGCGTCGTGCCGGTGGATGACGCGGAGTTCGGGCAACGCCCGGTGGCGGTGGTGGAAATGACGGGAGAGGACGGACTGGCCGCGCTGCGCGACTGGCTCGCTCCGCAGCTGGCGGGGTATCAGCGTCCCGTGGCGTTCTATCGGCTGCCCGAAGCGCTGAAAAACGGCGGGATAAAGATTTCCCGTCAGCAGGTGACCGCCTGGGTGAGACGTCAACGCGGCTGACGTACCTGCGGGCGGCGTGTCCGTAAAAGACACTCGCCGTCTGCAGGTAGGACATTAACGGCCCAGCGCTTTGGCGACGCCCGCGCCGTAGGCCGGATCGACCAGGTTAAACAGCGCGATCTGACGCTCCTGGATGAACTCAGGCACCTGAGACAGCTCGCCGGCGATACGCTGGAACATCCGCTGATGCTCTTCTTCGCTCAACAGCTGGAACAGCGCGCGCGGCTGGCTGAAGTAATCGTCGTCTTCGCGGTGGTTCCAGTGGTCGGCTGCGCCTTCCAGCGACAGCGGCGGCTCGCTGAAATCAGGCTGTTCCTGAAATACGTTGAAGCTGTTCGGCTCATAGGTTGCGCCGTTGCCGCTGTTGCCGTCCACGCGCATGGCGCCGTCACGGTGATAGCTATGGAACGGGCAGCGCGGTTTATTGACCGGGATCTGATGGTGGTTGACACCCAGTCGGTAACGCTCGGCATCGCCGTAGGAGAACAGACGGCCCTGCAGCATTCTGTCCGGCGAGAAGCTGACGCCGGGCACGACATTCGCCGGGCTGAACGCGGACTGTTCCACTTCGGCGAAGTAGTTTTCCGGGTTGCGGTTCAGTTCGAAATAACCCACATCGATCGGCGGATAGTCGGCATGCGGCCAGACTTTGGTCAGATCGAACGGGTTGTACGGTACCTGAGAGGCTTCTGCTTCCGGCATGATCTGCACCTGCAAATTCCAGCGCGGGAAATCGCCGCGCTCAATGGCGTCGAACAGATCGCGCTGCGAGCTTTCGCGGTCTTTACCGATCAGGCGTTCGGCTTCGTCGTCCATCAGGTTTTCAATTCCCTGCTGGCAGCGAAAGTGGAATTTCACCCAGAAGCGTTCGTTGGCGGCGTTAATGAAGCTGTAGGCGTGGCTGCCGAATCCGTGAATGTGGCGATAGGATCTCGGCAGACCGCGATCGCTGAAGTCGATGGTCAGCTGATGCAGCGATTCCGGCAGCTGGGAGAAGAAGTCCCATTTGTAGACCGGGTTGCGCAGGTTAGTGCGCGGGTCGCGTTTCACCACATGGTTCAGGTCCGGGAATTTCAGCGGATCGCGCAGGTAAAATACCGGCGTGTTGTTGCCGACCAAATCCCAGTTGCCCTCTTCGGTGTAAAACTTCATCGCGAAACCGCGAATATCGCGCTCGGCGTCGGCGCCGCCCCGTTCGCCCGCCACGGTGGAGAAGCGCATGAACATGTCCGTTTGCTTACCGACTGCGGAGAAGATTTTAGCGCGGGTGTAGCGGGTGATATCGTGGGTGACGGTGAAAGTGCCGTAAGCGCCGGAGCCTTTGGCATGCATACGCCGCTCAGGGATTACCTCGCGGTCAAAATGCGCCAGCTTTTCCAAAAACCAGACGTCTTGTAGCAGCATGGGGCCTCGGGAACCTGCGGTCATGACATTGTTATTGCTGACGACTGGCGCACCGGAGGCGGTGGTCAGCTTTTGTTTTTCATTGCTCATTGGGACTTCCTTACGGTTTACTTGACTGGTTAGAACTATCAATCGGCGCGAATAAATAGGCAAATCGGTGATTCTTATTAGTGGCATCGCCAGAGTTGAAGAATGCGAATAGGTCTCATCCGGAGACGTCGGCCCCTATTTTTAGCCATATTCTGTCTTCCGCCGCCGCCGACTTGACGTAGAATCACCCCGTTTTCGTAACGTCTCTATCGGCCTTGCGTCCGGCAACCGGCGCAGGGCCGATGTTCCCAAACCATGATGAAGGATGACAATAATGAAGAAATTGATGACCGCCTGCCTAAGCGGCCTTTTGCTGGCCTCGGCGGGCGCTCAGGCTATCGGCGTTTCGGCGGAAGCGGGAAATGACTATGTGGGCGGCGGCGCCAGCATTGGGTTGCCATTCCCCGGCCTGTCCGCCAACGCGGGCTGGGGTCACGATAATGACAACAACAACGACGCCTACACCCTGGGAGTGGATTACGGCTTTAGCCTCGGCCGCGCCGCCGTCAAAGCGGGCGTCAAAGGCGTTTATCTGCAGCCCGATCGCGGAGACGACGGTTACGGTCTGGCGCTCGGCGGCGGCGTGCAGTTCCCGCTGATCTCGTCTTTCTCGCTGTTCGGGGAAGGCTACTACTCGCCGGATGCGTTCACCAGCCATCTGGATCGTTATGTTGAAGCGAAAGGCGGCGTGCGTTGGCAGCCGCTGCGTCCGCTCTCCGTGGACGTGGGCTATCGCTACATCACGATGGGATCGTCCAACGACGATCGCAGAATCGCCGACGGTTTCTATCTGAGCGCGGGGCTAAGCTTCTAACGTCTGCCATAGGGCGCGGTTTTCCGCGCCTTCGTCTCGTGATCTTCAATCCCACGTTTATCCGCAGCGTCATTCCTTTATTATTTAGGTATCATAAATTGTGATGACTTCGTGCCGACAGGCGCAGGATCGCAGCTTGCCAATCGGCGATGTCCTCTTATTGACCGCATATCCGACGAGGCGCGCCAACGTCAGGTAGACGAAGGCCCGACGATTCACGAATGGAGAAAGTAAACATGCTTAGGGTTGAGATGCTTTGCACCGGCGATGAGGTGCTGCACGGCCAGATCGTCGACACCAATGCGGCCTGGTTGGCGGATTATCTGTTTCAACAAGGCGCGCCGATGGCCAGCCGCATGACGGTTGGCGATGAATTGGATGCGCTGGTGACGGCATTGACCGAACGCAGTCATGTCGCAGACGTGCTGATCGTTAACGGCGGACTGGGGCCGACCAGCGACGATTTGAGTTCGCTGGCGGCGGCGACGGCGGCAGACGTATCGCTGGTGGAGCACTCGGCGTGGCTGGCGAAAATGACGGCTTACTTTGCCGATCGCGGGCGTCCCATGTCGTCGTTGAATCGGAAGCAGGCGCTGATCCCGGACGGCGCGGAGCTCCTCGATAACCCGATCGGCACCGCCTGCGGCTTCGCGCTAAAGCTGAACCGCTGCATGCTATTTTTCACGCCCGGCGTGCCGTCTGAATTCAAGGTGATGGTGGACCAGCAGATTATGCCGCGGTTACGTCAGCGTTTCACGCTCGGCGAAGCGCCGCTGTGTCTGCGCCTGACCACCTTCGGGCGCGGTGAAAGCGATTTGGCGAGCGCGCTGGCGCCGCTCATCCTGCCGCCGGGCGTCGTGCTGGGATACCGCTGCGCCGTGCCCATCGTCGAAATCAAACTGACCGGCCCTGCATCGCAGCAGCACGCTATGCAGACGCTGTGGCGACAGGTGAAGGCGATCGTCGGCGACAGTATGGTGTTCGAGGGGACCGCGGGTCTGCCTGTGCAGCTGGCGCAGACGCTGTCTGAGCGTCAACTGCGGTTGGCGGTCGCCGAGGAATTCACCGCCGGGCTGCTGCACTGGCAGCTGCGTGGCGCCAATGCGCCGTTGGCGGGCGGCGAGCTGTCGACGGCATCCCCTGTAATATCCAATACCTTGGCGGCGGTGGCGCAACAGGCACGTGAGCTGGCGCAGCGACGCTCGGCGCAGATGGCTCTGGTGGTGGGTGGGCTAGGCGAAGGACGCTTGTCTCTGGCGTTGCATACGCCTTCGCAAACGCTGGCTCAGACCCTGAGGTTCAATGCGGCGCGCTACGCGTTATCGACGCAGCAGGAGATTGTCGCTATGGCGGCGATGAATATGCTGCGGCGTTGGTCGAGCGGCGTCTCGCCCTACGGCGGCAACGGCTGGATTGAAACGTTGGAAACACTCTAGCGGGATACAATGGCCTGGCGGGATACAACGACGACGGGCCGGGGCGGCCCGTCGAAAAGCGCGGTAATCAATAAAGCAGGGCGTAGAGCTGGCGACGATAGCGCGCGGCCAGCGCGTCACCGGTGCCCAGCGCGGACATGATGTCCATCATCGTTTTGCGCGCGCTGCCGTTGGCGGCCGTCAGATCTTTCTTTAGCATGCCGATCAGCAATTCCAGCGCTTCTTCGTTGCGCCCGACCTGATGCAGCTGCAAGGCCAGCTTCACCGCCAGCTCCGCGTTGTCCGGATCCGCGTCCAGCTCCTGCTGCAGCTGTTTGATCTCCGGCGTATCGGCGGCCTGCTTCATGAGATCAATCTGCGCCACCAACCCGTGATAGCGGCTATCCTGATCCTGCAGCGGAATGGCGCTCAGCACGGTTTCGGCGTCTTCCGCACGATTCAGCTCAATCTGCACTTCGGCCAGCAACAGGGCGATGTCGCTGCGTTTGCTATCCAACTGCCAGGCATCTTTCAACAGCGGCAGGGCGTCCTGCAGCTTGCCTTCCTGAATCAAACGCTCGGCTTCTGCCGTTTTGAGATCTTCCTCTTTCGGCAGAACGCGCTGCAGCAGTTCGCGGATCGCTGCTTCCGGCTGCGGCCCCTGAAAGCCGTCCAACGGCTGACCATCCTTAAACAGATAGACGGTGGGGATCGCGCGCAGGCCGAATTGCGCGGCGACGCGCTGCTCGGCGTCGCAGTCCACTTTGGCCAGCAAGAACTGCCCCGCGTATTCGGTGGCCAGCCGGTCTAGTACCGGACCTAATTCCTGACAGTGCGGGCTGCGCTCCGACCAGAAGTAGATCAGCACCGGGGCGGTCATCGACTGCTCCAGCACCTGCTGCAGATTCGTTTCGTTAATATCAATCACATTGGCGTGTTGTTCTAGCATGGAATTCTCTCTTATCCGTTTCAGCGAGTTATGGGGGCAAATCCCTCTGCTTCAACCCCTGTTAGGAGCGAGTGCGTAATAAGCCGTCGAGCGCACGCCCGGGGAGCAGGCGGCGGAGTATCGACAGCGCATGGGTCATCAAGGTGACCGGATAGCGTAATTTGGGGCGCGGACTTTCCAAAGCATGGCGCAGTTTGGGCAATATCGCCTCTGGCGTTAGCGTGAATCGCTTGGCGATGCCGGGATTGGTGACGGGACGATCGCGCTGCGTTTGGTTTACGTTGGCGGAGAACTGTGTGCTAATCGGCCCCGGTTCTATCAATGAAACGTGTATCCCGCTGCCGTGCAGTTCCATACGTAGCGCGTCCGACCAGGCTTCGAGCGCAAACTTGCTGGCGGCATAGGCGCCGCGTCCCGGCGTGACCACCAGCCCCATGACGGAACTGGTCTGGATGATTCGCCCCTCGCCGTGCGCGAGCATGGCGGGCAGCAGCCGCTGCGTCAGTTGATGGGTGCCGAACAGATTGCTGGAAAACTGCTGTTCCAACTGCTGGCGGGAGATCGTATTCAGCGGCCCGTACACGCCGTAGCCAGCGTTGTTGAACAGCCCGTACAACCGGTTTCCGGTGAGCGAAATCACGCGGTCGGCGGCGCGGTCCACACTGTCGCCGTCATCCAGATCTAGTTCGATGCCTTCCAGCCCCAGCGTGTTCATTTTTTCCACATCTTCCGCACGTCGGCAGGCCGCCAGAACACGGTAGCCGCGCAGCTTAAGATCCTGTGCGGCGATCAGGCCGATACCGCTGGAACAGCCGGTGATTAAAATCGTTTTTTGCATAACTTTACCTAACTATAAAGTCCTGAATATCAAGAGTCGTGATTAACTAGAGGGCCGAGTTTTTGCGCCATCCAGTCAGCGATAAACGGCTGGGCATTGCGGTTGGGATGGAGGCCGTCATCCTGCATCCACTCGGGTTTGAGATAGACCTGCTCCATGAAAAACGGCAGCAGCGGAATGGCGAACTGCGTGGCGAGCTTCGGATACACGGCCGCAAAGGTCTCAGTATAGCGCCGGCCGTAGTTGGCCGGCAGTCGGATCTGCATCAGCAGCGGCTGTGCGCCGGCATCTTTGACCAGAGAGATGATTTTTATCAGATCTTGTTCCAGACTGGACGGTGGAAAACCGCGCAGTCCATCGTTGCCGCCCAGTTCGATCAACACCCAGCGCGGGCGGTGCTGTTGCAGTAAGGCCGGAACGCGGGACAGCCCCTGAGCGGCGGTGTCGCCGCTGATGCTGGCGTTAACGACGTTAACGCCGCCGGGAGCTGACTGCCATCGGTTATTCAGCAAGGCTGGCCAGGCCTGCGTCGCCGACATGCGATAGCCCGCGCTCAGACTGTCGCCCAGCACCAGCAGCGTATCCGCTGCGATAGCACGTAAACTGACTATTCCCAGCAGTAAAAGGACCAGAAAATGCCAGCGGAAAACATTCTTGAAGTTCATCATCTTAGTAAACACGTTGGTCAGGGGGAACATGAGCTGTCCATCCTTACCGGAGTTGAGCTGGTTGTCAAACCTGCCCAGACCCTGGCGTTAATCGGCGAGTCGGGTTCGGGCAAGTCGACGTTGTTGGGCATTCTGGCCGGACTGGACGACGGCAGCAGTGGGGACGTCGCGCTGTTAGGGGCGTCGCTCAACCGGTTGGATGAAGAGGGACGTGCGGCGCTGCGGGCGCGAGACGTCGGTTTTGTGTTTCAGTCTTTTATGCTGGTGCCGACGCTAAATGCGTTGGAAAACGTCCAGTTACCCGCATTGCTGCGGGGTGAAAGCGACCGTGACAGCCGCCAACAGGCCGAACAGCTGCTGCAACAACTCGGGCTGGGGGCGCGTCTTCAGCATCTGCCTGCTCAACTGTCCGGCGGCGAACAGCAGCGCGTGGCGCTCGCGCGCGCGTTCAGCGGTCGTCCCAAAGTGTTGTTTGCCGATGAGCCGACCGGCAATCTCGATCGGCAGACCGGCGAACGCATCGTGGACCTGCTGTTTGCGATGAACCGCGACTATGCCACGACCCTGATTCTGGTTACCCATGACGAACAACTGGCCGCGCGCTGCGAGCGGCGTTTGCGCCTGCGTGACGGCAAACTGTGGGAGGAATCATGATCTGGCGCTGGTTTTGGCGTGAATGGCGTTCTCCTTCGCTGCTGATCGTCTGGCTGGCGCTGACGCTGGCCGTGGCCTGCGTGCTGGCGCTCGGCACCATCAGCGATCGTATGGAACAGGGACTGAGTCAGCAGAGTCGCGATTTTCTGGCGGGCGATCGGGTGCTGCGCGCATCAAGGCCGGTGGATGAAGCGGTGCTGCAACGGGCGGCGCAAGATAGCCTCACCGTCAGCCGGCAGGTGTCGTTTATGACGATGACCTACGCCGGAGAAAATGCGCAGTTGGCGCAGGTTAAAGCTACTGACGATCGCTATCCGCTGTATGGCAATTTGCAGACCCGGCCTGCGCAGCTGCGTGCCGCTCCCGGCACGATACTGGTTGCCCCGCGCCTGCTGGCGCTGTTGGGTGCGCAGGTCGGAGACCGAATTGATATCGGCGATACCACGCTGCGCATCGCGGGCGAGCTGATTCAGGAGCCGGACAACGGTTTCAATCCCTTTGAAACCGCGCCGCGCGTCCTGATGAATATGGCCGATGTCGCCAGTACCGGCGCGATTCAGCCCGGCGGCCGCATCACCTGGCGTTACATGTTCGCGGGAGAATCTCAAGACATCGCGCAGTACGGCGATTGGATTAAACCCCAACTGAAAGCGGACCAGCGCTGGTATGGCATGGAAGATTCGCCGGGCGCCTTGAGCAAGTCTCTCCAACGTTCACAGCAGTTCCTGCTGCTGTCCGCGCTGTTGACGCTGCTGCTGGCCATTGCGGCGGTGACTGTTGCGATGAGTCATTACTGCCGTACTCGCTACGATCTGGTCGCGGTGCTGAAAACGTTGGGAGCCGGTCGTGGCGCGCTGCGTCGGCTGATTGTCGGTCAGTGGCTGTCGGTGCTGGCGCTGGCGGCCGTTGCGGGAAGCATACTGGGACTGGGCTTCGAGGCGGTATTAATGCGAGCGCTGGCCCCCGTACTGCCCGCCACGCTTCCGCCCGCCGGACTCTGGCCCTGGGCATGGGCGCTCGGCACGCTGACGTTGATTTCGCTGTTGGTGGGCTTGAGGCCGTATCGCCTTCTGCTGGCGACCCAGCCGTTGCGCGTGTTGCGGCGGGATGTGACGGTCAACGTCTGGCCGCTGCGCTACTATCTGCCTGCCGTCGCGGTGGTGGTGATCGGGCTGTTGTTTGTGTTGTCTGGCAGCGGCTCGCTGCTGTGGTCGTTGCTGGGGGGAATGGTGGTGCTGGCGCTGCTGTTGGGGACGATAGGCTGGGGCAGTCTGCTGGTGCTGCGACGCCTCACGCTGAAACGGTTATCCCTGCGTCTCGCGATCAACCGACTGCTGCGTCAGCCTTGGTCAACCATCGGTCAACTGGCGGCGTTCGCGCTCTCGTTTATGCTGCTGGCGCTGTTGCTGCTCTTACGCGGCGACCTGCTGGACCGCTGGCAGCAGCAGCTGCCGCCGGACAGTCCGAACTACTTCGTGCTGAATATCACCGGCGAGCAGATCCCGGCGGTAAAAGATTTCCTGATCCAGCATCAGGTGCAGCCGGATCTCTTTTATCCGATCGTCCGGGCGCGGCTGACGGAGATTAACGGACGCGTCGCCACCGAGCTGATCCCCGAGGGTGCGCCCGGCGGGGAAACGGTCAACCGTGAGCTGAATCTGACCTGGCTGCCAGATTTGCCGCAACATAACGTGTTGTTGTCCGGACAATGGCCGCCGAAGCAGGGCGAGGTGTCGATAGAGCAGGGTGTGGCGGAGCGTCTCGGAGTGTCTCTGGGCGATACGCTGACGTTCACCGGGGACACCCAGCCGTTCGGTGCCAAAATCACCAGCTTCCGTCAGGTGGATTGGGAAAGCCTGCGGCCGAACTTCTTCTTTATCTTCCCGCCCGGCGCGCTGGAGCATCAGCCACAGTCGTGGCTGACCAGTTTCCGTCTCGTCGGGCAGGACAATGTGATAACCCAGCTTAACCGGCAGTTCCCGACGCTGAGCGTGCTGGATATCGGCTCGATCCTCAAGCAGGTCGGGCAGGTGCTGCAACAGGTCAGCCGCGCGCTGGAAGTGATGGTGGTGCTGGTCATCTGCTGCGGCCTATTGCTGTTGCTGGCGCAGATTCAGGTCGGGATGGGGCAGCGTCGTCAGGAGTTGCTGGTCTATCGCACGCTGGGGGCCAGCAAGAGGCTGCTGCGAACGACGCTGTGGTGCGAGTTTGCCTTAATGGGGCTCGCCGCCGGGCTGGCGGCGGCACTGGGCGCGGAAGCGGCGCTATGGATGTTGCAGCGCAAAGTATTCGACTTCCCATGGGAGCCCAACTGGCTGCTATGGATGGGTTTGCCGCCGCTGAGCGCCCTGCTGCTTTCCCTCTGTGGCGGATGGTTAGGATTGCGTTTGCTGCGCGGCAGGGCGCTGTTCCGGCGTTACGACGCCTAATGTCGCCGAAACGTCATCAAGCGCGAGATCGCGGGCAGATAAAGCGTTAAAGAAAGTGTGGGAAAAGCAAAGCTCGCGTGTCCTGTTCTAAAAGGGCGCGCGGCTTTGCTCACTTGATGCATACCTCCTTACTCGGGCGCGCGATATGTGGCGGCGAGGGTGACAATGAACAATATTTCCTGTTAGCCCGCTTCCCGCGGCTGATCCACTTAATGGCGCAATAAGGAAATTTTATTTTCCTCAGCGTGTGTTGACTGTTCCAAATATCGATGCCCGTCCTTCAAAATAGCCGTCTCGATAATAGACCGGTGAGGCCGAAAATTCATGGCGGGGAAGAGCCTCTAGTCCAGAATACTAACTGCACGGCCCTCATGCTATTTTGTTAATTTCCGTCAATTTGGGATGAATTTAGTATTTAAGTCACATTTCATTCTCAATGAGTCAATATAACGTTTAATTTAATTTTCAGAAAAAACTATTACCACGAAGTCCCGATGCTATATCGAGTCCTTTATATCAGACGAGACTTCAGTGACGGAGGCATGAATATCACGTCGTATTATCCCTGAATCGTCGTGAGATTTTCGGCAATAAAAGTTATGTGGGGATCTTAATTTTTGATGATTCTGATTTCCGTGCGAAGGGCATGAATGAAAGCAAATCTATCGTCGGACGGCAGGTTTGGTCGCGACGTTAATAATGGTTTTGTATACGCCTTTTTCAGCATTCATCAGTCAATCACCGCCGGTGCGAACGGGAGCGCCTGGAAGACAGACGGCGCGGGTTCGGCAATGCGTATCGATCACCGGGTGATATCCGCTTCGGGAGAAGGGGCGCCGCTGGGTTTTTTGTGCCTGGACAGATAGTTCTGTTGAAAAATGCACATCCGAATGGCGTTGCGGTACTCCCCATTAATAAAAAATTCGTGAATTAACTCGCCTTCTACATCAAAGCCCAGCTTACTGTAGATATGGATCGCCTTTTGGTTTTCCTTGTCCACAATCAGATACAGTTTGTAGAGGTTAAGAATGGCGAAGCCGTAGTCCATCGCCAGCCGGGCGGCGGCGCTGGCGTAGCCATAACCCTGATGCGCCGGGTCGATAATGATTTGAAACTCGGCCCGGCGATGGATGTGGTTGATGTCTACCAGTTCCACTAGGCCGACTTTGACTCGCTCGTGTTCGATGATAAAGCGGCGTTCGCTCTGGTCATGAATATGCTTGTCGTACAAATCGCTCAACTCCACGAAAGCTTCGTAGGGTTCTTCGAACCAGTAGCGCATGACGCTGGCATTGTTATCCAACTGATGAACAAAGGGTAAATCATCTCGTTCCAGAGGTCTCAGGCGAACGATGTTGGCGGTATTAGACATAATAAGTCCTCTATCATCAGTAGGTTATCGAAAAAATCCTGTTTTCTTCTCGTTCTTTATAGTGCCCGATATTCTCTATTTGGCGAACGATTTTTGCATCTCATTGAATTCCAATCAATGCAATGTACTATTTAAAATAGTATTTTCTCGTGGAAATAAGGTTTTATTCTTTTAGTGAAGATCGGACTCTTCTCTATTTTATTTAATTCCATAGTGAAACTGTATTTATTTTATTTTTATTATCTTCTGCGCGGTTTTTTTTGTTCAAATAACCTTTATCTATACAGATAATAGGCGCTATATACGTCTTCTTTTCATTTTATTGAACGGTGATTTATGTGACATTGAATAGCTGTTTATATTGGTGGTTGTTTAAACGTTAATAAGTGGCGGATGATGACAGGAAAGAGGGATGAGGTCAGATAGTGCGGTACCTGAGCCAATATGACTGATGTCTTTATGGCCTAAAATAAAAATTACAGAAAGATGATGAGTGTTTTATCAGTAGGGCGCGGGGACGTTCTGGTAATAAAAACTAAAAGAAAATAATATCTCTGGCTGAGAACTCCAAAGTTTTTTTATTTTAAAGTAAAGGGATTACACACCATGAATAATAAATTTGAATTAGCCGCAGCGGCTTTTGCGGTATCTCTGCTGGCAGGATATTCTTCTTATAATGCCAGCCAGCCGACGTCCGCGCTGGAAGGTAAAGTGGAATCTTCCGCTAAATCCGCGGCGGCCTAAACGCGGTTAAAGCGTCCGGCGCAGATCTGATCATTGCTTCGCGCTACGACATCACAACGAAAGACTACGGCGTATTCAAACAGCTGCACGTTGTGGTGACGGGTTATAAAAGCACCATCGCCAGCGTTGAATAATCTCGTTAGTGTCTCTGCCTGGCGCGCCGCGCCGGGCAATGCGATCCCCCGAAACCGCCTTTAATCTTGTTTCTTTCTCCGTCCTTTCAGCGCCGCGCCTGACATCGTTCACTCCTTCGCCGGCAAGGGTATCCCGTCGTCGTCGCTGTCAATGGCGTCAGAAGAAAAGCACTGCCCCGCCTTCGGAGCAGTGACGGCAAAGATTAGAAGTCTACGCTGGCGCGCAATACCACTTCCCGGGGTTCACCCACCGCGACGCGCAGGTTACTGCCGCTGGAAGGATAGTAGGTCTTATCGAACAGGTTCTTCACGTTGAGCTGCCATTTCACCGCATAGCCGTTGATCGGCAGACTATACGAGACGAAGGCATCCGCGACGGTGTAGTCGTCCAGCGTAAAGCTGTTGGCGGCGTTGCCGGCCCGGTGGCCGACGTAACGGGCGCCCGCGCCGACGCGCAGATTATCGCCCGCATGCAGCCCGAGATTGCCGAAGTCCTGCGTCAGGAACAGCGCAGCGGTATGGCGCGCCGCGTTCGGCATCCGGTTGCCGTTGTTGTCCGGATCGGAGGTGACCCGCGCGTCGGCAAAAGCATAGGAGCCGATCAGGCTCAGCGAATCGGTCAGCTTGCCGGCGATGTCCAGCTCAACGCCCTGCGAACGCACCTTGCCCGCCGTTCGCGTCACGGTCTCTCCGCCCACGTCCTCACTGACCATGACGTTGCGCTTATGAATATCGAACAGCGCGATGTTGGCGGTGATGCGGTTGGGCAGATCCAACTTGGCGCCGACTTCGTACGACTTGCCGAGTTCCGGCGGCAGCGCGCCGATCTGGGTGCCGATGGAGGTATTCGGCTTGAAGGATTCGCTGTAGCTGGCATACAGGGAGGCGTAGGACGTCAGGTTATACACGACCCCGGCGCGTGGAACGAGGCGGCCGTCGGAGCCGTCGGTATTGGTGACGAACGGGCGTCCCTTGCCGGACATGACGTCGAAGTGGTCGTAGCGCAGACCGCCCAGCAGCATCCAGTTGGCATTGAGACGGACGGCGTCCTGTATGAAGACGCCGGTGCTGTCGACGTTTTCACGCTGGTCGCTGTCCACCGCCCTGACGGACGTGGACGCCGGCAGCAGTCCATAAACCGGATCGTAGACGTTGAAGTTGGTGACGGCGGAGCCGCGGATCATGTCGCTGCGGTAGGTTCGGTCGGCTTCATGGTCGACGCCGAACAGCAGCTGATGGTGGGTTTGTCCCCAGTCGATATCGCCGTTCAGCGTCAGCTGTACAGCCTGTGACTGGCTGTGCGCGTCGGCGGTGGCGTCGGGCTGACGCGTCAGCGCGCCGGTTGCGGCGTTGTATCGGGTGGCGCGCGCCTGATTATCGCTGTAACGGTTGCGGCTATAGGCATAGGTCAGGCTGGTTTTCCAGCGGTCGGTCAGGTTGTGATCCGCCTGAAAGGTCAGAGTGTCCTGATCGCCGCGGGTAGCGTTATAGCTTTCATCGAAACGGCGGTCGCGCGGCACATCGACCGGTTTGCCGGTACGGCTGTCGATGACCGTGCCCCGGTCAAACGGGGTCAGGTATTCTTGATGCTCGTAAGCGACGCGTAAGGTGGTGCCCTCTCCATACCACATCAGCGACGGCGCGAGGGTGGTTTGGCGGTTGCGACCAAAGTTGCGCCAGTAATCGGTTTCGTCGTGATCGACGATCATGCGATAGGCGAGTCTGGAATCGCTAATCGGTCCGGTAACGTCCAACTGACCGCCGCCGCCGTTGAAGCTGCTGTTCCAGCCTTCAATATGGGTTTTCTGCACCAGCTCGGGTTTTTTGGTAATGACGTTAATCACGCCGCCGGGTTCGCCCATGCCGAACAGCATGGAGGCAGGCCCTTTCAGCACTTCGACGCGTTCGCTGGTCGGCGTAAAGTTACGCGCCTGAATTGAACGCACGCCGTCGTGGAAAATGGAGCCGTCACGGTTATCCCCGAAGCCGCGTTTGATCAGTGCATCCTGCGTTCCGCCCAGCGTGTTGGATTGGGTGATGCCGCTGACATTGTAGAGCGCTTCATCGATATTGGTCGCCGACCAGTCCTGCAGCACCTGCTGAGGGACGACGTTGACGGCCTGGGGAACGTCCAGCAGCCGGCTTTCGGTACGCGTCCCCGTTATCGTCTTGTGAGGCTGATAGCCGCTCTCCTTGATGCTGGAGGACGTTGCCGCCGTGTCGCGATTAATGACCAGCGTCTCTTCCTCCGGTTGCGTGGCGGCGTGTGCGGTGAAAGGCATGACGGCCAACAACGGCCAGCCTTTGCGCCATAAATGATTATTCATGTGATAACTGGCTCCAATAGGTCCCTGAAAAATCGATCGGTAAAAACTGCTGATAGAGTTGTTGTAAGGTGTGTTGCGGGTCGATATCGCCAAACAGCGACGGGTAAAGCGCCCTGGCGAACATTTCCACCATCACGACGTGATAAGGGCTGAGGTAAAAGTTGTGCCACATGCTCCAGGCTCTGCCGGATTGCACCGCGTCCAGATGCGAGAGTAACGGCTGTTGCAGCAGTAGCATGCTGAAGCTGTCGCGGGCCTCCTTTGGCGTCACTTCCGGGCCGAGCATCAGGTTAGATACGCGTTTTCCTTCCGGTCCGGCCATGCCGGTGGCGATATAGACCTCCGGTCTGGCGGCCAGCGCCTGTTCGGGATTAAGTTCGCCGTACACGCCGTGGATGATGCCTTTGGCGATATTGTCACCGCCGGCGAAGTCGATCAGTTCGCCCAAATTACCGTTGACGGCGGTGGTGCAGCAGGTATCACGCCGGCCCAGATGCAGGTGCAGCATGACGGTGGTTTTTTTGCCCTGATAGCGGCTGAGGCGGTCACGGATGACCTCCATATGTCGCTGATAAAACGCGCTGAAGGCGGCCGCGCGTTCGGGACGGTTCAGTGCTTCGCCCAGCAATTTGAGGCTGGGAAGGGTGTTTTTGAGTAGTTCGATGCGTAGATCGACATAGATATAAGGAATGCCGGCTTCCGTCAGGACCTGCTGCAAACGCTGTTCGTTATCTGACCCTTTTGCCAGACGCGGCAGGATCACCAGATCGGGTTTCAGCGGGAGCAGGATTTCGGCGTTGATGGTGTTGAGATTGCCGCTGCCCAGAATAGGGATTTGGGCGATAGCCGGGAATTTCCGCGTGTACTGTCGCCAGCTTTGCGCATCGTAGCGCGCCAGATCGTTGGGCCAGCCCACCACGCGCTGCGCCGGGTTGCCCGGCTCCAGCAGCGCCAGCGTATACAGCATGCGGCTTTCGCCGAGTACGATCCGCTGGGGATTATCCGGAATGACGACCTGGCGTCCCATTATGTCGGTGACGGTTTTCGCCGGGGACAGCGCGCTGAACAGGCTGCAAACGATCAAAGCGACGTAAGGAAATACCGGGCGCATGTAAAGTATCCGTATGAATGAAGCAGCGAAAGATAATAATTATTATTCAAGTTTTCAATACAGAGAATGCAGGGGTATTCGTCGATAAATAAAAAGCCTGAAATTTCAACGCGGGTCCGCGGATTTCGTAAATAAATAAAATGTGCCCGAGCGTGCGAGCCGGATGCGAAAGGATGTGGGGTGGTGATTGCGTCGCGTTTCGCGTTAAACGAACCGAAACGCTATCGGTTAAGCGGCGACTCGCCGATGGCCGAACAAGCGGCGGTCGGCGAGCATGCTCAGGAAGCGTCTTTACGGTCGTGGGGTTCGTAACCGCGTGCGAAATGACGCTCAAGACGGGTCTGCAACAGCTCCAGCACCATCGACAGCAGCCAGTAAATGGCGGCGGCGGAAGTCAGCATTTCCATATAGTGATAGGTGCTGCGACCATAAGACTGCGCCAGAAAGTTCAACTCCCACAGCCCCATCAGAGAGACCAGCGACGAATCCTTGATCATGGAAATAAACTGCGAACCGGCGGGCGGGATAATGATGCGCAACGCCTGAGGAGTGATGACGTGCGTGATGATGGTCCAGCGCGATAGCCCCAGCGCCATGGCGGCCTCTTTCTGACCGCGCGGCACCGACAGCACGCCGCTGCGGATGGTTTCGGCCAGATAGGCGCCATAGTTGAGCGACAGGGCGATAATGCCCGAGGTGAACGCGCCCATGACGATCCCAACCTGCGGCAAGGCCAGATAGATGATGAGTACCTGCACCAGCAGCGGCGTACCGCGAAATAGCGACACGTAAAACGTAGCGCAGCCGAAAGCCAGCGCGCTCGAGGAGAGGCGGCCCATCGCGGTGACCACGGCGAGCAGGATACAGAACAGCATGGAGATGACGGTGATGACGATGCTAAGCACCGCGCCCTGAATGAAACCGTCTGGCGACAGATGCAGCCCTAGCATGGACGGCAGCTTCTGACGGATCAGGCCCGTATCCAGGTGCATGCTGGCGAACAGCCAGAACAGCAGTCCGATCAGCAGCAGCCAGGTCAGTCCGGCCCGCACGCGGAATCCCAAACGGTTATCCTGGCTTCGCGCCGGCGCGCCCATCGTATCGAGAGGCGAGGAAGACGGTGTGTGCTGAGTCATTATTGGGAAATCTCGGTGATGTCTTCGCCAAACCACTGCTGCGAGATGCGCGACATCGTCCCGTCGGCGCGCAGGGCGTTAAGGGTTTCCACCAGCTTCGCGGTCCATTCGGGGTCGCCTTTGTCGGTGGCGATCCAGTTAGGTTCGGAATAGAGCGTTGAGACGATGCGCAACTGCGTCATGCGTGCCAGACGCGGCTTGGCGGTGATGCGGTCGGAGATCACGGCATCTAAGCGTTTGCCGGGACCGAGCGCCAGATTCTGGAACGCGATGGCCTCATCGGTCGGGACCGCCTGCACGTTTTGGAACGGGAAACCGATCGGCTTCCCGCCCGGAATCACGAGGCTTTTGTTGAGATAGCTTTCATAGCTGGAGCCGAGGCCCAACCCCACGCGTTTGTTGCTGAGGTCCGCCGCCGATCGAATCTGTTTTTCATCTTTATGCACGACAAGCACGGCATAGGTGCTGTAGTAAGGCGTGGCGAAATCGAGGACTTTTGAGCGCTCGGGGTTCGGCGTCATGGAACAAACGCACAGGTCCCAACGCCCCTGCCAGCGTCCGCCGACGATGGCCTCCCAACCCGGCGTCGCCAACTGCAGTTTTACGCCGAGCTTCTGTGCGATGGCCTTAGCGACGTCCACGTCAAAACCGACCAGCTGATTATTGTCATCGATGTAGCTGAACGGCGGATAGTCGTTAAACAGGACATTGCGCAGAACGCCGGTCTGGTTGACCCGGTCGAGTGTGGTTCCGGCCTGAGAGGGGATGCCGGCGGCGCACATCGCCAAACCGAGCATCATCAATGTGAAAAGTTTTTTCATTTGTTTTCCCTATTAATCAGGATGCTGACTCTAAAATCCCTTTTACAGAATGGCGGCTCTCAGCGGAAAAAGCGCGCTCAAAAGAAGTATCTTATAAACAGCAGGCGTGTCCTGTCAGCTATTACTCGTGCCGAATGACGACTTGCCGAACCTTGCGGCCTCGGCTTCAGGATCGTAAACGGGTAAAAAGCGGGGGAGAATACTCATGATAGGCCCCGTCGGCAAGTGCGATCGGGGCAAACGATGATTTAGTCAGCGGCGTAGCCGTGCGGCGGGATGCGAATGCCGTCCAGCCAGGCTTCGTTATCTTTCATTTTCAAACGGCCTTCCAGCAACCAATTGATCGCCAGCGGATAGATAGTGTGCTCCTGCGTCTGCACTCTCGCCTTCACATCCTGTTCTTCGTCATCGTCGAAGATGGGGACGCGCGCCTGCAGTACGATCGGCCCGCCGTCCAGCGCTTCAGTGACGAAATGCACCGAGGCGCCGTGCAATCGGTCGCGATTTTTCATCGCCTGGCGGTGCGTATGCAGCCCGGGGTACTTCGGCAGCAGGGAAGGGTGAATGTTGAGTATTTTCCCCTCGAAGCGGGAAACGAACTGGGCGCTCAATATGCGCATATATCCCGCCAGCACGATGACATCGGGCAGATACTTATCTATTTCGTCCGCCAGCGCCGCGTCAAAAGCGACGCGGTCTACCTCTTCAGTCGGGGACAACACGTGCGTCGGAATCTGAGCGTCCTGCGCACGGGCCAATCCCCCCGCTTCGGGATTGTTGCTGAAGACGGCGACGATCTTGCCTTTGACGCGGCTGCGTTCACAGGCGGAGATCAGCGTTTGCAGGTTAGTACCTTCACCTGAAATCAGCACAACGATATTTTTCATGCGTTAATAACCACGGTTTCTCCGGTATCGGTGTGGTTAATGTTACCGATTTTCCAGGCTTTTTCACCGTTGGCGTTCAGCAGGGCAATCGCGTCTTCTACCTGTTCGGCCGGCAGAGCGACGATCATGCCCACGCCGCAGTTGAAGGTGCGGTACATTTCATGGCGGCTGACGTTGCCGGCCTTTTGCAGCCAGTTGAAGACGGACGGCCATTGCCAGCTGGACTCGTCGAGGGTGGCCTGCATACCTTCCGGCAGTACGCGCGGGATGTTTTCCCAGAAACCGCCGCCGGTGAGATGACAGATGGCGTGAACATCCATTTTCTCAATCAGCGACAGGATGGATTTCACGTAGATTTTGGTGGGCGCCAGCAGGCGATCGGCCAGCGGCTGGCCGTCCAATAGCTCGGTGGCCGGATCGGTGTTGCTGAATTCCAAAATCTTGCGCACCAGCGAATAGCCATTGGAGTGCGGGCCGCTGGAGGCTAATGCTATCAAGGCGTCGCCTTCTTGTACTTTGCTGCCGTCGATGATTTCTGATTTTTCGACCACGCCGACGCAAAAACCGGCGACGTCATAATCTTCGCCGTGATACATCCCCGGCATTTCCGCCGTTTCGCCGCCGACCAGTGCGCAGCCGGACTGTTTGCATCCTTCGGCGATACCGGTGATGACGCTGGCGGCGGTGTCCACGTCCAGCTTACCGGTGGCGTAGTAGTCGAGGAAAAACAGCGGTTCGGCGCCGGCAACGACCAGATCATTGACGCACATGGCCACCAGGTCGATGCCGATGGTGTCGTGACGTTTCAGATCCATCGCCAGACGCAGTTTTGTGCCGACGCCGTCGGTGCCGGAGACCAGCACCGGCTCACGGTATTTTTGCGGCAGGGCGCACAGGGCGCCGAACCCTCCCAGACCGCCCATGACTTCCGGGCGTCGAGTCTGTTTCACTACGCCTTTGATACGTCCCACCAATGCATTGCCTGCATCAATATCCACGCCTGCGTCTTTATAGCTGAGAGAGGTTTTATCGGTCACTGCGGAGTCCCCACGAAGGTTACGTTTGGTGATTGGAAAATGGAGCGGGGCAATTCTAACAGCGTAAGCAAACGTTTGCGAGTGGCGCGTGCCGGCGGGGGCCTTTAGGAAATCAGGCCTCTAATTCCCAGAACGGTTTGATCTGGATCAGCCGCAGCCGTATGTTCCCGCTGGCAAAAGCGGTATAATCCGGCGATTTTTTTGCCGTCCGTAGCCGAAGGGGAGAAGAAAAATGAAGATCGTAGAGGTTAAACACCCACTAGTCAGACACAAACTGGGCTTGTTGCGCGAGCAGGATATCAGCACCAAACGTTTTCGTGAGCTGGCGTCGGAAATCGGGAGCCTGCTGACGTATGTCGCCACGGCAGATTTGGTCATGGAGAAAGTTACCATCGAAGGGTGGTGCGGGCCGGTCGAAATCGACCAAATCAAGGGCAAAAAAATTACGGTTGTGCCGATTCTGCGCGCCGGTCTGGGTATGATGGAAGGGGTACTGGAAAATCTGCCCAGCGCGCGTATCAGCGTCGTGGGGATGTACCGCGACGAAGAAACGCTGGAGCCGGTGCCGTATTTCCAGAAACTTGCGTCCAGTATCGACGAGCGTATGGCGCTGGTGATTGACCCGATGCTGGCGACCGGCGGTTCCATGATCGCCACCATCGACCTGTTGAAGAAAGCCGGCTGCAAGCGTATCAAGCTGCTGGTACTGGTCGCGGCCCCGGAAGGGATCGCCGCGCTGGAGAAAGCCCATCCGGATGTTGAGCTGTATACCGCATCCATCGATCAGGGGCTGAACGAACATGGTTACATTATGCCGGGCCTGGGCGATGCCGGCGACAAGCTGTTCGGCACCAAATAAGCAGAGACGATGAGCCGGCTGAAGAGCCGGTTTTTTTTTGGCTTATTTTGCGGGAAGCCGTTCGCGCCGGTGAGTGAGCGAACGGTCGCCCGGAGAGACGTTGTGTTCAAGCGGATACAACCGCTCCGCTGATTGTTTTTCAACACCTGAGATAAAGGAATAACAAGATGACTCGTCGCGCCATCGGCGTTAGTGAACGGCCACCGTTGTTACAAACCCTCCCGTTAAGCCTGCAGCACCTGTTCGCCATGTTCGGCGCCACGGTGCTGGTTCCGATTCTGTTTAAAATTAATCCCGCCACCGTGCTGCTGTTCAACGGTATCGGCACGTTGATGTATCTGCTTATCTGCAAAGGAAAAATTCCCGCCTATCTGGGATCCAGCTTTGCTTTCATCTCGCCGGTGCTATTGTTGCTGCCTCTGGGCTATGAGCTGGCGTTGGGCGGATTCATTATTTGCGGCGTGTTGTTCTGTCTGGTGGCGTTGATTGTCAAAAAAGCCGGGACCGCGTGGCTGTCGGTCATGTTCCCTCCCGCGGGGATGGGCGCTATCGTGGCGGTAATCGGTCTCGAACTCGCCAGCGTGGCGGCCGGGATGGCGGGGCTGTTGCCTGCCGATGGCGCGAGCGTCGACACCAACGCCGTGATCGTCTCGCTGGCGACGCTGGCCGTCACCATTCTGGGATCGGTGATGTTTCGCGGCTTTCTGGCCATCATCCCTATCCTGGTCGGCGTATTGGCGGGTTACGCGCTATCCTTCTTTATGGGCATGGTGGATCTGACGCCGGTCGCACAGGCCCGCTGGTTTGCTCTGCCGACATTCTACACGCCGCGTTTTGAGTGGTTCGCCGTGCTGTCCATTCTTCCCGCCGCGCTGGTGGTGATAGCCGAACACATCGGACATCTGGTGGTGACAGCCAATATCGTCAAGAAAGATTTGATGCGCGATCCCGGACTGCATCGTTCACTGTTCGCCAATGGGATCTCCACCGTTTTTTCCGGCTGTTTCGGTTCCACGCCGAACACGACCTATGGCGAGAACATCGGCGTATTAGCGTTGACCAAGGTCTACAGCACCTGGGTTATTGGCGGAGCGGCGGTGCTGGCTATCCTGCTGTCCTGCGTCGGTAAGCTGGCGGCGGCCATCCAGGCGGTCCCCGGGCCGGTGATGGGCGGCGTATCGTTGTTGTTGTATGGGGTGATTGCTGCGTCAGGTATCCGGGTGCTGATCGAATCGAAAGTGAATTACGACAAGGCACAGAATCTGATCCTGACGGCGGTCATCCTGATCATCGGGGTCAGCGGGGCGAAAGTGCACCTCGGTGCGGTCGAACTAAAAGGAATGGCGCTGGCGACGGTGGTAGGGATTTGTCTGAGTTTGCTGTTCCGCGCGATTTCCCTGCTGCGCAAGGAAGAAGTCGTGCTTGATCCGGCAGTTGAGGAAGAGCGTTCCTATTAATGCCATGACGAATGTCGCCGCTGTCGTTAGCCGGCGACGGGGACCGGCCCCGGCGGCGGGTGTGCTGCCGGTTCAACAGGGGAAAGTTTCTGTGATAGACTTGCCCCGTTTCCCTGCCCGTTAGGTTTGAGGTGCTTCTGAACACGCCGGCACAGCTTTCATTACCGCTTTATTTACCGGATGACGAAACGTTCGACAGTTTCTATCCCGGAGAAAACGCTTCGCTGCTGGCGGCGCTTCATTCGGCATTGACTCAGCGGCACGGCAGCTACATCTATTTCTGGTCGCGCCACGGCGGAGGCCGGAGTCACCTGCTGCATGCGGCCTGCGCCGAACTTTCCCGCAAAGACGAAGCCGTCGGCTATGTGCCGCTGGATAAGCGCGCCTACTTTGTGCCTGAGGTGTTGGACGGAATGGAGCAGCTTGCGCTGGTCTGTATCGATAATATCGAGGCCATTGCGGGCGACGAAGAGTGGGAAATGGCGATGTTTAATCTCTACAACCGCATTCAGGAAGGCGGCCGCACGCGGCTGTTGATCACCGGCGATCGTCCGCCTCGCCAGCTTAACCTGCAGTTGCCCGACCTGGCGTCCCGGCTGGACTGGGGGCAAATCTACCGCTTACTGCCGCTGTCCGACGATGAAAAAGGTGAAGCCTTGCAGTTGCGGGCCCGACTGCGCGGATTCGAGCTGCCGGAAGACGTCAGCCGCTTCCTGCTGAAACGGCTGGACCGTGAAATGCGCACGTTGTTCGTGACGCTGGACCAGCTCGACCACGCCTCGATCGCAGCGCAGCGTAAGCTGACCATCCCCTTCGTTAAAGAAGCCCTTGATCTCTAACGCCGGCTATTTTTGCGGCAGGATTGCCAGTACGTTCTCCGGCGGACGTCCGAGTCGCGCCTGACCGTCGACTACGACAATAGGGCGCTCAATCAATTTGGGATGGGTCGCCATCGCCTCAATCAGCTGCGCGTCACTCAGCGTCTCGTCCGCCAGATTTAATTCCTTGTAGAGCGCTTCGTTGCGGCGCATGAGATCCCGTGCGTGGATAAAACCGAGCATTCGAAGAAGCTTGTCTAGCGTATCGCTATCGGGTGGGGCATCCATATAGGGGATGATCTGCGGTTCGATGCCCTGTTGTTGCAGCAGCGCCAGCGTTTCACGGCTCTTGGAACAGCGTGGGTTGTGATATATCGCCACTCGATCGTTCATTGCGTATGACCTTGTGTTATCAGGATTTGTCGTATTGCCGGAAGCGTTTTTGCAGCGTGCGCAACTGGTCGATGCGGGCATCGTAGCGCGCCTGATCCAGGCTGCCGAGCTTGCTCTGGGCGCTGGCGTTGCTCAACAGGCGGATGGCCTGATCGAGTTTGTCGTTCAGCGCCAGGTTCTCAGCGCGGGCCGCCAGTTCTTCGCTGCGATTGCCCTGGTTGGCCGCCGCATGGGCGAGAAGCTCCCAACCGTTGGGATCGCTGGGGTTCGCGTAGGTGTATTTATGCAGGAGACGGCTGGCGGCCGCGGCCTGATGGCCTTCCACATAAGCGTTCGCCAGATTAAGCTGCAGCACCGGATTGGCCTGCGCGCCTGGTGTTTTTTGTAGACGGGCGATGGCCTGCGGCGCCCGCTGCTGACCAATATCGATATCGGTCATTAAGTCCAGGAACCACGGGTCAGCGGGCGATTTGTCGAGCAGGGGCTGGAGCGCCGCGCGCGCGTTGTCGTATTTTTTGGTCTGGTAGGCCTGAATCGCCCGGCCATACTGTGCCGCTTCTCGCTCTCGTACATTGCCTTTCTCCCAGTTGCTCAGAAGCGTGGCGGCGACCGGATTGTCGTCCGATGAATACATCGTCAATACACGAATACGCGCTAACAGGAAATTCTGCGACGAATGGGCCGGTGTGGCTCGCATCTGGTTGGCACGGTTGCGGGAGTCGGACAGTCTACTTTCCGGCAAGGGGTGAGTGAGCAGCATTTCCGGCGGCGTGGTGGCATAACGCGTCTGATCGGCCAGACGCTGGAGGAAATTGGGCATTGCCTGCGGATTGAATCCCGCACGTTGCAGCACCTGGATGCCGATGCGGTCGGCCTCCTGTTCATTCGCCTGCGTAAAGCTGATCATACCTTGCTGCGCGCCCGCCAGCGTTCCGCTGAGCGCCGCCATCCCCATCTGCGGATTCGCCATCGCCAGTAGAATCGACCCCAGCGCGCCCGCCCAGGTCAGCGGCGCGCTGTTTTTCTGCGACTCGATAGCGCGCGCCAGATGGCGCAGGGTAACATGGGAGATTTCATGCGCCAGTACCGAGGCCAGCTCGCTCTCATTCTCCACATAGCGGAACAGGCCGGAGTGGATCACCACGTTGCCGCCGAAAAAGGCGAAGGCGTTGATTGCGTCATTATTGACCAGGAAGAAGTGAAACGGCGTCCGGACGGAGTCGGCAGAGTTGACCAGTCGGTTACCGAGCTGGTTGATGTACTGTAAAAGCAGGGGATCGTTGACCAGCGGCGCGCCTGAACGCAGCTTGCGCAGATAGAAATCCCCCATTTCCAGTTCCTGATTGATGCTCAGCGTAGCGCCTGCCGTCGTGCCGATATCCGGCAGACGATCCTGAACGTCGGCGCCGATGACGACCGGGCTGCCGGTAAGCAGCGTTGTCGCCAGCATCGCCATCACCGTCTGGTGAATTCGGTTAGCCATTGTGCGTACCACCTTGTAGACAGGGCGAAATCGTTATCATGGTTTTCATCTTAGCCAGAGGTCGCCTGCAAAGGAAATACCCGGCATAAAAAGACAGAGTGCATGAAAGCGCGGAAGGTGTGTGAAGGGAAAGCGGCCGGCACGAAGCGCGTGTGCCGGCGGGCATGCCGGGCTCTGGAAGCAATTATTCGCTCTTCAGATAGCTCAGCACGATGTCATGGTGATTGCTGGTTTTAAAATCGTCGAAGACTTTTTCCACTTTGCCTTCTGCGTCGATCAAGAAGCTGATGCGGTGGATGCCGTCATAGGTTTTCCCCATGAAGGTTTTCTCGCCCCAGACGCCGTATTGAGCGGCGACCTGATGGTCTTCGTCCGCCAGCAGCGTAAAGTTCAGCAGCTCTTTTTCCACGAAGCGGGACAGCTTTTCAGGTTTGTCCGTGCTGATGCCGAGGACTTCAACGCCATAGTTCTTCAGGTCGTCCATGTTGTCGCGCAGGCCGCAGGCTTGCACGGTGCAACCCGGCGTCATGGCTTTGGGATAGAAGTAAATCAACACCTTCTGTCCCTGGAAGTCGGTTAAGTTAACGGGTTCGCCATCCTGATCGGGCAGGCTGAATTTGGGTGCGATATCGCCGGCTTTCAGTGTGGTCATCACTACTCTCCATCTCTCTTTTCATGCTGTGGATAGTTCACCACGCTAATACTGCCCTGTGCTTGCAGTTCTGTACATAGCTGATGAAAGGCCGGCTCAATAATTGAACCGTCCAGCGTTGCCGGACTGTGCGCGGTGATCTGGATGTACAGCTTAGGCAGGGCGTCTCCGATGGCCGGCTGGGTTTTGGAAACCAGTTCGGCAATATTCATCTGGTGGGAGTCAAACAGGTCGGTAAAGCGCTCAATGATGTGGGGGGAGTCGACGACCTCAACCTTGACCCATACCGCGGCAGGCATAGGCGGACGTGCATGCGACTCCGTGCGTTTCATGACGATCAACAGTTCCAGCTCGGCGCCGACGATCGGCAGCGTGGACTCGATCCGGGCGATGGCGTTCCAACTGCCGGAAAGGAGCATGATAAAGGTGAACTCTTTGCCCAGCATGGCAAGACGGCTATCTTCGATGTTGCAGCCGCTGCTGCTGACATGACGCGTAATCGTGTTGACGATGCCGTTGCGATCGGCCCCCAGCGCGGTGATGACCAGATAGTGTTCTTGAGGGCTAGGCAAAATGGCGCTTCCTGTTCAATGTGTTGAGATCTACATGGTACACATAAAAAAAACCGGCTGCCAAGCGCAGACAACGGCGCTTGCGCGCTTGCTTTTGCATGGGCGTCAAAAGTACCATGAGGCACTTGTTTTTGGAGGGGATGGCCAATGTTTACGGGAAGCAGTGTTGCTCTGATTACACCGATGGACGCCAAAGGCGCGGTCGATCGTGCGGGTTTAAAAAAATTAATCGATTATCACGTCGCCAGCGGAACATCGACGATTGTTTCGGTAGGGACCACCGGAGAGTCTGCCACGCTGAGCCACGACGAGCATGCGGAAGTGGTGATGTTGACGCTGGATATGTGCGGCGGACGCATCCCGGTTATCGCCGGCACTGGCGCTAATTCCACGGCGGAAGCCATCTCCCTGACCCAACGTTTCAACGACAGCGGCATCGCGGGTTGTCTGACGGTAACGCCATACTACAACCGGCCGACTCAGGAAGGGCTGTTCCAGCACTTCAAAGCGATTGCTGAACATACCGACCTGCCTCAGATCCTCTATAATGTACCCTCCCGTACCGGCTGCGACCTGCTGCCGGAAACCGTTGCCCGTCTTGCCGCCATCAAAAATATTGTCGGAATTAAAGAAGCTACGGGGAACTTAAGCCGGGTGACTCAGATCCAAGCACTGGTCGATGACGGCTTCGTGCTGCTGAGCGGCAATGACGACATCGGTCTGGACTTCATGCAACTGGGCGGTCACGGCGTGATTTCCGTGACGGCGAACGTTGCCCCCCGTGAAATGGCGGAAATGTGCTCGCTGGCGGCGCAAGGCAACTTTATTGAAGCCCGTCGTCTTAACCAACGGCTGATGCCGCTTCATCAGAAACTGTTTGTAGAACCCAATCCGATTCCGGTGAAGTGGGCCTGTAAGGCATTGGGATTGATAGCGACCGATACGCTGCGTCTGCCGATGACGCCTCTGACTGAAAGCGGTCGTGAGGCGGTAGGGCAGGCGTTAAAGCAGTCTGGTCTGCTGTAATCGTTAGGGAGTTTGAATGAGTTCTTCATTGCAAAAGTCAATGGTGGCAACTGTGGTCGGCCTTTCGCTGATCGCGCTGCTGACAGCCTGTACCAACGATCAGCGCTATAAGCGTCAGGTCAACGGTGATGAGTCCTACCTGCAGACGCCGGAGCACCGTGCGCTGAACGTCCCATCCGGTATGATTCTGCCGTTGCAAAACGGCGACTACGATTTGCCGCCGATTAATCCAAACGGTCAGGTGGGCAAAAATCTGGATATTCGTCCGCCGATGCAGTCGCTGGCGCTGCTGAACGGCTCACGCGGTCAGGTGAGTGGAAATACCGCGACCCTGCTGCTGGAAAACAGCGCTCAGAATAGCCAGCTGTGGTCCCAGATCGTTCAGGTGATGCAGTCCAAAGGCTACACCATCGACAACCGTCAAGATGCCAGCCAGACGCTGACCACCGGTTGGATCAGCTGGAATTCCGAAGAAGAAAAAGAAGCGCCTTATCAGGCGCGCTATGAAGTGTCGTTGAAGCCTCAGGGTTATCAACTGGCGCTGGGCGTGAAGCTCCTCGCCCTGCAGCAGAACAATGCGTCGGTGGACGATGCCTTCCTGACGCAGCGCTATACGAGCCAGATGATAAACTCGTTGTCCGATGGCCTGGAGAAGGCGGTGTCCGCCCGTGAAAATGCGCAGTCTCATCGCGGAAGTCAGTCTCTGGATGTTCAGAGCGCCGCCGATGATGCCGGTCTGCCGTTGATCGTGGTGCGCGGAAGCTATGTTCAGGTCTGGGACCGTTTGCCGAAGGCGTTGGAAAATATCGGTATGACGGTGAACGATCGCAGCCGTCCTCAGGGCTCGGTCTCCGTGACCTATCGTTCGCCGGGCAGCGACCGCTGGGATGCGCTGGGTGCGAAAGATCCGCAGATGACGAACGGGGATTACAAGCTGCAGGTCGGCGACCTCGGCAACCGCAGCAGCCTGCAGTTCATCGACTCGAAAGGTCGTCCCCTCACCCAGTCGCAAAACGACGCGTTGGTGGCGGTGTTCCAGGCAGCGTTTAATCGATAAGTGTTCAGGGCCGGAAAATCCGGCCCTTTTTTATTCTATTGTCAACGCATTAATTATCACGGGCCATGCGCGGATGGCCCTCACTGTGTGGAGTAATAAAGATGCAAAAGCTAGCTGAGTTGTATCGCGGAAAAGCGAAAACGGTTTACACCACGGAAGATCCCGATCTGCTGGTGCTGCAATTTCGCAATGATACGTCAGCGTTAGATGGTCAGCGCATTGAGCAGTTTGATCGTAAAGGGCTGGTGAACAACAAATTCAACCATTTCATCATGAGCAAGCTGGAAGAAGCGGGTATCCCGACTCAGATGGAGCGTCTGCTGTCCGATACCGAAGTGCTGGTGAAAAAACTGGATATGGTGCCGGTCGAATGTGTGATCCGCAACCGTGCCGCGGGCTCGCTGGTAAAACGTCTCGGCATCACAGAAGGCGAAATTCTGAATCCGCCGCTGTTCGACCTGTTCCTGAAGAACGACGCCATGCATGACCCCATGGTCAACGAATCCTACTGTGAGACCTTTGGTTGGGTGAGCGAGAAGCATCTGACGCGCATGAAAGCGCTGAGCTATCAGGCAAATGACGTGCTCAGCAAGCTGTTCGACGATGCCGGGCTGATCCTGGTGGACTTCAAACTGGAGTTTGGTCTGTTCAAGGGCGAAGTGGTGCTGGGCGATGAGTTCTCGCCGGATGGCAGCCGTCTGTGGGACAAAAACACGCTGGATAAGATGGATAAAGACCGTTTCCGTCAGAGCCTGGGCGGTTTGATTGAAGCCTATGAAGAAGTTGCCCGCCGTATCGGCGTTTCTTTAGACTAAAAAAGCAAACGTTTTCGTTTCGCCGTCAGGAAGTGAAAAACCTGACGGCGCTCCCATCGCTCTACTGAATTACCACTCTGACTGAGATTGATCCCCGGTCCTATCATGATCGGTGGTATTATTGCCCGCCGTATTTTCTGCTTTTCCCCGCAAGGAATTTTCATGGCCTATCTAGACCCGACGCTATTGATTTTGCTGGCTCTGGCCGCGCTCGGCATCATCAGCCACAACATGACCGTGACGCTAGCCATTCTGGCGTTGCTGGCGGTACGTATCACGCCGTTGAACAACTACTTTCCCTGGGTGGAGAAATACGGTCTGACCGTCGGCGTACTGGTATTGACGATCGGCGTGATGGCCCCCATCGCCAGCGGAAAAATCAGCGCGGGTGACGTCATGCACTCGTTCCTGCACTGGAAATCGCTGCTGGCGGTGCTGATCGGCGTGATGGTTTCCTGGCTGGGCGGGCGCGGTGTTGCGCTGATGACAAACCAACCTTCCGTCGTGGCCGGGTTGCTGGTCGGCACGGTCATGGGCGTGGCGCTATTCCGCGGCGTACCGGTCGGACCGCTGATTGCGGCCGGGTTGCTGTCTTTGCTGGTCGGTAAAGGCGGCTGACGTTTTGTCGGAGACATCGATCCCCGCAATCGGCGCGCTTGTCGCCGCGCAATCGACGCTGTCGCAGGCGGGTATTCGCCGCGTGCTGGCGATCAGCGGCGATCGGGAATGGTGCATAAAACAGGCCCGGACATTGCGGCAGGCGCTGCCCGGCGACTGGCTATGGGTCGGCAACACGGTGTCGGAATCAGTGATGGCGCCGTCTCAACTGAAAGGGAAGCTGGGGCAGGAGTTCCTGCACGCCGTCTTTGACGCGCACGAGGGATTGGATGCCGAGGCGCTGGCGATTCTGGCGGGCACCCTCAAAGCCGGAAGTTGGCTGCTGCTGTTGGTTCCGGACTGGGAAGCCTGGCCCCACAGTCCGGATACGGACAGCCTACGCTGGAGTGAAAGTGCGGCACCTATCGCGACGCCCGCGTTCATCCGTCGTTTGCGTGAGGCCCTGCTGTCCGACGGCGAAGCCGTAGTTTGGCGTCAGTCGATGCCGTTGGCCATGACGCCGCTTCGCGCGCGGCCAGCCTGGCATGCGCCGGACGGCAGGCCCACGCCAAGGCAACTGGATATTTTGCAGCAGTTACGGGCCGCCCGGCATGCGGCCTATGTCATCACCGCTCCGCGAGGACGAGGGAAATCGACGGTCGCGGGTCTGTTCGCTCAGCAATGTCGCGAACGCTGTTGGGTGGTTGCGCCCTCCCGTGCGGCCAGCGATGTCTTGCTGCGTCAGTCGGGCGACGCGACATCGTTCTGGTCGCCAGATAGCCTGTTGGCGCACTGCCGTCAGCATAGCGGCGGCGCGGAGTGGCTGTTGATTGACGAGGCGGCGGCGATCCCATCTTCAGTCCTCAATGAAATGTTGTCCTATTTTCCCCATGTGCTCATGACTACCACCGTGCTGGGCTATGAAGGGACCGGACGCGGTTTCTGGCTTAAATTTTGTGCCGGACTGCCTGACTGTCAAATGCTGGAGCTCAGTGAACCGCTGCGCTGGGCTATCGACGACCCGCTGGAACGTTTGCTGGATCGCGTCATGCTGTTTCAAGCCGAAAATCGGCTGGAGCGGCAACGTTCAACGGCGCCTGTCACTTTGGTCAGCGACGAGCCGGCCGGGTGGACACGCTTTTCGGCTCGGCTGGAACAGTGTTACGGCCTACTGTGCAGCGCGCACTACCGAACGTCCCCGTTGGACCTGCGTCGCCTGCTGGATGCTCCGGGTATGCACCTTGTCACCGCCCGCAGCGATGAGAGCCTGTGCGGCGTCATTTGGTCGGTGGACGAAGGCGGATTAAACGCCGGGCTGGCCCGCGATGTGTGGGCCGGACGTCGGCGGCCGCGCGGCAATCTGGTTGCCCAGTCGCTGGCGGCTCACGGCAATTTGTGGACGGCGCCGCAACTGCGCTCACGGCGCATCAGCCGGATTGCCGTTCTGCCTTCGGCGAGACGAGAAGGTATCGGACAGGCGCTGGTGCGGGAGCAACAGCGGCAGAGCGAGCAAGAGGGCATGGACTTTCTGTCGGTCAGCTTCGGCTACGAGCCAGCGCTGTGGCGGTTCTGGCAGCACTGCGGCTTTTGTCTGGCGCGTATCGGCAGTCATATTGAAGCCAGCAGCGGCTGCTATAGCGCGATGGCGTTATTACCGCTGAGCGATGCCGGTAAGACGATGGCGCAAGAGGCAGCGCGACAGCTGGCACGCGACTGGCGCTGGCTGCGACGGGATATCGGGCTGATGCTGGATATTGAACTGGATGACGATAGCTCGTTGGATGAAGCCGACTGGCTCAACCTGTGCGGATTCGCTTTCGCCCATCGTTCTCCTCAGGCGAGCCTGGCCTCGCTATGCCGACTGCTGGCGCATACCTCGCTGGCGCTGCCCGCGCTAAGGCTGTGGCTGGATGAAGGCGCGCAGGAAAGTCAATGCGTCGAGCGGTTGGGTCTGAGCGGTAAAAAATCCTTGCTGCGCCGCTGGCGTGAAGAAACCGCAGAGGCTTTGTCTCACTGTGATAATGACGCTCTCCAACGCGCGCGGCAGTGGCTGGCCTAGTTTTTCTCTTCTCTTGAAATCACTGCGCACCGTTACGATGCCGTGCAGGAATATGCAATAACTCGTTCAATGAACCTCAATATTGGGCGATTGACGGCAGGCGTATAGTGACGCTATCGGCTCAGATATCAGTCCGCAGGAGAGAAAACATGAAACACGAATACGTTATGGTACAACAGCCTTCCGCTCCCCGGCAGTTATTCCTGCTGTTTCATGGCGTAGGGGACAACCCGGCGTCGATGGCCGAGATCGGCCGCTATTTCGCCGACGCATTCAAAGAAGCGCTGGTGATTAGCGTGGGCAGCCCGAAAAGTGAGAATGGCAGCCGCCGCTGGTTCTCGGTGCTGGATATTACCGAGGCGAATCGTCCCGATCGCATTCAGTGCGTCCTGCCGAGCTTTATTGAGACCATTCGCTGTTGGCAGGCGCAAAGCGGCATCCACGCGAGCCACACGGCATTGGTGGGTTTTTCGCAGGGTGGGATGATGATCCTGGAGGCCCTGAAGGCAGAAGCGCAATTGGCCGGACGCTCTGTAGTCTTCAGCGGCCGCTATGCTACGCTGCCTGAACGGCCTTTGTCGGATGATAGCGTGGTGCATTTACTGCACGGCGAGGAAGATCCGGTGATTTCAATCGAGCATGCGTCTCTGGCGGCACAGCGCCTGCAAACGCTGGGGGCGGACTTTACCCTGGATCGGGTGCCGGAGTTAGGGCACGCCATCGGTATGCGCATGATGGACTTCGCGTTAGATCGCCTGCGGTACTACATTCCCCGGCGATATTGGGACGAGGCGGTGCAGGGGAAATGCGGGGAGCTTATCGCCTTTCGTTGAGCGTTAGCGCGTTTTCCGCCGTAGATCTTAGGTCGTTTAGGTAGGACACGGAAGCGTCGGTCAAGGTTGGAGAGCGAGGCGCATTGCGGTCGGCTCTGCGCCTGTTGCGGCTGACGCGAAAGAAGGTCAAACAGGATGAAAAACTATTTTTCGTCCTGTTTTTTATCTTGTTGCTTATCTTTAGGCCAATCGTCTTCTCCATCCCACTGTGCATTGTTATCGCGGTGAGGCGGAAGCACCGGTTTGTCTTTCAGGAATCGCTTGTAGTCTACGCGACTTAACTCCTTGATCCCGTTAATTAACATTCCCACCAGTATCAGCAGAATGATCCACCAGTAATCAGCCAGCCATGCCATATTATGCCTCATCGACAGCGTGTATAAATCGGGTGAACAGCGTGGGAAGGTGCGGTTTCAGCCAGTCGTAACCCGCGATGTTTTCACCTTCCCAGGCGCCAAGAATAATTTCCGGCGACAGCAACGTCATGGCCTCACGAGCCAGCGGCAGATAGCTGATGTGCCAAGGCTCAATGGCGACGCCGCCTCTGTCATGGGCATAAGGACGATAAAAATCGTACTTCCGCATGTGCTCCGTCAGCCAGTCGTTCAGCTCGAAAAAGTAACCGCCGGATTCATATTCCCATGGCTCAAGCTGCAACGACTGCCCTGATGGCAGCCGGCCGGGATCGTATATGTCCAGATCGGTGCCCCAATGGTGGCGGCTTCCGCCCGGAAGCGCAGACCATCGTAGGATCGTCTCACAGCGTTCGGGAACCGCCATCGACAGGGCGTCAACCGGTTGGTTGTTATGGGATAACAGCGGTCGCTGTCCGGTAAATTTGCCGTTCCATATCAGCCGCTGGCGCTCAAAGTCGCGAAATGTACTGGCGGGCTGAAGATTAAATCCCGCCTGTCGCGCTTCCCGCTGCAACGCCTGAAAGGCGCGTACCGCTTCGGCCTGTAGACGATGCTGGCCCGTCAGCGTCATCAGATGCTGATGATGCTTTCCGGTCAGCATAGCAGGGGTGATCATGCGATCAGTCGCTCCATAATCCGTTGATACATACGGCTCAGCAGCTGTAAATCGGCTGCGTTGACGCACTCGTCCACTTTATGAATGGTGGCGTTCACAGGCCCCAGTTCCACCACCTGCGCACCCATACGGGAAATAAAGCGTCCGTCTGAGGTGCCGCCGGTCGTCAGCAACTGCGGGGTTAATTCGCTGTAGTGCTCGACCGCGTTAACTACGGCATCCACCAACGCGCCGCGAGCGGTCAGAAAGGGCTGACCTGATAACCTCCAGTCCAAAGTATAGTTCAGCTGATGCTGGTCCAGCAGCTCGGTGACGCGCTGTTTAATGGTGTCGTCCGTCAACTCGGTACTGAACCGGAAATTGAACTGCACCTGCAGTTCGCCGGGGATCACGTTATTGCTTCCCGTGCCGGCTTTAATATTGGCGATCTGCATACTGGTGGGCGGGAAGAATTCATTGCCTTCATCCCATACGGTGGAGGCCAGTTCGTTCAACGCGGGTAGCGCGCGGTGGACCGGATTGTCGGCCAGGTGCGGATAGGCGACATGTCCCTGGATACCGTGAATGCGCAGGTCGGCGGTAATCGAGCCGCGACGACCGTTCTTGACGACATCGCCAGCCCGCTCGGTGCTGGAGGGCTCACCCACCAGGCAGTAGTCCAGACGCTCCTGACGCGCCATCAGCGCTTCCACCACTTTGACGGTGCCGTGCGTCGCATCAGCCTCTTCGTCTGAGGTAATCAAAAAGGCGAGTCGGCCTTTATGTTGGGGATTCGCAGCGACGAAGCGCTCAGCGGCGACGACCATCGCCGCCAGCGATCCTTTCATATCAGCCGCGCCACGGCCATACAACATACCGTCGCTGATGGTGGGTTCGAAAGGCGGATGTTGCCACAAACTGGCTTCTCCGCTGGGAACCACGTCGGTGTGTCCGGCAAAGGCCAGCGTTTCGCCCGTTCCGCGCCAGGCCCAGAAGTTCTGCGTATCACCGAAATTCATTTTTTCGATGGTAAAGCCGATGGCCTCAAGGCGTTCGATCATGAGCGTTTGGCAGCCGGCGTCGTCCGGGCTGAGGGAAGGGCGTTTAATTAACTGCTGAGCGAGTTCGAGGACGGGGCAGGACACGTTATTTCTCCTCCGCAAAAAATTGCTGGTAGCTATCGTCGCTGAAGCCAAGCAGCGTTTTCCCATCCTCGTCAACCAACAAAGGACGTTTAATCAGCGCTGGCTGATCCAGCATAACAGCTTTTGCCGCAGCGGCATTATCGATCGCATCGCGCCGGGCTTCGTCCAGCTTGCGCCAGGTCGTACCCCGCTTATTCACCAGCGGTTCCCAACCCAGGCTTTCGATAAACGATTGCAGTAGAGCATCGTCCAGTCCGTCTGTTCGGTAGTCATGAAAACGGTAGTCAATCCGATGGGCCTCCAGCCAACGGCGGGCCTTTTTGATGGTGTCACAGTTCTTGATACCGTACATGGTCGTCATGGCGAATAAACCCTTTGTTTTTTATTAGGAATTAGGATGCGGATCATAACGTTTAATTCAGGTCCGATGCCATACCAATCTATTAGCGTTATTTCATGTAAACCTCGGCGCGGTGACAGGAAGTCGGTGGATAGTGGATCATCTTTTAGCAACTGCCGGTTGAAGGGGAAATGAGGAAACCTGAGTAAATAAAAGAGGCTATTATTCGATGCCTATTTATTATCCTCTGCCCTTTTGGCGATCGCCGTGTTGCGCGGGGAGTACTGTATGAATTTCACGCTGCGATTTTGGCTAAAAATGCGTTATCGCTTTTGGCGGCCTTTTCTAACCGGGTTTTCATTATCCTAAAAACGAATAAAAACGATGTTATATGGTTGTAAAAAAGCATATGGCGCATGAATGCAGGTCGTAAAAGGCGCTAGTCGGATTTTTTAACGCTTTTTATTGCATTTCGTCGATGTTCAGCTGGACAAATGCTTCATCTATTGCTGTACTGTGCATGACACAGAGTTTGTGTCTTTCATTCATGTTAAAGGTAAGTTTGATGTCTAAGATTACAGGTAGCGTTAAGTGGTTTAATGAGTCCAAAGGTTTCGGTTTCATTACTCCTGAAGATGGTAGCAAAGACGTGTTCGTACACTTCTCTGCCATCCAGAGCAATGGTTTCAAAACTCTGGCTGAAGGTCAGCGTGTAGAGTTCGAAATCACTAGCGGTGCAAAAGGTCCTTCTGCCGCTAACGTTATCGCTATTTAATTATACCGATTTCTAAAAAACCCGCCGATTGGCGGGTTTTTATTTTTAGTGGGCAGCGAGCCAACTCACAAGAGAAAAAGCGAGGGCGGCCAGCGCCAGCGAACCGACAAAGCTCAATACCATATAGATCCCTGCCGTTAACCACTGTCCTTCTTGAATCATCCCCAGCATTTCCACTGAGAACGTGGAGAACGTGGTTAAGCCGCCGCAAAATCCCGTCGTTACCACCAGTTTCCAGTGAGAAGGTAAATCCGGTAAACGAACGAAATAGCTTGCCGCCGCCCCAATGATGGCCGCGCCAATCAGGTTTGCCATCAGCGTACCGGTCGGTATTCCCGACGCGCCGTTGTTAAAACGCAGAGTTAGCAGCCAGCGCGCGACGCAGCCAATGCCACCACCGAAAAAAACAGCGAATAAATTAGCGTTTATGGACATCTTTTATTTCCACAGCAAGTTGGGTTAATCTCGAAAGGATGGGCATATGCTACGTCAGGGTTTGAGAAGGCGTAGACATCATCAGCCAAAAGGCGTTTATGGAGGAATGCCACCTCCGTTGCAAACATCCAAAGTTTACCCGCTAGCGCCGCGTTTTTGTAGGGAAGAGCATCGGGTGACGGTTCATCGTGGTTTGTGACTCACCGAGTGAGGGTGTGCTATGAAAGTTGCGCTGGGTCAGTTTGCCGTACAGCGGCAGTGGCAGGATAATGCGAATACGTGCATCAGGCTGATGCACGAGGCGACAGCCGCGGGAGCCCGCCTGCTGGTGCTGCCGGAAGCGGTGCTGGCGCGAGATAATGCCGATGCTGAGTGGGGAACTAATCACGCGCAGCCTTTGAACGGGTCTTTCGTGAGCCAATTGCTTTCAGCCAGCGAATCTTCATCCCTCACCGTCGTCTTCACCCTGCATACCCCAGCGGAAGAGGGGCGCGTGTACAACACGCTGCTGGCGCTGCGTCAGGGGGAAGTGTTGGCTCATTACCATAAGCTCCATCTTTACGATGCCTTCTCATGGCAGGAATCTAAACGAGTCACGCCCGGGGGGATGCTCCCCCCGGTGATCGACATCGACGGGGTAAAGGTCGGCATGATGGTTTGCTACGACCTGCGTTTTCCGGAGATGGCGCGTATGCTGGCGATCAAAGGCGCCGACATGCTTGTGCTTCCCGCCGCGTGGGTTAAAGGTGCGCATAAAGAGATGCATTGGGAACTATTGAACCGAGCCCGTGCGCTGGAAAATACCTGTTACCTGATCGCTGTTGGCGAGTGCGGCGTGAAGAATATTGGTAATAGTATGGTGGTGGACCCCATGGGGATCGTCATCGCACAGGCGACGGAAGAACCCGCGCTGCTCTACGCCGATCTGAGTCTGGAGCGAATTCAACGCGTGCGTCGTCAATTACCTGTTCTGAATCATAACCGCTTCGAACCGCCTGTATTACGCTGTTACAGATAATCTCGGCTAATGGATCGTGCCGGGGGGAGGGGTGTTCCGGTCTTAATTTGTTACAGATGGTCGTTATATTATGATGAAGGCTGACTTAAAACGGGCCGAGGCACAAGTGCTGGCTGTCCCAGCGTATAAAATCAGGTAGGTATTTATGGAAGGTATCAGCATTGCTAAACTGTTGGTGATTGGCGCATTGATCGTTCTGTTATTCGGCACCAACAAACTTCGTAGCCTGGGCGGCGACCTGGGAGCGGCGATCAAAGGCTTTAAGAAAGCCATGAACGACGATCAGACTACGGTTAAAACACAGACGCCGGAAGAACCGGCCGCGCTCAACGACGTGCGCAACAAGGAATAATCATTTTTCAATGATGCCGGGCGTGCAGCGGACGGGATCCCGTCCGCTCAGTCCTAAGATTACACCAGCAAACTGTAATCATTTATTGCCGGATAGACGGGCTATTTGACTTCTTCGCCCTTGGCTTGCAGGTCAGCGTGGTAAGACGACCGCACAAAAGGCCCGCAGGCGGCATGGGTGAATCCCATCGCCAACGCTTCCTGTTTCATCTCATCAAACTCTTCTGGCGGAACGTAACGTTTCACTGCAAGGTGATGGCGGCTGGGTTGCAGATATTGACCTAATGTCAGCATCGTCACGCCATGACGGCGCAGGTCGCGCATCACTTCCACAATCTCTTCATTGGTTTCGCCCAGTCCTACCATCAGGCCAGACTTTGTCGGGATGTCCGGATGTGCGGTCTTGAAGTTTTCCAGCAGTTTAAGCGACCACTCGTAGTTGGCGCCGGGACGGACCTGACGATACAGACGCGGTACGTTTTCCAGGTTGTGGTTGAAGACGTCCGGCGGACTGGCGTTGAGAATTTCCAGCGCGCGATCCATACGGCCGCGGAAATCTGGCACCAGCGTTTCAATCTTGATCTGCGGACTTTTGCGGCGAATAGCGCTGATGCAGTCGGCGAAATGCTGAGCGCCGCCATCCCGCAGGTCATCACGGTCTACCGATGTGATGACGACATAACGCAGAGCCATATCGTGGATCGTTTGCGCCAGTTTTTCCGGCTCGTTGGCGTCGGGCGCAATCGGTCGGCCATGCGCGACATCGCAGAAGGGGCAGCGACGGGTACAGATTGCGCCGAGGATCATAAAGGTGGCCGTACCGTGGTTGAAGCATTCAGCCAGGTTAGGGCAAGAGGCTTCTTCACAAACCGAATGCAGTCCATTGCGGCGCATGGCGTCTTTGATTCCCTTGATCCGGCTTGAGTCGGCAGGGAGTTTAATTTTCATCCATTCGGGTTTGCGCAGCATATCCTGGCGTTCAACGGCAACGGTCCTTACGGGAATCAAGGCCAGTTTGTCGGCGTCGCGGTATTTTACGCCACGTTCGATCTGAATCGGTTTACTCATGTTTGCGTAAGTTCCAGTTCTGAATCGCTGTCATGAATTAACGACTAATTCATGAATCGCGTGAGTCGTTAAACTTTTTTTTAAAAAACTCACAAAATTATATCATCTTTGTCCGGTGACAATCAGCCTTTGAACAGGCAAAAAGCATCATTAGTGTAAACGAAATGTAATGGTTATGCCGGGTGTGATCGAGAAAGATACGTCATCGGCTGCGGTTCCCCCTGCTGTTCCCACGCCCAGTCTACCCATTCGCTTTCTGTGTAGCTGAGTCGCCGCAAAAAGGCAGTGGTCAAAATGGGCGCAGTGTCTTCAACGGTAGCACCGGGTACGAGCTCATTGAGCTGCGTCATTTGCATGCCGGCATAACCGCACGGATTGATGCGCCGGAAAGGAGACAAATCCATCGCAATATTCAGCGCCAGACCGTGGAAAGAGCAGCCATGTCGAATGCGAAGTCCGAGAGAACAGATTTTTTTATCGCTGACATACACGCCGGGCGCATCCGGGCGTGCATAGGCTTCGATCTCGAAATGCGCCAGCGTGTCGACGACGGTCTGTTCAATCGCGCTGACCAAATGACGGACGCCGACTTTGCGGCGTTTAATGTCAATCATCACGTACATCACCTGCTGGCCCGGGCCATGATAGGTGACTTGCCCGCCACGGTCACTCTGGATGACCGGGATATCTCCCGGCATCAGTACATGTTCCGCTTTGCCCGCCTGTCCCTGAGTGAACACCGGGGAGTGCTGAACTAGCCACAACTCATCAGCGCTGTCGTCGTCGCGTTGTTCGGTGAAGTGGTGCATCGCCAGGGATACCTGCTCGTAAGGGAGTAGGCCTAGCTGACGAATAATGATCTTGTCTTGTTCCACTGGCGTCATCTTCAGCGTCGGGAGTGAATGGCGGTCACTATACGGGATACCGCCGTGGGGACGAATAGCGCTTACGATCCGCGTCTGCCTTCCTGTGGTAAAAAAAGTCGACGAGATCAAAGCACCATACGAACGATGTCGATTTTACCCAGCTCTTCATACAACGTCTCAACCTGCTCGACGTGCGTGGCGTTAATCGTGATGGAAACCGAGTGGTAATTGCCCTTCGCGCTGGGTTTGATTTGCGGCGTGTAGTCGCCAGGTGCATGACGTTGCACGACTTCAACTACCTGATCGACGAGCTCCGGCTGCGCCAGACCCATCACCTTGTAGGTAAAGGAGCAGGGAAACTCGAGCAGTTCATTGAGTTTGGTTTTCATTAAGACACTCCAGAGTGGTTTTCCAACGGTAATACCATAGAAAGTATAACTCCCGCCGGGGCGGGAGTGTATTTATCCGTGTGATATGGGGGCGTTATGCCAGGAGACAAGGGGGGGATCAGCTGAACCAGCGGTGGAACATCAGTTTCACGTAGTCCATCAACCGGCCGAAAATGCCGCCTTCTTTTACTTCGTTCATCACCACCAGCGGGCGCTGTTCGATGGTCTTGCCATCCAGTTGGAAGTTGATGGTGCCTACGATCTGGTTCTTGCCTAGTGGGGCATGCAGTTCGGTGTTGTTCAATACGTAGCTGGCCTTCAGATCCTTCATCCGACCGCGCGGAATGGTGATGTAGACATCTTTTTCAACGCTCAGCGCAACGCGATCGCTGTCGCCAAACCAGACCGGTTCTGAAGCGAACTCTTTACCTGATTTCAGCGGCGCCACGGTTTCGAAGAAGCGGAAGCCCCAGGTCAGCAGTTTTTTGCTTTCGGCTTCGCGGCCTTTGAACGTTCTGCCGCCGAGAACGGCGGATATCAGACGCATCTGGCCTTCGGTCGCCGAGGCGACCAGGTTAAAGCCGGCGGAGGAGGTATGACCGGTTTTGATGCCGTCCACGTTCAGGCTCGTGTCCCACAGCAGGCCGTTGCGGTTGGTTTGACGGATGTTGTTGAAGGTGAACTCTTTCTCTTTGTACGTCGCGTACTCATCCGGTACGTCGCGGATCAGCGCCTGGCCGATCAGCGCCATATCCCGAGCCGAACTGTACTGTCCTTCGGCATCCAGCCCATGTACGGTTTTAAACTGCGTATTCTGCAGGCCCAGCGCGTTGACGTAGTTGTTCATCAGGTTGACGAACGAATCCTGACTGCCGGCGACATAGTCCGCCATGGCGACGCAGGCGTCGTTGCCCGACTGCAGAATAATCCCCTTGTTAAGCAGAGAGACGCTGACGCGGTCTCCGGGCTTCAGAAACATCAGTGAAGACCCCTGAAACTCCGGGTTGCCGGTCGCCCAGGCATCTTTGCCGATGGTCACAACATCATTCGGCGTAATCTTCCCCGCCTTGATAGCTTGCCCGATAACATAACTGGTCATCATTTTAGTCAGGCTGGCCGGATTACGACGGCTGTCAGCGTTCATTTCCGCAAGGACTTTACCCGAGTTGTAATCAATCAGAATATAAGCTTCGGCGTCGATCTGCGGCACACCTGGGATCATGGTTTTGAGGTTGACGTCGTCGGCGTGGGCGAAGGTCGAGGCGCAAAGTGCCAGCAGTGAGCCCAGCACGATGCGTGGCATAAAACGAGTTGTGGTTTCTGTATTCATGATGGAACAACAACATCCATGGGTATGAGTTAAAAACGAGTCACACTATAGCAGATGAAGATCCTGGGCGGCATCAGATAATACGTTACGCAATTTTGCCGCAGGGTCCCGCCGGGCGACGTTTTGGCGGGGAAAGACGATGTCACTTTCGCTTCCCCGGAGGGTATCGGCTTACAGCGTCGTAATAAAAGACTGTTGCTGTGCTTCATTAACCAGTCGCTGCTGTAGTTCTACCGCATGCTGTCGGCTGGTGAACGGCCCCAACTGAACGCGATACAGACCATTGTTCTGCATCACGTTGCCTTTGACGTTGAAGCGACTTTTTAGACTGCTCAGCCAGGCGTCGGCGCGTTGTTGATCCTTGAGCGCACCGACCTGAACCACCATATTGCCGCCAGCGGCGGGCGTAGTCGCCACCGTTGGTTGTGATGTTTCCAGAACCCCGCTGCGCAGCGGCTGAGGCGCGCCAAGGAATCCGCCGCTCGGGGTTGGATTGGCGGCCGGAAATATGGTTGAGGAGGCGTTTTCCGTTGCCGTATCGGCGATGGACGGTGTATTGCTGTCGGTTGCCGAATTCATGACCGGCGCGCTCATTCCGCCTACGCTGAGATCAGGGCGTTCGGGCAAAGCGAAGCTCTGCTTGGCCACCCGCGTGCCAACCGTGCCCGGACCTGACAGCGTACCGTCGGGCGCCACGCTGATGAAGTCGACCTTGACGCGGGTATTGTTGGAAATATTCAGCCGTTCACCCGCGGCGCGCGTCAGGTCAATAATTTTACCGGGCGTGAAAGGGCCGCGATCGTTGACGCGGACCACCAGTTGACGCCCATTACTGAGGTTGGTCACGCGCACATAGCTGGGAATAGGCAGGGTAGGGTGCGCGGCGGCCAGCGCGTTGGGATCGAACTCTTCGCCAATGGATGTGCGGTTGCCCGAGAGTTCTTCGCCGTACCAGGTCGCCAAACCGGTCTGGCTGAAGTTCTGCGGATTTTTGACGATGTTGTAGCTTCGGCCGTTAACGGTGTAATCCTGCATCGTGGAAGGATTAAACGGTTCGTAGCGCGGCTCCGCGCCGCCGATCTCTTTCACCGGACCGTTGTAAACCGTCGGCGCTGGCGTGGGCCTTACCTGTTCCGTTTCGGTGCTACAGCCAGACAACACCATACCGAGCGCTACAATCTCTAGCCAATTCTTACGCATTGCCCACCTCTATAAGCTTTTGGATAACATTTTGCGGTGAGTATGTATCGACATGACGATACCAAATCCCGCCATCAAGACTACCAGAGCCGAACCGCCATAGCTGACTAAAGGCAGCGGGACACCGACCACGGGCAGAATACCACTGACCATGCCGATGTTGACGAAAACGTAGATAAAGAAGATTAGCATTAAACCGCCGACCATGACGCGGCCGAAGGAGTTCTGCGCGTTGGCGGCGATCACCAGACCCCGCATAATCAGGAACAGATAGAGCGTCAGCAGGATGAGTACGCCGATCAGACCAAGCTCTTCCGCCAGTACGGCGAAGATAAAGTCGGTATGGCGCTCCGGCAGGAACTCCAACTGCGACTGCGTTCCCTGTAACCAGCCCTTGCCGGAAAGACCACCGGAGCCGATGGCGATTTTGGACTGGATAATATGATAGCCCGCGCCCAGCGGATCGCTCTCGGGATCCAACAGCATCATCACCCTGTCTCGCTGATAATCATGCATCAGAAAGAACCACAAAATAGGAATGAAGGCCGCGACAAGCAGCGCGGCAAAGCCAATCAACCGCCAGCTCATACCCGCGAGAAACAGCACGAACAGGCCTGAGGCGCAGATCAGAATCGACGTCCCCAGGTCAGGCTGCGCGGCTACCAGCAGCGTAGGCACGAAAATCAGGGCCAGCGCAATGGCGGTATTTTTCAGGGAAGGAGGGCACATATCGCGGTTGATATAGCGCGATACCATCAGCGGAACGGCGATTTTGGCGATTTCGGACGGCTGAAACCGGACCACGCCCAGATCCAACCAACGCTGTGCGCCTTTACTGATTTGGCCGAACACATCCACCAACACCAATAGGATCACGCACACGACATACAAATAGGGCGCCCACCCTTCGTACACCCGGGGCGGGATCTGAGCCATGATGATCATCACAATCAGACCAAGCACGCTCTGAGCGACTTTTCGCTCCATCATGTCGATGTTTTGACCGCTGGCGCTCCACATGACGATCAGGCTATAGCAGAGCAGCGCCAGTATGCAGAGAAGAAACGGGAGGTCAATGTGGATTTTGGTCCAGATTGAGCCTTTTTGTTGGCTGTCGGTCATGAATTTGCCTACTCAGTTTCACTGCCGGGGGGCGCGGGAGGCGCGACCGGGAGATTGACGTTGTTGTCGCCCAAAATAATATGGTCGAGGATCTGACGCACGATAGTCCCGACTGCGGGTCCGGCGCCTCCGTTTTCCAAAATAATGGTCATGGCCACTTTCGGATCGTTGTACGGGGCGAAAGCGACCATTAGCTTATGGTCGCGCAGCCGTTCAGCAATTTTATGGGCGTTATAGGTTTCGTTTTCCTTCAGGCCGAACACCTGCGCCGTACCGGTTTTGGCCGCGATTTTATACGGCGAGTCCGCAAAACTTTTGCGTGCGGTGCCGTTGGCGCGATTGGCTACGCCGTACATGCCGTCTTTAACCAGTTCCCAATAGCCTGAGTGAATATCGCCGATCTGCGTGTGCTCCTGCTGGGCATAAGGCACTTTGACGCCGTGCTCCTGAGTACTGGAGAGCAGATGCGGCGTTTTGACCTGACCGTCGTTGACCAGCGTCGTCAGCGCTTTCAGCATTTGGATGGGCGTGGCGGTCCAATAGCCCTGGCCGATGCCGACTGGGATAGTATCGCCCTGATACCACGGCTTTTTATACCGTCGCATTTTCCAGTCGCGCGTCGGCATGATCCCGGCGCGTTCTTCAGACAGATCGATACCGGTATAGTCGCCGTAACCGAATTTGCTCATCCATTCAGACAGGCGGTCGATGCCCATATCGTAGGCGACCTGGTAGAAATAGGTATCCGCCGACTCTTCCAACGCTTTGGTCAGATTAAGCCGTCCGTGTCCCCATTTCTTCCAGTCGCGGAAGCGTTTTTCCGACCCTGGCAACTGCCACCAACCGGGGTCGAACAAAGAAGTATTGGGCGTAATGACGCCCGCCGTCAGCGCGGAAACTGCGATATAGGGTTTCACGGTCGAAGCCGGCGGATAGACACCTTGCGTGGCACGGTTGATGAGCGGACGGTTGGGGTCGTTGAGCAGCGCGCGATAATCTTTGCCGGAAATGCCGTCGACAAACAGGTTCGGGTTGTAGCTGGGCGTTGATACCATTGCCAGAATACCCCCGTTGCGCGGATCGGTGACGATGACCGCGGCGCGGCTGCCTTCCAATAGTTTTTCAATGTAAATCTGCAGATTTAGATCCAGCGTCAGATAGATATCTTTGCCGGCCTGCGGCGGCTGTTCGTGCAGTTGGCGAATCACGCGACCGCGGTTGTTGACTTCAACCTCTTCATAGCCCGGTTTGCCGTGCAGCAGGTCTTCGTAGTAGCGCTCAATACCGAGTTTGCCAATATCGTGCGTGGCCGCATAGTCCGCCAGCTTATCCTCTTTACCCAGCCGATCGAGATCCCGGTCGTTGATTTTGGATACGTAGCCGATGACGTGGGTCAGTGCAGAACCGTAAGGGTAATAGCGGCGCTGGTAGCCTTTGACTTCCACGCCGGGAAAGCGATATTGGTTCACCGCAAAGCGTGCGACCTGTACATCGGATAGCCCGGTTTTTACCGCAATAGAGGTGAAGCGACGTGAACGCTTGCGCTCTTTACGGAAATTTTCCAGATCTTCGTCGGTGAGATCGGCGACGGGCTTGAGGGCATTCAGCGTCGCTTCAAGGTTGTTGACCTTTTCGGGGATCAGCTCAAGCTGGTAAATGGTCCGGTTCAGGGCCAGCGGCGTGCCGTTACGGTCATAGATAATGCCACGGCTGGGCGCGATAGGGACCAGCTTGATGCGGTTTTCGTTGGAACGAGTGCGGTAGTCGTCAAAGCGTGAAATCTGTAGATGGTACAGATTGACAACGAGGATGCCGATCAGCAGCAGAATGCCCAAAAACGCCACCAGCGCGCGGCGTACAAACAGGGCCGACTCAGCCGTATAATCACGAAAAGGTTTACGCTCTATGTTCATCCGGCAGGATCAGTTCTGATAGTTCATGGTATCGCCTTACTCCCGGTGGTAAGGATGGTTAGCCGTAATGCTCCAGGCGCGGTACAGGCTCTCTGCCACCAGTACGCGCACCAGCGGGTGGGGCAGCGTCAATGGGGACAGTGACCAGCTCTGTTCGGCCGCCGCTTTACACTGCGGCGACAGGCCTTCCGGCCCGCCAATCAGCAAACTCACGTTGCGTCCATCCAGTTTCCAACGTTCCAGCTGTTGGGCCAGCTGCGGGGTTTCCCACTGTGAGCCGGGAATATCCAGCGTCACAATCAGGTTGCCTTTCCCCACGGTGGCCAGCATCTGCTCGCCTTCTCGCTCAAGAATGCGGCGAATATCGGCGTTTTTGCCCCGTTTCCCGGCAGGAATTTCCACCAGTTCCAGTGGCATATCCTTAGGAAAACGGTGCAGATAATCGCTAAATCCGGTCTGCACCCAGTCGGGCATTTTGGTGCCCACGGCGACCAGTTGCAGTTTCATATCAACCCCAAAGCTTTTCCAGTTCGTACAGTTGACGGCTATCTTCCTGCATGACATGGACAATCACGTCGCCCAGGTCGACAACGACCCAGTCAGCCAGCGCTTCGCCCTCTACCCCTAGCGGGAGCAGTCCGGCGGCGCGGGATTCCTGCACGACGTGGTCGGCGATGGACGCAACATGGCGGCTGGACGTTCCGGTACAGATGATCATGCAGTCTGTGATGCTGGACTTATTGGCGACGTCCAACGCCACGATGTCCTGGCCTTTCAGGTCGTCGATTTTATCAATAACGAAGTCTTGGAGTGCTTGGCCTTGCAAATGTTCCCCCTGGGGTAATGTTAATCAGCCTGAGCTTGATGGGCGGAGCGATGTCGCTTTCAGCATGTACGCAAAAGCGTGGCGAGTTTGCCGCGGCAGGCCGGTTGCCTGCCGTTTGAACCAGCGGCGGAGTATACCATGCAGTCATGTTGAGTGGTATAAAGCCGTCGCTAGCGGTATAGCCCGTGTGTGTCTATATAATTCAGCACGGAGGCGGGCAGCAGATCGCTGCAGTCGCGCCCCTGTTGCCTGCGCTGGCGGATCTCGGTGGCGGAAATGGGGAGCAGCGGGGTATTCGCCAGATAGATTAGCCCCTGGGGATGCTGATGGAACCGGCTCACCTCGGTAGTGCGACGGGATATCAGCCATTGCTGTAATTCAGGGGTTTCCAGTGTTCGGCCATAGCCCGGACGGGCGCACACCAGCAGATGGCAATAAGACAGAATCTCCTGCCAGCGGTGCCAGTGATGCAGCGTTAACAGAGAGTCCTGACCGATGATAAACGCCAGCGGCACAGTCGGCCCGGCTTCCTGTCTTAACGCTTCCAATGTCTCAATCGTGTACGAAGGCGTTTCCCGCCGCAGTTCGCGGTCATCAATGCGGAAAAGCGGGTTATTCGCGATCGCCAGCGCGGCCATTTCTTTACGCTGGTGGGCGTCGGCTTCAGGTTGTTCGCGGTGAGGGGGAACATTATTGGGCAGCAGGACGACCTGCTGCAGTCCGACTTCGGCCGCCAGCGCGGCGACGGGCCGCAGGTGACCGAAGTGAATCGGGTCGAACGTACCGCCGAAGTAGGCGGTCAGTTTGCTAGTGGTATCCGGGATCGGCAAATCAGTAGACCTCGATCAGACTATCGGGCAGGGCTTTTCCACACAAGATCATCGCCAGTGTCTCCAATTCTGCCCAAATAGGCCGGCCGTAATTCTGTTTCAGGGTGATTTCCAGTCTGGCGAGCAGGGTGATGGCCTGCTGTAGCTGTTCCAGCGACAGGCGCTGCAAGGCCTGCGTTATCAGAGGATGGCGGTTTTGCCAGATCTTATGTTGGTCGAACAAGGTGCGCAGCGGGGTGGCGACCCTCTGCCGTTTCAACTGCAGCAGCAGCAACAGTTCACGCTGCACGGTTCGCAGCAGAATAACGGGCTCGCACTCTTCCAGACGCAGCTGGTGCAGGATATGCCAGGCGCGTTTGCTTTTGCCCGCCAGCAGCGCGTCCAGCCAGTGAAACGGCGAAAAGTGCGCCGCATCGCTGACCGCCAGTTCAACGCGGGGCAGCGGCAGTTTGCCGTCGGGGTAAAGCAAAGACAGACGTTCCAGCGCCTGGGACAGCGCCAGCAGGTTGCCTTCATAGCAGTAGCAGAGCAGTTGGCAGGCTGGCTCATCCAGTTCCAGCTTCATGTTCTTGGCGCGTTGCATTACCCAGCGCGGAAGCTGTTCCTGTTCCGGCGTCATGCAGGGCACATAGATGCTTTTCTGCGACAAGGCCTTGAACCAGGCGCTGTTCTCCTGGGCGCGGGTCAGCTTGGCACCGCGTAAAATCAGCAGAACGTCAGGGTGGAGTAACCCGGCGAGTTTGACCAGCTGTTCGCCTATCGGCGCGCCGGGACCGGCGTCTGGCAGCGTCAGCGACAATATTTGTCGTGATGAGAATAAGCTAAGCGCCTGACAGGCGCCGAAGATGGCGTCCCAGTCAGTCGAGTTATCCAGCGTAAACCGGAATTGTTCGTGAAAATCTTGCTGTTGAGCGGTACGGCAAATGTGATCCTGACTTTCCTGCAGTAGCAGCGGATCGTTGCCGAAAAGCAGATAACAACCGCGCAGCCCCTCTCGGAGCTGCGCGGCGAGTTGCTCAGGGTAGATACGGGTCATGAACGAGCGGGAACGGCAGGCGCAGGGGGCGTTGTTTCCTTCTGCTGCTCGGCGTTTTTACTGCCTGCTTTCACGGTCAGCAGGTTACGCACCAACTGTTGAGCTGCCTGCTCGCGCATTTCCTGGAGGATGATATCCTGCTCGGCGTCTTTGGCGAGCGCCGTGAGCGGATTATCAAAGAAGGTGCGGAAGACTTTGACGCTTATCGGGTAGATGTCGTCCCCCGGCATAAGCACCTGCGCTGTCAGCTCCAGAACAAACTGATACTCGGCGGCCTTACCATCCTGGAAGATAGACGCGGTGCTGCGTGTTTGCGTCGTCCCCAGCACGCGCAGGGATGGAATGTCCTGGCGTTTGGAATTCTCAACGATGTTTACATTGTTGAGCCGCAGCTGTTCGCGCACCGCGCGCGTCATAGGCCCATTCGGGTCTGAGCTATCCAAAATCAGGTTATGCAACTGAGGCGGCACCTGAGTCGTGCCGCGCAGATGAAAACCGCAACCGGCGGTAATAAGTACCGTCAGTCCCAGCAACAACGTCAATAGTGGGTGTCGCACAAGTTCCTCCTCGCCTTAACCCACAACCAGGTTAAGCAGTTTTCCAGGGACGTAAATCACTTTCCGCACGGTCACGCCATCAAGATACTTGGCTACCAGCGGTTCTTCTGCAGCGCGTTCACGAACTTGCTGCTCGTCGGCGTCGGCCGCAACGGTAATTTTGCCGCGCACTTTGCCGTTGACCTGAATCACGACCAGCTTCGAGTCTTCAACCATCGCCTGTTCATCCGCCACCGGCCACGGTGCGTTATCGAGGTCGCTTTCGCCGTGCAGCTCTTGCCACAGCGTGAAGCAGACATGCGGGGTGAACGGATACAGCATCCGGACGACGGCCAACAGCGTTTCCTGGGTCAGGGCGCGATCCTGATCGCTTACCTGAGAAGCCTTCGCCAACTTGTTCATCAGTTCCATAATAGCGGCAATAGCGGTATTGAACGTCTGACGACGGCCAATATCGTCGGTGACCTTGGCGATGGTTTTGTGCAGATCGCGACGCAGCGCCTTCTGGTCGTCCGTCAGTTTCGCGATGTTCAGCGGCTGTACGGCGCCTTTGGCGGTATGATCCAACACCTGTTTCCACACGCGTTTCAGGAAGCGGTTAGCCCCTTCAACGCCGGACTCCTGCCACTCCAGCGTCATTTCCGCCGGGGAAGCGAACATCATAAACAGACGTACGGTATCCGCGCCGTATTTTTCCACCATGACCTGAGGGTCGATGCCATTGTTTTTCGACTTCGACATTTTGCTCATGCCGGCATAAATCACTTCGCGGCCTTCGGCGTCGGACGCTTTCACGATACGGCCTTTCTCATCGCGCTCAACGGTCACGTCGGCCGGAGAGATCCACACGCGCTCGCCGTTTTCGCCGACGTAGTAGAAGGCGTCAGCCAGCACCATTCCCTGACACAGCAGGCGTTTCGCAGGTTCGTCGGAATTGACCAGACCCGCGTCGCGCAGCAGTTTGTGGAAGAAGCGGAAGTACATCAGATGCATGATGGCGTGTTCTATGCCGCCGACATACTGATCGACCGGCAGCCAGTAGTTGGCCGCGGCGGGATCCAGCATGCCTTCATCGTACTGCGGGCAGGTGTAGCGCGCGTAGTACCAAGAGGATTCCATGAAGGTATCGAAGGTATCGGTTTCACGCAGCGCAGGCTGGCCGTTGACCGTGGTTTTCGCCCATTCCGGGTCGGCTTTGATCGGGCTGGTGATGCCGTCCATGACCACATCTTCGGGGAGTTTGACCGGCAGCTGATCTTCAGGTGTCGGTATGACCGTGCCGTCTTCCAGCGTGACCATCGGGATCGGCGCGCCCCAGTAACGCTGACGGGAAACGCCCCAGTCGCGCAGTCGGTAGTTGACCTTGCGCTGACCGACGCCTTTCTCAACCAGCGTGTCGGCAATGGTTTGGAAGGCTTCTTCGAAATCAAGACCGTCGAATTCGCCGGAGTTGAACAGGCGGCCTTTTTCCGTCAGCGCCTGAGCGGAGAGGTCGACGTCTTGGCCTTCAGCGGCTTGTATAACCTGTTTGATCGGCAGACCGTATTTGGTGGCGAACTCCCAGTCGCGCTGGTCGTGAGCCGGTACGGCCATGACCGCGCCGGTGCCGTATTCCATCAGCACGAAGTTCGCGATCCACACCGGGACTTTTTCGCCGTTCAGCGGATGGATGGCGTACAGACCGGTCGGCATGCCTTTTTTCTCCATCGTCGCCATGTCGGCTTCGGCCACTTTGGTATTGCGGCACTCTTCGATGAAGTCATTCAGCGCAGGATTTTTTTCTGCGGCCAGCAGTGACAGAGGATGCCCAGCCGCGACGGCAACATAGGTCACGCCCATGAAGGTATCGGGACGCGTCGTGTAGACCGTCATCTGGCGACCGCTGTCCGCGATGTCAAAGGTGATCTCGACGCCTTCGGAACGGCCGATCCAGTTGCGCTGCATGGTTTTCACCTGCTCTGGCCAGCTTTCCAGCGTATCCAGATCGTTCAGCAGTTGATCCGCGTAGTCGGTGATTTTGATGAACCACTGCGGGATTTCTTTGCGCTCCACTTTGCTGTCACAGCGCCAGCAGCAGCCGTCGATGACCTGTTCGTTGGCCAGGACGGTCTGGTCGTTCGGGCACCAGTTGACGGCGGACGTTTTCTTATAGACCAGGCCTTTTTCGTATAGCTTGGTGAAGAACCACTGTTCCCAACGGTAGTAGTCAGGTTTGCAGGTGGCGATCTCGCGATCCCAATCGTAGCCGAAGCCCAGCAGTTTCAGCTGGTTCTTCATATATTCGATATTGTCGTAGGTCCAGGGCGCGGGAGCGGTTTTATTCTTAACCGCCGCGCCTTCCGCCGGCAGACCAAAGGCGTCCCAGCCGATAGGCTGTAGCACGTTTTTACCCAGCATGCGCTGATAGCGTGAGATGACATCGCCTATAGTGTAGTTACGGACGTGTCCCATATGGAGTCGTCCAGAAGGGTAAGGCAGCATGGAAAGGCAATAGTATTTTTCCTTGCTGGCGTCTTCGGTCACTTTGAAGGTTTGTTTTTCTTGCCAGTGAAGCTGGACTTGCGCTTCTATTTCGTCTGGGCGGTATTGCTCGTGCATGGCTGCCAGTGGTCCTTTGGGTAGTGATAATGGCTACATTTGTAGCCCATTGTGCATACTAAAAGATCCGCATAGCATAGCTGATAAGCGTCTTGGGCAACAACACCTTGAGCCCGTCCGGGGCGGATTTCTGCCAAGGCCGTTCATCAGCGAAGGCCCGTGCGCTTACGGTTGCGACGAAAACAAAGGGGAAGCGCGGAGAGCGACGCGGCCTGCGGTTCGATCATGAAAATCATCTACGCTGAAGCCATCCAGTATGCTGATATCACCAGGGTACCGCCCAGCGGCAAAATAGCGTGGCGCATGCATCATTCCACCCGGTCTGTTGAGGAGTCGTAATGAATAAAATCAGCCGTTACTATCAGGCGTTAATGTCGGACATCACCGCACGTCTGCACGAGGGAGAGCGTGATATGGCGAAGCTTATCGATCATGCGCGGCATCGTATCGCAGACGATAACGCCTTAACGCAGCAGGAAGGCGAACAGGTTCTGCAGGCTATTCGACGCGATATTGCCGAGTTCGGACGCAGCTATGAGGAGAGCCGGGATGAATTCACCGACAGCGTTTTTATGCGCGTCATCAAGGAAAGCCTGTGGCAGGAGCTGGCGGACATTACGGACAAAACGCAGTTGGAGTGGCGGGAGATGTTTCAGGACGTCAACCATCACGGTGTCTATCATAGCGGAGAGGTGGTCGGGCTGGGCAATCTGGTGTGCGAAAACTGCCACTACCATCTGACTTTTTATACCCCGGAGGTCCTGCCGCGCTGCCCGAAATGTTCGCATGACCAGTTTCATCGTCAGCCTTTCCAACCCTAGCGGGAAACGCAGCGCCCAGGTTTCTCCTTGAGGCAATCCTCTTGGTCGCTATGGGAAACTCATAAAAAATCCCGGCATCGGCTGCCGGGATTTTTTAGAGCAAATCGCTAACGTAACGCGCTACGCTTACTTGCGCATTAGTGCAGGATTTTCGCCAGGAAGTCTTTGGCTCGTTCGGATTTTGGATTAGTGAAGAAATCCTCTTTGCGGGTGTCTTCGACAATCTTACCCTCGTCCATAAAGATGACCCGGTGCGCCACTTTGCGGGCGAAGCCCATTTCGTGGGTCACCACCATCATGGTCATCCCTTCTTGCGCCAGCTCAACCATCACGTCCAGCACTTCATTGATCATTTCCGGGTCAAGCGCGGAGGTCGGTTCGTCGAACAGCATCGCGATGGGGTCCATGCACAGCGCACGGGCGATGGCGACACGCTGCTGCTGGCCGCCGGAGAGCTGTCCCGGATATTTATCCGCGTGGGCGGACAGACCGACGCGATCCAGTAGTTTCTTGGCCTTTTCACGCGCCGGTTCGCGCTGACGCTTAAGCACCTTGACCTGCGCCAGGGTGAGGTTGTCGATGATCGACAGATGCGGGAACAGCTCAAAATGCTGGAATACCATGCCGACTTTAGAACGCAGCTGGGCCAGATTAGTGCGTTTGTTGTTGACGGCGATGCCGTTAACTTCAATCAGCCCCTCTTGGATGGGTTCAAGTCCATTAACGGTTTTGATTAAGGTCGATTTTCCGGAACCCGAAGGTCCGCAAACGACGACTACCTCACCTTTTTTAACTTCTGTGGAGCAGTCGGTAAGTACCTGAAATTGACCGTACCACTTAGAAACATTTTTCAGGGAAATCATCAAACCGTCCTTTTCTTCAGATAATTAACCAGCATCGATGCGCAGATGCTGATAATAAAATAAACAAACCCGGCAAACAGGATCATCTCAACCTGCGTTCCGTCGCGCTCGCCGATGCTGGACGCGGTGCGGAAGAAATCAGCCAGACTGAGCACGTACACCAAAGAGGTGTCCTGAAACAGGACAATGCCCTGAGTCAGCAGCAGAGGAACCATTGCACGGAAAGCCTGAGGCAGAATCACCAATCTCATGGACTGCCAATGCGTCATGCCCAGCGCCAGCGCGGCGGAAGCCTGACCACGAGCGATACTCTGAATCCCGGCGCGGATGATTTCAGAGTAGTAGGCCGCTTCAAACAGGGAGAAGGCTACCATAGCCGAAACTAGCCGAATATCGGTTTTCGGCGACAGCCCAAGCACATTTTGTAGAAAGCTTGGCACAATCAGGTAAAACCACAGCAGTACCATGACTAACGGTACGGAACGGAACAAGTTTACGTACAGTTTGGCAAACCAACTGATAGGTTTGAACGAAGACAGCCGCATGACGGCGAGAAGGGTTCCCCAGATAATACCGAAAATGACGGCAATCACCGTGATTTTAATCGTAACGCCAAGGCCTTGCAGCAGGTAAGGCAGGCTGGGAGCGATAGAGCTCCAGTCAAATTCATACATTCTTATTTGCTCCCTATATTGCCCGGCAAACGGGTTTTTCTTTCAACGACCTGCATCAGCAACATGATGATGGCGTTGATGGCGATATAGGCCAGCGTAATCGCCGTGAAGGACTCATAGGCGTGCGCGGAATAATCGAGCAGTTTGCCCGCCTGTGCGGCCATGTCGACCAGACCGATCGTCGAGGCGATCGCGGAGTTCTTGACCAGGTTAAGCATTTCTGACGTCAATGGTGGAACGATGACGCGATAGGCGTTGGGCAATAGCACGTAGCGGTATGTCTGGGGCAGCGTCAGGCCAATCGCCAGACCAGCGGCTTTCTGCCCGCGGGGCAGAGATTGGATCCCGGCGCGCACCTGTTCGCAAACGCGTGCGGCCGTGAACATGCCGAGACAGATCATGGAAGACAGGAAGAACTGAATGTTCGGGTCCAGCTCCGCCTTGAACCACATGCCCAGTTCAACAGGCAGCAGCTCGGGAACCACCAGATACCAGATAAAGAACTGAACGATGAGCGGGACGTTACGGAACAGCTCCACGTAACAGGTGCCGATGCCTGAGATGAAACGGTTGGGCGCGGTACGAAGTATCCCCAGTAGCGAACCCAGCAGAAATGCGATGATCCACGCGCACAGAGACAATGTTACGGTCACCTGTAGGCCGGAAATAATCCATCCGAGGTAAGTCGTATTACCGAATGGAGCGGATTGCAGGAAAATACCCCAATTCCAATCTGTTGACATAAAAAACTCCGGTAAAAAGGGTAGCCAACGAGGCTACCCGAAGACTTGTGAACGGTCTGGAGCTCAGGGCAGGGAGCGACTGACCTGAACCCGCCAGCATGTTCGCAAATCAGCAATCAAAATGCCTGAACCTATTATCTTGAGATGCTTGCAGCTTAGAAAGCTTTATCATTGGGCGCTTTGAATAAGGCCTTCATATCGTCAGACAGCTCGAAGTTCAGGTTCAGATTGCGCGGTGGAATAGGCTGCTTGAACCAGGTGTCAAACCATTTTTCAGCTTCGCCTGACGTTTGGATCTGGGCGATGGTTTCGTCGACCAGCGCTTTGAACTGCGGATCGTCTTTACGCATCATGCAGCCATAGGCTTCTTTGGACTGCGGTTGTCCAAGAATGACCCACTGGTCTTGATTTTTCGACTTGGCGCGTTCACCCGCCAGTAGCGCATCGTCCATCATGAAGGCTACCGCGCGGCCACTTTCCAGAGTACGGAAGGAGTCGCCGTGGTCTTTCGCGCTGATGATGCGCATCTTCATTTTCTTCTCGTCGTTCATCTTGTTCAGAAGCACTTCAGAGGTAGTTCCTGAGGTGACAACGACGGTTTTCTCGTTCAGATCAGAGAAATCTTTGATGCCGGAATCCACTTTGGTCATCAGACGGGTGCCGATGATGAAGATGGTGTTAGAGAAATTGGCCTGTTTCTGACGTTCCAGGTTATTAGTGGTTGAACCACATTCCAGATCGTAGGTGCCGTTTTGCAGCAGCGGGATACGGTTTTGTGCGGTGATCGGCAGCAATTTGACCTGAAGGTTCGGCGCACCAATTTTCTTTTTAACCGCTTCGACGATCTTGTCTGAGTAGGCTTCGGAATAGCCAACGACTTTCTGCTGGTTATCGTAATAGGAGAAAGGAACGGAAGATTCACGGTGTCCAATAACGATAACGCCGTTGTCTTTCACTTTTTTCAATGTGCCGGTCAGCTCTTCCGCATGAGCCAGACTGCCTGCCGCTGTACCTGCCAGAAGTAGTGAAAATGCCAGTTTACGCAATTGCATGTGCTAACTCCTTTGCTGTTGTGATGGTGCTAATCAAATGAGTGGCGCTTTGCGGATGCACCGCGAAAGCGCAAATAAACTGCAACATCGTTAAAAATAGCCAACTGTTAACAATATGAGGCCATCATGTGTCTTTTTTGAGAGTTAATCTGCACTAAATTGCAGCATTTAATCAGCTTGGCACTATTTTGGTGCTAGCGATGCCCCGAATCCGTGCTGCGTGAGATCGCACACTCTTAAAAGACGCCAGGTTGGCCGCGCCGCATAGGTTTTAGCAATTAATATGCCAGGAGTTAGGAAGGGCACGTTTAGCATGCCCTTTGTTGTTCACGATGTACGATAGCGGGGAAGATCAGCGGCGGCGGATACAAGAAGAGAAAACAGCGCAGAGGCCGAACAGCAGCGTCAGTGTCCATAACGGCCACGCGCCCCAACGTGCGTATGGCGTCATACCGGTTGCCGGGGTAACGGAGGTTTCCAGCACACCACGCGTGAACTGCGGCAACGAGGCGCTGACCTCGCCTTCCGGTGTGACGACGGCCGTAATGCCGTTATTCGTGCTGCGCAGCAATGGTCGGCCCAGCTCCAGCGCACGCATTCTCGCCATCTGGAAGTGTTGCCACGGACCAATAGAGTGGCCGAACCAAGCGTCGTTGGAGATCGTGAGCAGCATATCGGTGCTTTCACGGAAGTTATCCCGCACCTGATGACCTAGGATGATTTCGTAGCAAATGGTGGCCGTGAGTCGATAGCCGCTGACGTCCAGCTGCGGTTGCACATAGTCGCCGCGGCTGAATGACGACATTGGCAGATCAAACAGCGGCGCCAGCGGGCGGAGCAGAGTTTCCAGCGGCACAAATTCGCCAAAAGGCACCAAATGGTGTTTGTTGTAGCGGTTGCTGGTGGGATAGCGGTATGACTGCTTGTCGCCCAAAACGATGATGCTGTTGTAATAGTCCACGTCGTTGTCTTTCGGACGGATGTCGACGATGCCGGTGATCAGGCTACTGTGGCGCTCAAGCAGCGCACGGTCGACCAGACGCAAATACGCCTGCTGGCGGGATTCGACGTCGGGAATTGCTGATTCCGGCCAGATAATGATCGGCGCTTTGCCCATGACGGGCAGACTGCTGTCCAGATAAATTTTTAGCGTGTTCAGCAGCTCGTCGGGATCCCATTTCAACGACTGGGGGATGTCGCCTTGTACCAGCGCGACGTTAACCGCCCGGTCAGGCTCGAGCTTGAACCAGGCGATGCCTCTCAATGGCCACGACAACAGTAGCAAGGCCGCCGCGACGACGGCTGGCAGCCAGCGGCGGGAGGCGATGGCAAACGTCAGCAGCCCGCTGACGATCATCAGCACGAACGTAATAGCGTCTACGCCGAGAATCGGCGCCAGCCCTTTTAAAGGGCCATCGATTTGGCTATAGCCGAATTGAAGCCATGGAAAGCCGGTCAGCACCCAGCCACGCAGGAACTCGGTCAACTGCCAGAGCGCGGGCGCGGCGATAGCGACGCGCCACAGGTTCGTCTTGGGCCAAAAGCGGGCCAAGACGCCGGCAAACAGCATCGGGTACAGCGCCAGATAAAACGCCAGCAGGACGACCAAACCTACGTTTATGGGGCCGGGCATACCACCGAAATCAGCGATGCTGACGTAGACCCACTGTACGCCGCTGATGAACAGTCCAAAGCCCCATGCAAAGCCAACGGCAGCAGACTGACGAGCGCTGCGGCCGAGCGTAAGCACCTGCAGACCGAACAGAGAGATAAGGGCGGCGGGCCAGAGATCAAAAGGAGAGAATGCCAGCGTGCCGCTGGCGCCGAATAAAAGCGCCAGCAGAATGCGGCTCTGCTGGCGTTGTAATAGGGAAGCGACAGCCATGGCTGATTAGTTTTCCAATATAGGTTGGGGGGCGTGTTCAGGTATTCTGACATGCACCTGAATAATTCTGCGGCTGTCCGCCATCGCGACTTTGAACTGGTAACCGTCCAGTTCGATGGTTTCACCCCGGGCCGGCAGGTGGCCGAAAGCCTGCATGATCAATCCGCCGATGGTATCGACCTCTTCGTCGCTGAATTGGGTGGAGAAGGACTCGTTGAAGTCTTCAATTGGCGTTAACGCGCGAACGGTATAGGTTTGACGAGTGAGATGGCGGATGTCGCGATCTTCTTCATCATCGTATTCGTCTTCGATCTCCCCAACGATCAGTTCCAGAATGTCCTCAATCGTGACCAGGCCGGAAACACCGCCGAATTCGTCGATGACGATAGCCATGTGATAACGCAGCGAGCGGAATTCATTCAGCATGCGGTCGACGCGTTTACTTTCCGGGACGACGACCGCAGGACGCAGGACTTTGTCCATACTGAACGGCTCGGAATCGTTGCGCATGAACGGCAGCAGGTCCTTGGCCATCAGAATCCCTTCGATGTGGTCTTTATCTTCGCTGATGACCGGGAAGCGAGAGTGGGCGGACTCGATAATCACGTCCAGGCACTCTTCAAGCGTTTGGTTGTGCTTCAGGGTAATCATCTGCGAACGCGGGATCATGATGTCCCGTACTCGCTGTTCAGCAATATCCATTACCCCTTCCAGCATGTCGCGGGTTTCCGGATCGATGAGATCGTTTTGTTCCGAATCCCGAATCAGAGTGAGCAGATCGTTACGATCTTTGGGTTCACCGTGAAAAAGCTGGTTGAGAATAAGAGAAAAGAAGCCCTTTTTGGGGCTAGGGTTATCGCTGTTGGAAGAATGGTCGTCGCTCATGGCGTATCTGTTGACGTCTCTCAGGTTAGAAAAAGTGACCAGCGGGGGAAAGCTTGTGCGATGCCGCCACTGGCGTATAGCTGTGTAAGATACCGAATTTAAAGCAACTCGGTAACCGTTTATTTTTCTGCCAGATAAGGATCGGCGTATCCCATCCCTTGCATGATCTCAGTTTCCAGCGATTCCATCTCTTCGGCCTCGCTGTCTTCAATGTGATCGTAGCCCAGCAGATGCAGGCAGCCGTGCACCACCATATGTGCCCAGTGCTCTTCCTGCGTTTTCTCCTGCTCGACGGCTTCTTGCTCTACCACCTGACGGCAGATGATGAGATCGCCCAGCAGCGGCAGCTCCACTTCCGGTGGCGCTTCAAACGGGAAAGACAGCACGTTGGTGGGCTTGTCCTTCCCGCGATAGGTCTGATTTAGCTGATGGCTTTCCGCTTCGTCGACGATGCGGATCGTCACTTCCGACTCCGCCTGAAAATGAGGTAGCACCGCATCCAGCCAGCGTTGAAAGTGAGCTTCTAAGGGCAGGCCATCGCTGTTTTTACAGGCGATCTGCAGATCGAGAGTAACCTGACTCATTTCTGCTCCTGCCCGGCAGCTTGCAGCGCTTCGCGTTGACGCTGTTGGGCCAGCGCGTCTTTTCGCTTTTGCTCCGCGGTTTCCCAGGCTTCATAGGCGTTGACGATACGCGCGACCACCGGGTGGCGCACTACGTCTTCACTGTGGAAGAAGTTGAAACTGATTTCTTCGACGTCGGACAGCACTTCAATTGCGTGCCGTAACCCGGACTTCTGGTTGCGCGGCAGGTCGATCTGAGTCACGTCGCCGGTAATGACGGCTTTCGAATTGAAGCCGATACGCGTGAGGAACATCTTCATCTGTTCGATAGTAGTGTTCTGACTTTCATCCAGAATGATGAAGGCGTCGTTGAGCGTGCGGCCACGCATGTAAGCGAGCGGCGCGACTTCGATCACATTGCGTTCAATCAGCTTCTCGACTTTTTCGAAGCCCAGCATTTCGAAAAGCGCGTCATACAGCGGGCGCAGATACGGGTCCACTTTCTGGCTTAAGTCACCCGGCAGGAAACCCAGCTTTTCACCGGCTTCCACCGCCGGACGGGTTAACAGAATTCGGCGAATTTCCTGACGCTCCAGCGCATCGACGGCGGCGGCAACGGCCAGATAGGTTTTCCCGGTACCGGCCGGGCCTACGCCGAACGAAATATCATGATCGAGAATATGGGCGACGTACTGCGCCTGATTCGGCGTTCGGGGTTTGATGACGCCGCGTTTGGTACGAATATTCACCGCTTTGCCGAATTCAGGCACGCTGTCGGCGGACTGTTCCAAGACGCCGGACTCCTTGATCGCCAGATGAATCTGCTCTGGGTCGATATCCTGGCTAGCGCCTTTCATCGACGCGGTATCAACGTACAGATGCCGCAGAATATCGGCAGCCGCCTTGACGCACAGTTCGGTTCCGACCAGTTTGAATTGATTGTCGCGGCGGTTAATTTCAATGCCCAGGCGGCGTTCCAACTGTTTGATATTGTCGTCAAACGGGCCGCACAGGCTGAGTAAACGTTTATTGTCCGCGGGTTCGAGTGTGATCTCTTTGGTCGTTACGTTCAAATTATTCCTCTTGGTATTTAACCGGAAAATGGACGGATTGAGACTGGAGTCCATCGGCTGGCGATCGCCAGCTATGCATGAATAACCATGATTATTTATCGCTAACCCGTAAAGGCGCAAGTCGCACTACCGATATTGGGGGCGGTTTCATAAAAACAAGGCAGGATCTTCGGGATGGGAATACGGGCAGCCAGGACTGCCCGTCGATAGCGGGATTATCAGGGTTGATAAGTGCCAACACCAATCTCATTTTCCTTACGGGTACGGGCGATGACTGCCGCCGGCGATTCAATTACACGCAGCCCCATTTGATCTTCGGTGCGGACCAGCACGCCGCGCAGCGAGTTCGGATAAACGTCGACGATTTCCACATCCACGAACTTGCCGATCATCTCCGGCGAGCCTTCGAAGTTGACGACGCGATTGTTTTCGGTACGGCCGGACAGCTCCATCACGTTCTTGCGGGAGGTGCCTTCAACCAGCACGCGCTGCACGGAGCCCATCATCTGGCGGCTGTAGCGCATGGCCTGCTGGGTGATGCGCTCCTGGAGGAGATACAGGCGCTGTTTTTTCTCCTCTTCGCTGACGTCGTCCACCATATCGGCCGCCGGGGTGCCGGGGCGCGGTGAATAGATGAAGCTAAAGCTCATGTCGAAATTGACGTCGGCAATCAGGTTCATGGTCTGTTCAAAATCGTCTTTCGTCTCGCCAGGGAAGCCGACGATAAAGTCGGAGCTGATCTGAATACCCGGGCGTGCTTTATGGAGTTTGCGGATTATCGCCTTGTACTCCAGCGCGGTATGACGACGTTTCATCATGGTCAGTACCCGGTCGGAACCGCTCTGTACCGGCAAATGCAGGAAGCTGACCAGCTCCGGCGTATCTTCATACACGCCGATGATATCGTCGGTGAATTCGATCGGATGGCTGGTGGTGAAACGGATGCGGTCGATGCCGTCGATGGCCGCCACCAAACGAATCAGTTCTGCGAAGGTGCAGATGTTGCCGTCATAGGTTTCGCCGCGATAGGCGTTGACATTCTGACCCAGCAGGTTAACTTCGCGCACGCCCTGTTCGGCCAACTGCGCCACTTCAAACAGTACATCGTCGCAGGGACGGCTGACTTCTTCTCCGCGGGTATAGGGGACCACGCAGAACGTACAGTATTTATTGCAGCCTTCCATAATGGAGACAAAGGCGGTCGGGCCTTCGGCGCGCGGTTCCGGCAGACGGTCGAATTTCTCGATTTCGGGGAAGCTCACGTCAACGATCGGGCTGTGCGTACCGTTCACGTGATTAATCATTTCCGGCAGGCGGTGCAGCGTTTGCGGCCCGAAAATGACGTCCACGTAGTGGGCGCGTTCGCGAATGTGCGCGCCCTCCTGGGAAGCGACGCAGCCGCCGACGCCAATGATAAGGTTTGGATTGCTGTCTTTCAGCGCCTTCCAGCGGCCGAGCTGATGAAAGACTTTTTCCTGCGCCTTTTCACGGATAGAACAGGTGTTCAGCAGAAGAAGGTCCGCTTCTTCTGCGATGTCGGTCAGCTCATAACCGTGAGTGCTTTCCAGTAAGCCGGCTATCTTGGATGAATCGTATTCGTTCATCTGACAGCCCCAGGTTTTTATATGCAGTTTTTTTATCATCGTTATAGACTTGCCATTATTCAGTTCGGGTGAACACGCTTTACCTTGATGCGGGCGCGTATTGTAATCGTTTGGCGCCGCGGTGACCAGTATGCACCCATCTTCGCTTTTCTGATAAAACGGCCGAGATCCAGTAAACTATGCTCAATTCTTTTCCTGTTATACACGGGACTCTGTTTAGAAATGGTGGGGCACGTATGCACTTTGACGTAGTCATCGTCGGTGGGGGTATGGTGGGCGCCGCCGCCGCATTAGGGTTGGCGCAAAACGGTTTTCAGGTGGCGTTGGTGGAGCAGGATGCGCCGCCGGCGTTTGATGCCGAAAGTCCGCCGGATTTGCGTTTATCGGCGATTGGCTATGCCTCTGTGGCGTTACTGCGCCAGTTGGGGGCGTGGGCGAACGTGGAACAGATGCGCAGCGCTCCGTATCGTCGGCTGGAGACCTGGGAGTGGGACAGCGCTCGGGTCGCGTTCGACGCCAGCGAGCTGAGCCTGCCGGAATTAGGCTACATGGTCGAAAACCGGGTGTTGCAACTGGCGCTTTGGCAGTCGTTGGAAAATATGCAGGGAGTAACGCTACTCTGCCCACGGCATCTTAAACAGTTGAACTACGCAGCGCCGGTCTGGCAGGTGACGCTGGATGATGATGCCGTCATCGAAACGACGCTGGTGGTGGGTGCGGACGGCGCGCAGTCTCGCGTTCGTCAGTGGGCGGGTATCGGCGTCAGTGGTTGGCAGTATCGCCAGTCCTGTATGTTAATTAGCGTTCGCACGGAAGCTCCGCAGCAGGATGTCACCTGGCAGCAGTTTACGCCGGATGGCCCGCGAGCCTTCTTGCCCTTGTTCGACCAATGGGGATCGCTGGTATGGTATGACGGTCCGCAGCGCATTCGCCAGTTGCAAAGCTTATCAATGGCGCAGTTGGATGACGTCATCGCTGAGACCTTTCCGGCGCGTATCGGGCGAGTGAATGCCGTGGCGGCGGGCGCATTCCCGTTGATTCGCCGGCATGCCCAGCGTTACGTGGTGCCGGGGCTGGCGCTGCTGGGCGATGCGGCGCATACCATCAATCCGCTGGCGGGGCAGGGCGTGAATTTGGGCTATCGTGATGTCGAAGCCTTACTGTCTGTGGTCACTCAAGCGCGCGATCGCGGTGAGTGTTGGTATGAAGAATCCATTCTACAGCGCTACCAACGGCGGCGCAGGATGGACAACCTGCTGATGCAAAGCGGAATGGATTTATTCTATGGGGCTTTCAGCAATCGACTGGCGCCATTAATGCTGGCGAGGAACGTGGCGCTGATGGCGGCTCAGCGGGCGGGTAAACTTAAACAGCAGGCGCTGAAATACGCGCTGGGGCTTTAGTCCAGGCGGCCCGTCGGGGCCGCGTTTAAGTTCGCACGGGTAGAGTGCATAAGCTGTACGCGTTTTCCAACGACCATTTATGCGAAGAGAATGATGATATACCTCTATTTGAGTTTGGCGATTGTTTCCGAGGTCATTGCGACGACGGCGCTTAAGCTGTCTGACAGCTTTACCCGTTTTATTCCGAGCGTGGTGACCGTGGTGTTTTACGCGGTGGCGTTCTACTGCCTGACGATCACCATGCGCGTGCTGCCGACAGGCGTCATCTACGCCATTTGGTCTGGTGCGGGAATCGTATTAATTGCTGGCGTGAGCTGGGCTATTTATGGTCAACGTCTGGATTTTCCGGCTGTGCTGGGCATGGGGTTGATTATTGCTGGCGTCATCATAATCAACGTCTTTTCCAAATCAGTCGCGCATTAATATCGAGAGAGAAGGGATGACGGATAGCGATATGCCGACAGGCGCGCCGAGCATAGAATTGGATGCGTTCTATGGGGCATCCCGGCGTTGAGGGCTGGAATGAGTCAACGCTATTTAGGACGGGTCGCCAACAACTAAAAAGCCTGCATCAGCAGGCTTTTTTTGTATTCGTGGCTGGGGTACCAGGATTCGAACCTGGGATGCCGGAATCAGAATCCGGTGCCTTACCGCTTGGCGATACCCCAAAATGTGGTGGCTACGACGGGATTCGAACCTGTGACCCCAGCATTATGAGTGCTGTGCTCTAACCAGCTGAGCTACGTAGCCTTGGTACTGCTATTGACCAGAAGAAAGTTTCTTCGTGGCGAATGTTTGGCTGGGGTACCAGGATTCGAACCTGGGATGCCGGAATCAGAATCCGGTGCCTTACCGCTTGGCGATACCCCAACGGGTTGCACTCCTAACGAAGTGTCTCACTGAAATTGGCTGGGGTACCAGGATTCGAACCTGGGAATGCTGGGATCAAAACCCAGTGCCTTACCGCTTGGCGATACCCCAATAAAACGTTGCTTAGCCTAGAAGATTACATGGTGCGGGAGGCGAGACTTGAACTCGCACACCTTGCGGCGCCAGAACCTAAATCTGGTGCGTCTACCAATTTCGCCACTCCCGCAAAAAAGATGGTGGCTACGACGGGAATCGAACCTGTGACCCCAGCATTATGAGTGCTGTGCTCTAACCAGCTGAGCTACGTAGCCATCTTTTCCGCGTCACCTTCATCGGCGTTGCGGGGCGCATTATGCGTAGTTGACTTTGAACCGTCAACACATTTTTTCCCGAAAATCGCCTGCCGGCGGCCGTTTGTCTGGCTTATGAACAGTATGAACAGAAAAGCGTCAAAAGGCCGTTTTTTTTGCCATCATCGATAAGAAAAACGGGCCTCTGGAGGCCCGTTTAGGATGAAAACCGTAAAATAGACGGTTAGTACGCTGACTGGTGAACGCCCACGGCGCGACCAGACGGATCGTCCATTTTCTTGAAGGATTCGTCCCACTCGATCGCCTTGGCGGAAGAACAGGCGACGGACGGACCACCAGGAACACATTCTGCGGCGCTGGGAACCGGGAACAGCTCTTCAAAAATTTCGCGGTACAGATAGCCTTCTTTGGACGTCGGTGTGTTGTACGGGAAACGGAAGTGCGCGGTTTCCATCTGCTGGTCGGAAATTTGCTCAGCGGCGATCTCTTTCAGAGAATCAATCCAGTTGTAGCCGACACCGTCGGAGAACTGCTCTTTCTGGCGCCATGCCACGTCGTGCGGCAGGTAAGATTCAAAGCACTCGCGCAAGATGTGTTTTTCCATTTTGCCGTTGCCGCACATTTTGTCTTTCGGGTTAACGCGCATCGCCACGTCGAGGAACGCCTTATCCAGGAAAGGAACGCGCGCTTCAACGCCCCACGCAGACATCGCTTTATTGGCGCGGGCGCAGTCGTACTGATGCAGTGCCAGCAGTTTACGCACGGTTTCTTCGTGGAACTCTTTAGCGTTCGGCGCTTTATGGAAGTAAAGGTAGCCGCCAAACACTTCGTCGGCACCTTCGCCGGACAGCACCATTTTGATGCCCATCGCTTTAATTTTACGGGACATCAGATACATCGGCGTAGACGCGCGGATCGTCGTCACGTCGTAGGTCTCGATGTGATAAATCACATCGCGGATAGCATCCAGGCCTTCCTGCACCGTAAAGTTGATCTCGTGATGCACGGTGCCCAGATGGTCTGCCACCTGCTTAGCCGCTTTCAAATCAGGCGCGCCTTTCAGACCGACGGCGAAAGAGTGCAACTGCGGCCACCAGGCTTCGCTGCGCGCGTCGTCTTCCACACGGCGAGCCGCGTATTTTTTTGTGATGGCGGAAATGATAGAGGAATCGAGTCCGCCGGACAGCAGTACGCCGTAAGGAACGTCGGACATCAGATGGCTCTTGACGGACTCTTCCAGCGCGTCGCGCAGTTGGACTTTATCCGTCATGTTGTCTTTGACGTTTTCGTAGTCAAACCAGTCGCGGCGGTAGTATTCGCGGATTTCACCCTCCTGGCTCCACAGGTAGCTGCCCGCTGGGAATTCTTTAATCGCGCGGCAGACCGGCACCAGCGATTTCATTTCGGACGCGACATAGAAGTTGCCGTGTTCGTCGTAGCCCATATACAGCGGGATGATACCCAGATGGTCGCGGCCGATCAGGTAAACGTCTTTTTCGCTGTCGTACAGCGCGAAAGCGAACATGCCGTATAGCTCATCAAGGAACTCCGGTCCTTTTTCCTGATACAGCGCCAGGATGACTTCACAGTCGGAACCCGTCTGGAATTCGTAACGATCGGCGTACTTCTCACGCAGTTCCTGATGGTTGTAAATTTCGCCGTTGACGGCCAGAACGTGGGTGCGAGATTGGTTGTACAGCGGCTGAGCGCCGGTGTTGACGTCGACGATAGAAAGACGCTCGTGGGCCAGAATTGCTTTATCGCTGGCATAGACGCCGGACCAATCCGGGCCGCGGTGGCGCATCAGGCGGGACAGCTCCAGCGCTTTTTTACGTAATTCAACCGGGTCGGTTTTCAGGTCAAGCACACCAAAAATAGAACACATAAGATGAAGCTCCTTGATTCGCCGATCTCGCGAATATTCGCGAGTCAAGATGAGATGTTGCCAGCAGTGGATGGAGCAATGTTTCTATGCCGAATGGCCGAGCTGTGTGTACCGCTGCTGTGTCAGTAACGAAGATTTAGCATCAAAATGGCACTTGAGTTCAATAACCTTTAATGAAAAAAGCATTCATGATGAGGAATGCTTAATATTTAGCGCAATATAATAAACATTCCATAAAATGCATTTACGGGATGCGCCTTTTTTTGGTGATTCCATAATTCGGCCTTATGGCCTTAATCGGCGCTTAATCTTTTTCCAGCAGCCGGATCAGCAACGTACCGTTAAGCATCGCCCGTTTGACCAGCGCGAAGGCGCCGATGGCGGACAGATGATGCAGTTCGGAAACCACCACGGGCAGGTTATTGCGAAAGTCCTTCAACACCTGCGCATTTATGCAGCGCTGGATGGCGGGCAGCAAAATTTTCGCCGCCTCGGTCACTTCCCCGGCGATCACCACCTGCTGCGGATTGAACAGGTTGACCGTCAGTGCGATGGCTTTGCCCAGATACAACCCCGCGAGTTCAACCACTTCAAGCGCCAGCGCATCGCCACGATTGGCAGCCTGACAGATAGGCGTTATCTGGCTGGTTTCCACGGTGAGTTTGCTGGGATAGCCCTGTTTTAACAGGTGAAGTACGCGCTGCTCAATGGCGGAATTGGATACCACGGTCTCCAGACAACCGAAGTTACCGCAGTGGCAGTGCTCCCCCAGCGGATCGATCTGAATATGGCCGATTTCGCCGACGTTGCCGTTGCTACCGAGAAAAATCTGCCCGTTGACGATAATTCCCGCGCCGGTGCCGCGATGAACACGGATCAGGATCGAATCCTGACAGTGGCGGCTTGCCCCGAAATAGTGTTCGGCCAGCGCCAGACTGCGAATATCGTGGCCGATAAAGCAGTCGACCTCGAAGCGCTCTTGCAAATGCTGCACCAGCGGCCAGTTGTCGACGTTGATATGCGGCATGTACCGGACCAGACCGGCGGTAGGGTCGACCAGTCCCGGTAGCACGACGGAAATAGCGATCAGCTCGCGAATCCGGTTCTGATGTTGACCGATGAAGTGGTCTATCGCTTTGAAGAGCGCTGTTTCTACCGTTTCCTGCGTTTTCTCCGGCAGCGTGTAATACGCTTCCGCCAGCTGTCGCCCTTCCAGATTGTAGAGCGCGATGGTGGCGTCGTAGCGTCCCAGACGAACGGCGATGGTATGGAAAGGGCGGGCCTCCGACACAATGGAGATGGCCCGGCGGCCGCCGGTGGAGGCTTGCTGATCGACTTCTTTGATCAGCCCGCGCTCCAGCAGTTGGCGAGTGATTTTCGTGACGCTGGCGGGCGCAAGCTGGCTCTGTTCGGCGATTTGTATGCGGGAGATCGGCCCTTGTTGATCGATAAGCCGGTATACCACCGCGCTGTTTAACTGCTTTACCAGATCGATATTGCCTATCTTCGCTTGCTCGCCTGTGGTCATGAAATTTGCTCGACTTAGTTCAATACTTCCTCGCCGTTGACAAAAGTATTGATGACGTGGAAATCGCGGGTGAACGCCGTCAGATTCGCGACTTTACCGCGCTCGATACTGCCCAGTCGGTGGTCGATGCCGATGGCGCGGGCAGGGTAGAGCGTGGCCATTCGGAGCGCTTCATCCAGGGCGATCCCCGCCTGTTCTACGCAATTGCGTACCGCATCGATCATGGTGAGCGCCGACCCGCTTAGGGTGCCGTGCTCATCCACGCAGATGCCGTCGCGGTAGTATATGGGTTTGCCGGCAAAAATGAACTGGTCAATTTCGGCTCCGGCAGGCGCCGTGGCGTCGGTAACCAATACCAATCGGTCGTCCTTAATGCGTTTACTGTTGCGGATATTGGCCCAGCTGACGTGATGGCCGTCGGCGATGATGCCGCTGTAGATTTCGGGCGCGTCGTAAATCGCACCGACCAGCCCCGGCTCGCGTCCGGCAATGACCGGCATGGCGTTGAAAAGGTGAGTTGCGCAGCGGATGCCGGCGGCAAAACCGCGTTTGGCCTCTTCCCAGGTCGCATTGGAGTGGCCGGCGGAAACGATAATGCCGGCGCGGGCCAGCCGCTGGATGATGTCGGCGGAAACCCGTTCGGGCGCGAGCGTGATTTGGGTTATCACATCCGCGTTGTTGCACAGAAACTCGACCAGAACCTCGTCCGGCTGGCGGATCAATGAGATGTCGTGAGTGCCTTTCTTGACAGGATTCAGCCACGGGCCTTCTATATGCAGCCCCAGCGCCTGATGGTTGTTCTGCGCCAGATAGGCGCGCATGACTTCCACCCCGCGCCGGATGAAGTCGTCCGAGGCGGTAATCAGCGTTGGCAGGAAACTGGTGCAGCCGGATTTCTCATTGGTCTGCTGCATGATTTCCAGCGTCTTGACCGAGATATTGTCCAGCGTGTCGTTAAACTGCACGCCGCCGCAGCCGTTCAACTGAAGGTCGATAAAACCTGGTGCGAGCAGGGCGCCATTGAGGCCGCGCGTGTCGATATCGGTCGGTAGTTCTTTCAGCGGACAAACACGGTCTATCAGCCCATCGGCAATGATGACGGCGTGGTCGTCAAGAATTTGATGGCCGGTAAAAATGCGGCCATGAGTTAAAGCGTACATTGTGAGCTCCCGGCTAACCGATCAAAATCGAATAAGATTCTCAGCTTCGAGTTCGCGAAAATACTTAACGGTTTTCACCTTCAGTTCCATCGTCGAGGGTTCGTCGCAGACCATCATGGACTTGGCGTGCAACTGCAGACAACTGATGGTCCACAGGTGATTGACGTTGCCTTCAACCGCAGCCTGCAGCGCCGGCGCTTTGTTTCGACCGGTGACCAGAATCATGATTTCTTCCGCATCGAGCAGCGTGCCGACTCCCACGGTAAGGGCATATTTGGGCACCAGGCTGACATCGCCGCCGAAAAAGCGCGAGTTGGCGATGCGGGTTTCTTCGGTCAGGGTCTTAATACGCGTGCGCGACACCAGTGATGACGCCGGTTCGTTGAACGCGATATGGCCATCGCTGCCTACGCCGCCCATGAACAGGTGAATTTTGCCGTAAGCGCGGATTTTGTCCTCGTAGCGCTGGCACTCCGCGGTGATATCCTTCGCGTTTCCGTTCAACAGGTTAATGTTTTCACGTGGGATATCAATGTGATTAAAGAAATTATGGAACATGAACGTCCGATAGCTCTCCGGATGATCCGGCGGAAGCCCTACGTATTCATCCATATTAAAGGTGACGACGTGTTGGAAGCTGACATCGCCCGCCTGATGGAGAGCAATCAGCGCCTTATAGGCTTCCAGCGGCGTGCTGCCGGTGGGAAGTCCCAGTACAAAAGGGCGTTCTTGCGTAGGATTAAAGTCGTGGATGCGCTGGGCAATATAACGTGCGGCCCATTTGCCGACTTCCTCGGTGGTGTTGAGCGGGATCAGTCTCATTGGCGTTCTCCTGAAGCGTCAGCCATCGCTTGAAATTTAGTTCTATAGTCGAATAACACGGCGATCTTCAACTATCTTGCTATGAAATGTAGTCTAGCTTGTTTTTTTTTATCTTGAAATAAGTGCTTTGAGTAAGCAGTCATAAACTTTTTATATGTGATATTAAGGTGGGGTTTATCACATAATCGATGCTGTTATTTCGCAATAAAAAATATATTTCTTACACTCAAAACCTATCCGCAGGGTGGGGCTAAAACGATTAAATCGACTGGCCGTTTCATTGTTCGCAAGGGGAGAGAGGAAAGTGAGTACACTCGGTTATCTACAGAATATAGGCCGGGCGCTGATGGTGCCTGTCGCCACATTGCCTGCCGCCGCCATTTTGATGGGGGTAGGATACTGGATCGACCCGACGGGATGGGGCAGTCAGAACGCGCTGGCCGCGCTATTGCTGAAATCTGGCGCTGCCATCATTGAACACATGGCGGTGCTGTTCGCCATCGGCGTGGCATACGGCATGTCCAAGGATAAAGACGGTTCCGCTGCGTTAAACGGATTCGTGGGCTATCTCGTTCTGACCTCGCTGTGTTCGCCGGCGGCGGTCGCCATGATTCAGCAAATCCCGCTGGATCAGGTGCCGGCAGCGTTCGGTAAAATTGAAAATCAGTTCGTCGGTATCCTGGTCGGAGTAATTTCGGCCGAACTTTATAACCGTTTCAGCGGCGTTGAGCTGCCGCGAGCTCTCTCTTTCTTCAGCGGCCGCCGTCTGGTGCCGATCCTGACTTCCATGCTGATGATCGTCGTCGCCGCCATCCTGATGTACGTGTGGCCGGTGATTTACGGCGGTCTGGTCTCCTTCGGCGAACACATACAGCGTATGGGGTCCGTCGGAGCGGGGATTTACGCCTTCTTTAACCGCATGCTGATCCCTGTCGGTCTGCATCATGCGCTCAACTCCGTCTTTTGGTTCGACGTCGCGGGGATCAACGATATCCCTAACTTCCTGAGTGGACAGCAGGCTATCGATGCGGGTAAAGCGATTCCAGGCATCACCGGGCGTTATCAAGCGGGCTTTTTCCCTATCATGATGTTCGGCATGCCGGGTGCAGCGTTAGCGATTTATCACTGTGCCCGCACTGAGAATCGTAGCCGGGTGGCCGGGATCATGATAGCCGGCGCCTTTGCCGCTTTCTTTACCGGCATCACGGAGCCGCTGGAGTTCTCCTTTATGTTCGTGGCGCCAGTGCTGTATTTCCTGCATGCGCTGCTGACTGGGCTGTCGGTTTACATCGCCGCGAGCATGCATTGGATTGCCGGTTTCGGTTTTAGCGCAGGTCTGGTGGATATGGTGCTCTCATCCCGCAACCCGCTGGCGACGCAGTGGTACATGTTGATTCCGCAGGGGCTGGTATTCTTCGTTATCTACTACATCGTCTTCCGTTTTACTATCCAACGTTTTAATCTCCTGACGCCGGGGCGCGAAGCGGTTGCGACTGTCATAGAGACCCCGTCCACGCAGGTTTCATCTTCAGATAAGTTGGAAACGGCGGCTGAGGGGTATTTGCGCGCCGTCGGCGGGAAAGACAACCTGACCGGTATTGACGCTTGCATCACGCGCCTGCGTTTAAATGTGAAAGACTCGGCGCGGGTGGATGAAGCGTTAGCCAAACAGCTGGGCGCTTCCGGCGTGATTCGCCTGAACGCGCAAAGTGTGCAGATTGTTGTGGGGACGCAGGCTGAAACTATCGCGTTTGCTTTACGGCAGCTATCGAAAAAATAGGGCGACACTTTATCGGTCGGGTAATAACGTATGACCCCGCCGGGCGATTTCGTCATTGAAATATTCATAGCGGGGCGAAGATAAAACTTCACCCCGTTTTTTATGCTGTCCACGCCTATGCAATTTAGGTGAAACAAACGGTTGTTTCCCGGCGTGGCTTGTTGGATCATTAGCGGTTATGTGTTGTTTTTCGTTTTAAGGAATCAAGCATGAGTGAGGCAGAAGCCCGCCCAACGAATTTTATTCGCCAGATCATCGACGAAGATCTGTCATCTGGTAAGTATGATCATATTCAGACGCGTTTTCCGCCGGAGCCCAATGGCTACCTGCATATCGGTCATGCAAAATCGATTTGCCTGAATTTCGGCATTGCCGAAGACTATCACGGCCAATGCAACCTGCGTTTCGACGATACCAACCCGGTCAAAGAGGACATCGAATTTATCGAGTCCATCAAGCACGACGTCCATTGGCTGGGCTTCTCCTGGAGCGGCGAAGTCCGTTATTCGTCCAACTATTTCGACCAACTGCATCAGTACGCGATTGAGTTGATTAATAAAGGGCTGGCGTATGTCGATGAGCTGACGCCGGAGCAGATCCGCGAGTATCGCGGTACGCTAACCTCCCCGGGTAAAAACAGCCCTTACCGCGATCGCGACGTTCAGGAAAACCTGGTGCTGTTTGAAAAAATGCGCAGCGGCGGATTTGCCGAAGGCACCGCGTGCCTGCGCGCCAAAATTGATATGGCGTCGCCTTTCATGGTGATGCGCGATCCAGTGCTGTATCGCATCAAATTCGCCGACCACCACCAGACCGGCAACAAGTGGTGCATCTACCCGATGTACGACTTTACCCACTGCATTTCCGATGCGCTGGAAGGGGTGACTCACTCTCTGTGTACGCTGGAGTTCCAGGATAACCGCCGTCTGTACGATTGGGTGCTCGACAATATCTCCATCCCCGTGCATCCGCATCAGTATGAGTTTTCTCGTTTGAATCTGGAATATGCGGTGATGTCCAAGCGCAAACTGAACCAACTGGTGATGGAAAACGTCGTGGAAGGCTGGGACGATCCGCGTATGCCGACGATCTCCGGTCTGCGTCGTCGTGGTTATACCGCAGCTTCTATTCGCGAATTCTGCCGCCGTATCGGTGTGACCAAACAGGACAACACGGTAGAAATGGCATCGTTGGAATCCTGCATTCGCGATGATTTGAACGAGAATGCGCCGCGCGCCATGGCCGTGCTGGATCCGGTGAAAGTGGTTATCGAAAACCTGCCTGAAGGCCACGAAGAGTGGGTGACGATGCCAAACCATCCCAACCAGCCGGAGATGGGAACGCGTCAGGTCGGTTTCAGCCGCGAACTGTACATCGACCGTGCCGACTTCCGTGAAGCCGCCAACAAGCAGTACAAACGTCTGGTGCTGGGAAAGGAAGTTCGTCTTCGCAACGCCTATGTGATCAAAGCTGACCGTATTGAAAAAGACGAGCAGGGCGAGATCGCAACAATTTACTGTAGCTATGATCCAGATACGCTGAGCAAAGATCCGGCCGATGGACGCAAGGTAAAAGGCGTCATCCACTGGGTTTCCGTGGCGCACGGCATTCCGGCCGAATTCCGCCTGTACGACCGTCTTTTCAGCGTAGCGAACCCAGGGGCGGCGGAAGATTTCCTGTCGACCATCAACCCTGAGTCGTTGCAGATCGCGAATGGATTTGTTGAAGCCAGCATGGCGGAGGCTCTGGCGGAGAAAGCGTACCAGTTCGAGCGTGAAGGGTACTTCTGCGCGGACCGCGTTTACTCCAGCGCCGATCATTTGGTATTTAACCGAACCACAGGTTTGCGAGACACTTGGGCCGGTTGACTTTATCGTGCCCGAATAAAGAAAAAAGAAAACCGCCGTGGCGGTTTTCTTTTTTTGTGAATCATTTTTTCTGATTAGAAGAGGAATCAGTTCCCTTCGTGCAGTTTTTCGTCTTCACGGCAGTTGCCGGAGCTGCAGTGGCCGTACAGGTACAGACTGTGGTTAGTCAGTTTGATACCGTGGCGCTCTGAAATCTCACGCTGGCGAGCTTCAATGGATTCATCGCTAAATTCAATGACGCGTCCGCAGTCTAGACAAATCAGATGATCGTGATGCTGTTGCTGAGTCAGCTCGAAAACTGATTTTCCGCCCTCAAAGTTGTGACGAGTAACGATACCGGCGTCATCGAACTGGTTTAGCACGCGATAAACGGTAGCCAGGCCAATTTCCTCTCCCATATCAATCAGTTTTTTATACAAATCTTCCGCACTGACGTGATGGCAAGTTGGGTCCTGCAGGACTTCCAGGATTTTAAGACGAGGAAGGGTTACTTTCAGGCCGGCCTTCTTTAATGCGGTGTTGTTGTCAGTCATGCGGATTTAGTCCTGTTACTCTACTTTCATCAAGGGAGGCTAACTAGCCTAATATCATCGGTCGGCTCAAACATGTTTATTCGTCTCAATTATAGAACTGCATAGGCGAAATGAAAACCGCAGAACCGTAACCATATCAGGCTTACCCATCGGTGAGAGGGACGGCGCAACGCCGTTTTAAAAGCGAAAAATGGTGAGAAACCAGCTAACCGAAGGGGGTATTGTACCGCGCAAAGCGGAAAAGTTAAAAAAATGTATCTATATTTATGACAGGTTTTACCTATTGATACGGCTCCGACACAAACTTGTGCCGGGCCGCAACGGGGAGAACTGATCTAAAATGCTTACAAATTCAGCTCAGAACTGATTTGTTTAACCCATGCGCTCACGCGCTCCTCGGTCAGCTCCGGCTGACGGTCTTCATCAATCGCCAGGCCGATGAAGTGGTTGTCGTCAGCCAGACCTTTCGAGGCTTCGAAGTAGTAACCTTCGGTAGACCAGTTACCGACGATGGTCGCGCCGCGCGGTTCGATAATATCGCGCAAGGTGCCCATGGCATCACAGAAATACTCGGCATAGTCTTCCTGATCGCCGCATCCAAAGAGCGCTACGCGCTTTCCGGCGAAATCGATGTCTTCCAGCGTCGGAAAGAAATCGTCCCAGTCACACTGTGCTTCCCCGTAATACCAGGTTGGAATGCCCAGCAGCAGAATGTCGAAACGCTCAAGATCTTCTTTGCTGCTTTTGGCGATGTCATGGACTTCTGCGACATCGGAGCCCAGCTGCTGTTGGATTGCCTTGGCAATGTTTTCGGTATTGCCAGTATCGCTGCCGAAGAAAATACCTATAAGTGCCATGGATAATATAACCTCTTGATTCCTATTGATATGGTGCCTGAGCTACCACAGATCGGATAATGATAGCAGACCCTTTCTGAGGGAGAAACTTGTATCTGCCGGTGCCTCGACTCTCTCTGCCCTCGCGGTGATTTTTTATGTCATAGATATTTTTGTAATTTTTTTAATCTACTATCTTATTGAAAAACTTTAACTAAATATTATTTCTGGTTTTTTTCTTATTTTTGCGAAGTCTGTCCTCTAAATTTTTGTCCGATATTGACGATGGTGAACACTGAGCGCTTTGTCAGTGACGCCCAATCAGCACCGTGCTTTCCCTTAACAAAGGCGCTTCAGCCAGTCTTAGTTACACCAAACTTAATCTTTTGCTTCGGCAGGGAGTTTTGATATGCGATTGCTGAGAAATATTGCTATCCGTACGGCATTACTGTGGGTGTTGGGCACTTTCTGTGTGTTGTGGGGCGCGGTTTCGGCTTACACCTTCTATTCATTCCATGCGATGACCCAAACATCGCACACCAGCACGCTCCTGGTTAAAAATATGAACCTAGTCAACACGGGGAACGATCAGTATTTTCGTATGGTGACTCGACTGGCCAGATCGGTGGACTATCGTCGGTCGGGCGATATCGCCAATGCGGACAAAGAGCAGCGGTCTGCAGCGGAAGCGCTCAATAATATGAAAGAGGGTTTGGTGGCGTTCAAACAGATCGACCACGCCGGCATGGACAGTTCTTTGGCTGATGCGGTGGCCAACGACTGGACGAATCTTATCCAAAATGGCGTAGAGCCGATGTTCCAACGCGCGGCTGCCTCTGCGCTGGATGAGTATCAGGAATATGCTAAAACGACCGTCCCTGCGTTAAGTCGTCAGTTCGGCATTTCTGTTACGGCGTTCAACAAAGCGGGCGCTGAGAAGTTTAGCGCAGCGGGCGAGCGTTTCAACCGTCTGACTTTCATTGGCCAGACTATCCTGGTAGCGGGACTGATAGCGGGCATATTAATGTTGCTGTTCACCGATCGTTATCTGGTCAAATATTTGATGCGCCCTCTCAACGAACTTCGCGACTACTTCCAGATCATCGCCGCCGGGCGGTTGGGTAAACCGATCGTGGACTTCGGCAACAACTGCGTGGGCAAACTGTTCCCTCTGCTGCGCGATATGCAGGGCAGCCTGGCTAATACGGTCAGCACCATCCGCAGCAGCGCCGAATCCATTTATCAGGGCGTGGCGGAAATCGCCGCTGGCAACAATGACCTCTCGGCGCGCACGGAGTCTCAGGCCTCCGCGCTTGAAGAGAGCGCGGCCAGTATGGAGCAGTTAACGTCGACGGTGAAACAGAACGCCGAGAACGCCGGGCATGCGCGTCAGCTGGCGCAGCAGGCTTCGGTCACGGCCCACAAGGGTGGAGAACTGGTCGACAACGTGGTGAAAACCATGTCTGAAATTGCCAGCAGCTCCAAGAAGATTGCTGAAATCACCACGGTGATTAACGGGATTGCATTCCAGACCAACATTCTGGCGCTGAACGCCGCAGTGGAAGCGGCCCGCGCCGGAGAACAAGGGCGTGGTTTCGCCGTCGTCGCGGGGGAAGTGCGTAATCTGGCTCAGCGAAGCGCGCAGGCGGCCAAGGAGATCGAACATCTGATTTCCGATTCGGTACGCAGCGTCGATTCCGGATCGTCGCAGGTCGCGGACGCAGGAACGACCATGAGCGAAATAGTCCGCTCCGTATCGAACGTGACCGATATCATGGCGGAAATTGCCACGGCGTCCGAGGAGCAAAGTAAAGGGATTGCTCAGGCAGGGCAGGCGATTGCGGAAATGGATGGCGTCACACAGCAGAACGCCGCGTTAGTTGAAGAAGCGTCCGCCGCCGCGCGCTCGCTGGAAGAGCAGGCGGCTCTGCTGACGCAGGCCGTGTCGGTCTTCCGCCTGACGGAATCGTCGGCCAAAGACGCGCCCGTAGTTCATAGCCGTGAGGTAAAATCGGCCGCTCCCGCGCCTGCGTTAAAAGCACTCCCATCAGGGAAATCGGCGGATAACTGGGAAAAATTCTAACCAAGCCACGCGATTTCACACGCTAGCAGCTATGCCTGTTACCCTTATCGTCGCCGCGAGGAGCGCGATGATAAGGGCGGATTGGGAATTAGACTGAAAGATGTGCGGAGCGTGGGAGTCAGTGAACGTCGTAATGAAAACAATAAATTCGGGGCGTCTCTGACGACGCGTTATGTGCGATCAACGTGTTGCGCCTGCCAGCTGCGATAGCAAAATTTGCTCGATGAGCTCACTTCGGCTGATCTTTTTCTCTTCCGCCAACGCGTTGAGAATATCGACCGCTTCTGCGTTAATTTTCAGCTCAACCCGCCTTAACCCACGATTTTTGTCTCGTCTCAGCTGATTGCGCTTGTTGATTCTCAGCTGTTCATCTCGTGAAAGCGGATTGGTTTTCGGACGGCCCGGACGACGCTCATCAGCGAAAAGATCCGGCGTGGTGCGATCCGTTTGTTCTTTTGCCATAGGTAGTGGTACTGCAAAGATTCGGACCAAAAGGCGCATTTTATCTGCGACATTTTGATGATGTGGTTAACAATGCCAGTGGCTAGAAAGCCGACCCTTCAGTGCGTAAAGCGGGCGACATGATACCCCAGCGGAACCAGCCGCGACAATGGTTTACTGGTGTCGCGGCGAACGGTTGGGTTAACTCTGGGCCATAAAACGGTGTATTGCCCGCAGCACGGCCTCGGGTTTTTCTGCATGGACCCAATGCCCTGCGCCTGCGATGGCATAAGCCGTCGCACCGGGAAACTGGCGCAGCAGCGCATCGCGATAGCGGCGATCCAGATAAGGCGAATTCTCTCCGCGAATGAACAGAATGGGGTGCGCCCAGACGGGGACGTCCTGCCAGCCTGAAATGGCCTCGTACTGGTCCCATAAAACCGGCACGTTGAATCGCCACGCTCCCTGAGCAAATGACTTCAGCAGGAACTGAATTACGCCATCGTCGGCGATGCTTTCGCGCATCAATTCCGCAGCGGCAGTACGTTGTGTAATCCCGGCGGCGCTGACGGCTCTTAGCGCGGCAAAGATGTCGTCGTGTCGTCGACTGTGATAATGCACCGGCGCAATATCAATCGCGACGATGCGCTCAATGCGATCCGGAATCAGCGCGCTCAGCGCCATGGCGACTTTACCGCCCATGGAGTGGCCGATCACCATGACACGATCCAGCGCCAGTTCGTCCAGCAGATCCACGACATCTTGCGCCATATCCTGATACTGCATGGAGGGATCGCGTGGAGACAACCCGTGGTTACGCAGATCGATCTGTAAAATATCGTGTTGATTTTGCAGATTGCGGGCTAATACGCCAAGATTATCCAGGTTGCCGAACAGGCCGTGAATGAGAATAACCGGAAGCTGCTGCTGAGGCAGTTGTGCGTTTTGCCAGCGATAATTCAATTTCATAGTGAAGTTCATTCAGGGAGACGTTTGCTTAGGGTATCATGAGATTATCCTGCGATCTCGCAGTGCCATGAACGTTCGCCTCTGGCGACCCTCCATGCGCAAAGGCATCACTCAGCCTAATCTGACTTTATGCGGATACCCCCGTTTGCTGCTGTTCGCGGGAGAAAGGTAACTTTATACTCCCTGATGATTGAAGAAATAAAACCGTACTGGATGAAGATGAAAACTATTGAGGTCGACGAAGAGCTTTATCGTTATATTGCCAGCCATACCCAGCATATTGGCGAAAGCGCATCAGACATTTTACGGCGCATGCTGAAATTCAGCGCCGGACAGGTTGCACAGACAGCCCCCTCCAAAGCTGCGGCGGCTGAACAGCCGGCGGCGGCGATTCAACCCAGCCCGCGAGACCGGGTGAGAGCGCTCCGCGAGCTGCTGTTATCAGACGAATACGCTGAGAAGAATAAAGCGATCAACCGCTTCATGTTGATATTGTCCACGTTGTATGACTTGTCACCTGCTGAATTCAGCGCGGCGACCGAGTCGCTCCACGGCCGGACCCGCGTTTACTTTGCCGGTGACGAGCATACGCTGCTGCAAAATGGCACGCACACTAAACCCAAACATATTCAGGGCACGCCATACTGGGTTATCACGAATACCAATACGGGTCGTAAACGAAGCATGGTCGAACACATCATGCAATCGATGCAGTTCCCGCCGGAGCTGATTGAGAAAGTCTGCGGCACCCTCTAAATCACGCGTCAGGAAAACAAGGTAATGGCTAATCACCCGAGAGCTGGACAACCTACCCGGCAGAGCGACTTGATTAACGTCGCGCAGTTGACGTCACAGTATTACGTGTTGCAACCGGACCCTGCCAATCCGGCCCATGCCGTGAAATTCGGCACCTCTGGTCATCGCGGTAGCGCCGCGCGTCACAGTTTCAATGAAGCGCATATTCTGGCTATTGCACAGGCCATCGCCGAAGAGCGCCGTCGTCAGGGAATTAGCGGCCCTTGTTACGTGGGTAAAGACACGCATGCGTTGTCTGAACCCGCGTTTATTTCCGTTCTGGAAGTGCTGACGGCGAACGGTGTGGACGTGATTATCCAGCAGGATAACGGCTTCACCCCAACGCCGGCGGTCTCCAACGCGATTTTGACGCACAACCGCAACGGCGGCGCACTGGCAGATGGCATTGTCATTACGCCGTCGCACAACCCGCCGGAAGACGGCGGCATCAAGTACAATCCCCCCAATGGCGGTCCCGCAGACACCAATCTGACCAGCGTGATTGAAAAGCGCGCCAACGCGTTGCTGGCAGAAGCATTGTGCGGCGTTAAGCGTCAGACCATGGACGCGGCCAAACAGGGCGCTCATCTTCACGAACAGGATCTGGTGCAGGCCTACGTGGAAAGGCTGGGCGATGTCGTCGATATGGCGGCCATCCAGCGCGCCGGGCTGAAGTTGGGCGTCGATCCTCTGGGCGGTTCCGGTATCGCTTACTGGCAGCGGATCGCCGAACACTACCAACTGGATCTGACCATGGTCAACGACGAAGTTGATCAGACGTTCCGCTTTATGACGCTGGATCACGACGGCGTCATCCGTATGGACTGCTCATCGGAGTTCGCCATGGCCGGGCTGCTGGCGCTGCGCGACAAGTTCGATCTGGCCTTCGCCAACGATCCGGACTATGACCGCCACGGCATCGTGACTCCCGCCGGGCTGATGAATCCGAATCATTACCTTGCCGTCGCTATCAACTATCTGTTCCAGCATCGTCCGCAGTGGAGCGACAGTGTCGCAGTCGGCAAAACGCTGGTGTCCAGTGCGATGATCGACCGGGTCGTCAACGATCTGGGACGCAAGCTGGTGGAAGTACCGGTCGGCTTCAAATGGTTTGTCGATGGGTTGTTCGACGGCAGTCTGGGCTTCGGCGGCGAGGAAAGCGCGGGCGCGTCCTTCCTGCGCTTTGACACTCAGCCGTGGTCGACTGACAAAGACGGCATCATCATGTGTCTGCTGGCGGCGGAGATCACGGCAGTGACCGGTAAGAACCCGCAGCAGCACTATGATGAATTGGCGAAACGCTTCGGTGCGCCTAGCTATAACCGTATTCAGGCACCGGCCACGCATGCGCAAAAAGCCGCGTTGTCCAGGCTGTCGCCGGAGCAGGTCTCCGCGAGTACGCTGGCGGGTGATCCGATTACCGCGCGCCTGACCACCGCGCCGGGCAATGGCGCGTCTATCGGTGGGCTGAAGGTGATGACGAATAACGGCTGGTTTGCCGCGCGTCCTTCCGGTACGGAAGAAGCCTACAAAATCTACTGTGAAAGTTTCCTCGGCGACGAACATCTACGGAAAATTGAAAAAGAAGCGGTAGAGATTGTCAGCGAAGTGCTGAACAACGCGAAATAACGCTCTCGACAACGAGAAGTCAAAAAAGGCACCGAAGAGGGTGCCTTTTTGTTATTCGACGCAGCCTCAACGACGGGGAGCGTAGCCCGTCGTTTGGGGCGGACGCGGTATCAACGATTATGCGAATGTCTCGTCCGGACGAACCTGTCCGCCTACCGTGTTTACCGTGTTGCAGAGGGGGTCGAGCGTCTCCGTTTCTTATGTCGGGGGGGCGGCCCGCTGTGACGAACAGACCGATGTTATCGAGCAACGGGCCGCTTGCCGTTATCCCAATGCGACCAGCAGCGCGTCGGCTGAGATCAGCGCGACGCCCACGCCCGCCAGCAGAGATATCTTTTCCCCCAGCAGGATCACCGCCAAAATCACGGCAAAGACGACGCTCAGTTTATCTATCGGGGCGACCTGCGCTACCGAGCCGTTTTTGAGCGCCATGAAGTAGAACAGCCATGACATGGCTCCGGCAACGCCGCTGAGGACGATGAACAGCATGGCTTTATGCTGCGTCAGCATCGATCCTACCAGGCCCAGTTTGCCTTGCGCGACGACAACGCCGACCAGGAACAGGGCCATGATGACGGCGCGCACGGCGGTCGCCGTATTGGCGTCCGACTGTTGCAGTCCCACTTTACCGAATATCGCAACCAGCGCGGCGCACAGCGCGGATAGCAGTGCATAGATCAACCAGCTACTCATGACTCTTTTCCCGCTCAGAAATAAGCGAGAATGCTACTCCTGCCTCATGGGAAAGGCTATCTTCAGGGGATGAAGCGATAGCCGACGGCGGTCTCCGTAACCAGGTGCCGTGGGCGGGCGGGGTCCAGCTCCAGTTTTTGGCGCAGGTGTCCCATATAGATGCGCAGGTAGTGGCCGTTTTCCACCGCGTTGGGTCCCCAGACGTCGTTCAGCAATTGGCGCTGCGTCAAGACTTTGCCGGGATTGGCGACCAGCAGGGACAATAGGCGGAACTCGGTGGGAGTGAGATGCAGCGTTTCGCCGTTGCGGATCACCTGACGGTCGAGCAGATCGACACTGACGTCGCCGAACGTCACCTTCGGGCTCTCCTGACGCGACAGGGTAAACCGGCGCTGTGCGACGCGCAGCCGGGCCAGCAGTTCTCCAATGCCAAAGGGTTTTGTCAGAAAATCGTCGGCGCCAGCATCCAGCGCCGCGATTTTATCTTGTTCATCGCTGCGGGCGGACAGGACGATAATCGGGATGCTGCTCCACTGGCGCAGGTCGTGAATATAATCGATGCCGTTGCCGTCCGGCAGTCCCAGATCGAGGATAATCAGCGACGGCTTGCGGGTGGCGGCCTCAAGCAGGCCGCGCTGTAGCGTATCGGCCTCAAAGACATGACACCCTTCCGCTTCGAGCGCTTGCCGCACGAAGCGCCGTATCTCTTTTTCATCTTCTACGATCAATACGTTGGTAAGCACCTGCGTGGTGACTCCTCTTATTCAGGTTCCAGATCCGGCGGGGTTATCAGCGGCAGTGTGAAGTGAAACACGGCGCCGCCGCCTTCGGCATTCGTCGCCCAGATTTTTCCGCCGTGAATGGCGACGATGGCCCGACAGATAGCCAGCCCCAAGCCTACACCAGGAATGGCGGACTCCGGATGTCCGCGGGCGAATTTATCGAAAATCATCTTAGCCTTGTCGGGGTCGATGCCCGGTCCGTTGTCCTGCACGCGCACTTCGACGTCGCGTTCGCCGGTTGCCGTGACGATCGGCAGAGCGGAGAGCGTGATGGCCGCCCGGTTGCCCGCGTACTTGACGGCATTCTCCAAAAGGTTGATCAGCACCCGTTCTATCAGGGTGGCATCGCAGTAGACCAGCATCAGTTCTTGCGGCAGCGCCAGCGTCACGTCTGGCGCGTCTTCGCCATTTTCCAGATGGCGCAGTGCGCTGTCCGCCAGCTCCTGAAGGGACTGCCAGGCTTTGCGGGGATGGAAACCGTCCGACTGGAGACGAGCCATATCCAGCAGATTATTGACCAGCCGCGTCGTGTTCTGGATCTGCCGTCCGATCTGGCCGGCCTGAGAAGCATAAGGGGACGCCTGTGCGCTCAGATTACGCGTCAGAATTTCCGCCTGGCCGGACAGCACCGTCAACGGCGTTCTCAGATCGTGAGACAGCGCGGACAGCAGCGAGTTGCGCAACTGCTCGCGCTCGGTGTCGAGACGTGCTTTCTCGGCGCTTTGGATGAGATGCAGCCGTTCCAGCGCATTGGCGATCAATACCGTGCAGGTCTCCAGCATGCGCTGCTGTTCGGGGATCATCAGTTGGCGCGCATGCAGCGGCTCAAGCGCGATGACGCCGAACGTCAGCTGCGGCGTCGACAGCGGCTGAATCTGGTAGGGAACGCCGGGCAGGGTACGTGTTCCATAGCCCGCCGGCGCATGATGGTCGAAGCTCCAGCGTGCGATAGCCGGATCGACGATAAGCGGTTCTTGCGTTTGCGCCGAGACGGGCTTCAGTTCGGCCGTCGGCGAGGACGGCGGATCTGCCAGCCAGATCGCGGCGCGAGCCTGAAACGTCGAGCCAAGATAGTGATGGCTGGCGGCGGCGATATCTTCCACGGTCAGGCTGCGGTTAAGCGCGTTGGACATCTCGTACAGATGGCGCATGCGCTGTTCACGGTAGCGGGCGACGCGCGCCTGATAGCGCACGTCAGCGGTCAGGCTGCCCACCAGAATGCCGACACTGAGCATCACGATAAACGTGACCAGATACTGTGCATCGGCCACGGCCAGTTTGCCGCGAGGCGCGACGAAGCAGAGATCGAAGGCGATGACGTTGATCAGCGCGGCAAAAACCGAGGGCCAACGTCCGAAAAACAGCGCGACGATCGCCACGCCGAGCAGGTAAATCATCACCAGATTGACCGGTTCGAGCATGGAAAATGGAGACCACAGCGCCAGCAGCGTGATTGCGGCGCACAGGGCAATCGCCAGCGCGCAGCCATACAGCTGACGCCGCCATTTTTCGGTGAGACTCCGGTTGTCTTCCGGTTTGACCTGCGGGGAAGAGGGCTCATCCTGAACGGAAACCACCACCAGATCGAGATCGGGTCCCAATAGCCCCAGCTTCTCGGCGAAACGCGCCCGACGCCAGCGATTCCATCGGCGATCCGTGTGACGACCAATTACGATTTTGCCGAGATTATGTTCGCGTGCGTAACGGAGGATGGCGTTTTCCACGGAGGGATCGGACAAGGTGGCCGTTTCTGCTCCCAAATCCTGCGCCAGCTTCAACGCGCGCAGGATGGCCCGGCGACGGGATTCAGGCAGTCGGTGTAACCGGGGCGTTTCCACGTACACCGCGTGCCAGACGCCGCCCAACCGCGCCGCCAGCCGGGCGGCGGTCCGCACCAGTTTTTCATTACCCGCGTCCTGACCGATGCAGAGCAGAATCGCATCGCGGGTATGCCATACGCGCTCGTCGCCCTGAAGGTCGCGCATCGCCCGCACCTGGTCGTCCACGCGGTCAGCCAGCCGACGCAGGGCCAGCTCACGCAGCGCAACGAGATTGCCCTTGCGGAAGAAATGTTCGATGGCGCGCTCCGCCTGTTGCGGAAGATAAACCTTGCCTTCATGCAGGCGTTGGCGCAGGTCGTCCGGCGGCAAATCCACCAGCACGACTTCCTCCGCGTCGTCAAAGAACGGATCGGGCAGGGTTTCGCGTACGCGAATACCGGTGATCCCGCCCACCACATCATTAAGGCTTTCCAGATGTTGTACGTTGACCGTTGTGAAAACATCGATCCCGGCTTCCAAGAGCTCCTGCACATCCTGCCAGCGTTTAGGATGACGACTTCCGCGCAGGTTACTGTGGGCCAGTTCGTCTACGAGGATCAGCGCAGGCTCCCGCGCCAGCGCGGCGTCCAGGTCAAACTCCTCATGATCTCTGCCCGCCGCGCCGATTTTTTTCCCCGGCAACTGCGGCAACCCGTCTAACTGCGCGAGGGTCTCTACACGCCCGTGGGTTTCCACCACGCCGACCAGCACATCCAGCCCCTGCTCCTTGAGACGCCGCGCTTCTTGCAGCATCGCATAGGTTTTCCCGACGCCCGCGCTGGCACCGAAAAAAATCTTCAGTTTTCCCCGCGGGGATTCTCCAAGCTGGGACAGCAACGTATCCGGGTCGGGACGACGCGGTTCCTCATTGGTCATGAACAGTCCTTATCGCCAGGGCTCAGTGAATCATGGGTTGGGTCTAACAGTAATACCTAAGCGGCGGCGTTTCCGCCAGAGCCAGACGTCTCCGGCGTTTATTCGCGGGTGGCAAAAGTCAGCTTTTTTATCATCGTCAGGCCGGTTACTTCACAAATTTTTAGGATAAATGCGGCCTGGATTTCTGGTCGGATGAGTAGCTAACCGGGCGCAAAGGAGGTAGAGTTTTAACCTGTTGCAGTGACGCGTTCATCACCCGCGGGAGTGCCTCCCGCGCATCGTATGACTCGGAGGATGGCCATGTCTTACGCTTACCCGTTCCACCGTATTGTTCTGCGCCGCAGCGCGGTTGTGATTATTGGTCTGCTGGCGTTGCCGGTGATGCTGTTCCGTCGCGATCGCGCTCGTTTCTACAGTTATCTGCATCGAGTGTGGTTAAAAACCAGCGACGAGCCGGTGTGGCATAGGCAGTCAGAACACGCAGCCGGCCACTTCTACTGACCGTAGGCTGTCGCCGTCACCTTCCTGTCGTCTCCTTCGCGTCTGACATCGTCAGGCGCGACGGCATGATTTTCCTCATCTTTCTCATGAGTTGTCTGTAAATCCGCTATGCTATTGAGATAGCAATTTATTTGATGAGGCACCTCATGTCGAACTCGTTAATTCCCGTTGGCATAAGCGCCTGCTTGCTGGGAAATCAGGTCCGTTTCGATGGTGGGCATAAGCGCTTTGGGTTTGCTGCGGACCAACTCACCCCCTATTTCAGCTTTGAGCCGATCTGCCCTGAGATTGCGGTCGGGTTGCCGACCCCTCGTCCAGCGCTGCGCCTGGTCAAGAATGAACACGATGAGATCGCGTTGCAGGCCAGCAATGGCGGGGATCTGGACGTCACCGAGGACATGCACGCCTTCTCGGCAAGCAAGGTGAGCGAACTGGGGCATCTGTGCGGCTATATCGTCTGCGCCAAATCCCCCAGTTGTGGGATGGAGCGAGTACGCGTGTATGACGCCGACCAGAAAAATGCGCGGCGAAGCGGCGTCGGGCTCTTTACCGAACACCTGACGGCCGCCATGTCGTGGCTGCCCGTCGAAGAGAACGGCCGCCTGAATGACGCGGTGCTGCGCGAGAATTTCATCGAGCGGGTTTTCGCGTTGCACGAGTTAAATCAGCTGTGGCAGCGGGGGCTTACCCGCGGGCGGATAATGGCGTTTCACAGCCGTTACAAGCTGCTGCTGCTGGCGCACTCCCAGCTGGAATATCGCACGCTGGGGCGCTTTGTCGCCACGATGGATCAGTGGGCGTCTCTTGAAGCATTCATTGAGGAATACCGGCTGCGCTTGATGTCGCTGCTTTCAAATCCGGCGACCCGCCGCAATCACACCAACGTGCTTATGCATGTGCAGGGTTATTTCCGCAATCAGCTGAATGCTTCACAGCGCCAGGAACTGACCCAGTTGATCGACCGCTATCGTCAAGGGGTACAGCCGCTGCTCGCTCCGATTACGCTCTTGCGCCACTATCTGTCCGAATATCCGGACGACTATCTCGAGCAGCAGCGCTATTTCGCGCCGTATCCCGAAGCGTTGCGCTTGCGGTACGGCTACTAGTTTGTTGTCACAAGGACTTGTTATGGCTACGCACCTGGTCTGGTTTCGCCACGATTTACGCCTAAGCGATAATCTCGCTCTCCACGCCGCCTGTCAGGATAAAAAAGCCCGTGTTATCGGGCTGCTCATCGCCACGCCCCGGCAGTGGGCGAACCATAAGATGTCTGAGCGTCAGGCCGCGTTTATGTTCGAAAACCTGCAACGGCTACAGCAGTCTCTGCACGATAAAGGCATCCCGCTGTACTATCAGCAGTGCGGCGACTTTAACGACAGCGTCGCGGCGCTGGTGGATTTTTGCCAGCGCGAGCAGGTGACGCAGCTGTTCTACAACTATCAGTACGAGCTAAATGAACGCCAGCGTGACAGAAAGATGGAGCAGGCGCTGGACGGGAAAGTCGTCTGTCAGGGCTTTGATGACAGTCTGCTGCTGCCGCCCGGCAGCGTGATGACGGGCGACGGCAAGATGTATCGCGTCTTCACGCCGTTCAGTAAAGCGTTCGTTAAACGGTTGCAGCAAAGCGAAATCGCCTGCGTATCAGCGCCGGCCGAGCGCGGCAAGACGACGGACGATGTCCCGCCGGTGAAGCCGTTTGACTATCCGACAATTGCCGTGTCCGACGATTTTCCGGCCGGAGAGGAAGCCGCGCAGCAGCGGTTGCGTCAGTTCTGCCGCCACAAAGCCAACAACTATGCTTCCCAGCGTGACATCCCCGCCGCGCCTGGAACCAGCCAACTATCGCCGTATCTGGCGATCGGCGTCATCTCGCCGCGGCAGTGTCTCGAAGGGCTGCTGGCCGAGTACCCTGATGCGTTGCGTCAGCCTGACGGCGGCGCTTTTGTCTGGTTCAACGAACTCATCTGGCGCGAGTTCTATCGTCACTTGATGGTCTATAGCCCCGAGCTGTGCCGCCATCAGCCGTTTATTACCTGGACGAAACAGGTCGAGTGGCGGGACGATCCCAAAGGACTCAAGGCCTGGCAGGAGGGCTGCACCGGCTATCCCATCGTGGACGCGGGCATGCGCCAGCTTAATCGCACGGGTTGGATGCACAACCGGCTTCGTATGATCTGCGCCAGTTTCCTCATTAAGGATCTGCTGATTGACTGGCGTGAGGGAGAGCGGTATTTCATGAGCCAACTGGTGGACGGCGATCTGGCCGCCAACAACGGCGGCTGGCAGTGGGCGGCGTCGACGGGGACTGACTCTGCGCCTTACTTCCGTATCTTCAATCCGACCACGCAGGGTGAACGCTTCGACCCGGACGGCGATTTTATCCGGCACTGGGTGCCGGCGCTGGAGAAGGTTCCTGGTAAGGCGATTCATCACCCGCTGCGATGGGCGGAGCAGCAAGGGCGTAAGCTCGACTACCCGGCGCCTATCGTCGACCATAAACAGGCGAGAACCCGCACGCTGGCGGCGTTCGAGGCCGCAAAGAACAAACAATAAATTATCAGGGAGCCGTTGTACCTATGCGTAATACCGAACTGGAAACCGTCATTGACCGATTTCTGAATGTGTCCGCTTTTTCCGACTATGCCCCGAATGGGCTGCAGGTCGAAGGCCGTCGCGATGTACAACGCATCGTCACCGGGGTGACGGCGTGTCAGGCGTTGTTGGACGCCGCCGTGGCGCAGCAGGCCGATGCGGTACTGGTGCATCACGGCTATTTCTGGAAAAGCGAACCGGCCGTGATACGCGGTATGAAACGTCGGCGTTTGAAAACGCTGTTGGCCAACGACATAAATCTGTACGGCTATCACCTGCCGCTGGATGCGCACCCCGAAATCGGCAACAACGCCTGTTTGGCGAACATGCTGAATATCACGACGCTGGGCGAGATTGAATCGCTGCTGCCTTATGGCGAGCTGCAGCAGCCGCAGAGCGGCGATGAGCTGCGCCAGCAGTTGGAAGAGGCGTTAGGACGCTCGGTGCTGCACTGCGGCGATCATGCTCCGGCAATGATCAGACGGGTTGCCTGGTGTACCGGCGGCGGGCAGGGGTTTATCGATCAGGCCGCCGCTTTCGGGGTGGATGCGTTCATTACCGGCGAAGTGTCTGAGAAAACGGTGCATAGCGCGCGAGAAATGGGGCTTCACTTTTATGCGGCTGGACATCACGCGACGGAGCGAGCGGGGATCCGCGAACTGGGCGAATGGCTGGCGCAGCAGCACGGCTTTGACGTGACCTTTATCGATATTCCTAACCCGGCCTAATCGATCGTCACCGCGAGGGATGAGGCTGGGCGACGGCGATGCGGCGTCACAGCGGAGGTTTTCAGGGGAGGTTAGGATGCAACAGGTTCGCTGTTATCTGCTGGGAGAAAGTGCGGTGGTGCTCGAGTTGGCGCCACCGGCCGCGCTGCAAAGTCAGCAGCGTATCTGGGCCCTCGCGGAGCGTTTGGGCGGAGAGAGCGGGGTAAAAGAAGTGATCCCCGGAATGAACAATCTGACCGTGGTTCTGGCGCAGCCGGTGTTTGCACCGACGGCCGTGTTAGCCCAGCTTCGTCATGCCTGGGATGAAAGCGCGGCGCGGCCTCAGGTCTCGCGGGATATCGACATTCCGGTGATCTACGGCGGGACGCACGGGCCGGATTTGGCGCATGTCGCGGCGCACAGCGGGATGACGCCGCGTCAGGTCGTTGAGTGCCATGCCGCCACGCGCTATGTCGTTTACTTCATCGGTTTTCAGCCCGGCTTCGCCTATTTGGGCGATTTAGATGTACGGCTGCATACCCCGCGGCGTACAGAACCTCGCTTGAAAGTACCTGCTGGCTCCGTCGGCATCGGCGGCCATCAGACCGGTATTTATCCTTTATCTACCCCCGGCGGTTGGCAACTGATCGGCCGTACCGAACTTTCGCTGTTCACGCCCGAATCGACGCCGCCGACGTTGCTGCGTCCGGGCGATCGGGTGCGCTTCGTTCCACAGCGGGAGGGACTATGCTGACGATTATTCGGGCGGGTTTACAAACCACGGTTCAGGACGCGGGTCGGTTCGGCTATCGCCAGTTCGGCATCGGTCAATGCGGCGCGCTGGATATGCCCGCGCTGAGCATCGCCAACCTGCTGGTGGGCAACAAGGCCGAGACGGCCGCGCTGGAAATCACGCTCGGCCAGTTTACGGCCAAATTCAACCGCCGCTGTTGGATCGCGCTGAGCGGGGCGGACGCGCGCGCGGAGCTGAACGGTCAAACCCTGTGGACCGGATGGCGCTATCTGGTCGAGCCGGGACAGACGCTGCATCTGGGGATGCCGCGACGTGGTATGCGCAGCTATCTGGCGATTTCCGGCGGCATCGACGTGCCTGAAGTGCTGGGGTCGCGCAGCACCGATCTCAAAGCGGCATTCGGCGGCTTGGCGGGACGTCCGGTGGCGGACGGCGATCGTCTGCCCTTAGGCGCGCCACAGCGGCTACCCGGCAAGCCGATCGGCATAAAACAGCTGCTGTTCCACAACCGGGTTCGGGTCTTGACGGGGCCGGAGTATCAGGAGTTCAGCGAAGCCGCGCATGATAAGTTTTGGAGCACCGGCTGGCAGTTGAGCCCCCAGAGCAACAGGATGGGATATCGGTTGCAGGGGGCGGAGCTGGAGCGCGTTTCCCACCGCGAGATATTATCTCACGGTGTTTTACCAGGGGTAATTCAGGTGCCACATAACGGCAAACCGATCGTCCTGATGTCGGACGCTCAGACGACTGGCGGCTATCCATGCATCGCCAGCGTGATCGCCGCCGATCTTTACCACCTGGCGCAGATCCGTCTGGGAGAATCGGTGCATTTCATTCACTGTTCGCTGTCTGAGGCTCGGCAGGCATGGCTGACCCAACAGCGCTATCTGGAACAACTGGCTTGGAGGCTACATGGTGATTGACTTGAACGCGGATCTGGGAGAAGGCGGGAAACATGACGAGGCGCTGTTGCAGTTGATCAGCTCAGCCAATATCGCCTGCGGCTTTCATGCCGGCGATGCGCAGACGATGCATCGTTCGGTGCGCTCGGCCATCAAATACGGCGTCACCATCGGTGCGCATCCGGGCTATCCCGACCGGGAACATTTTGGTCGCCGGGCGTTGCAGCTTACGCCCGACGTAGTCTTTGCTCAGGTGGTTTATCAGGTGGGTGCCCTGGCGGCCTTAGTCAAAGCGGAGGGCGCACGCATGTTCCACGTGAAGCCCCACGGCATGCTTTACAATCAGGCTGCGAAAGATCCGCAGCTGGCGGATGCGATCGCCAGAGCGGTCAAGGTCGTCGATCCTTTGCTGCATCTGGTCGGCCTGGCGGGCAGCGAGCTGATTAACGCGGGTAAACGGTACGGGTTAAAGACGCGCGAGGAAGTGTTCGCCGACCGCAGTTATCAGGCCGACGGCACGCTGGTGCCGCGCGATCAGAGCAGCGCGTTGATCACCAGCGACGAACTGGCGCTGGCGCAAACGCTGGAGATGATCCAACGCCAGCGGGTGCGCGCCACCGACGGCAGTTGGGTGCCGGTGAAAGCCGATACGGTGTGCCTGCACGGCGACGGCGAGCACGCACTGCAGTTCGCCAGCAAGCTGCATCACAGTTTCGCGCAGTACGGCATTTATATCGCCGCCTGCTGAGAAAAGACTATCAACGGGAGCGAGAGTTATGCCGGAAGGCCCTGAAATCCGCCGCGCGGCCGATATGCTGTCGGCGGCCATCGCCGGGAAAACGCTGACCGCTGCCTGGTTTGCGTTTCCCGCATTGAAAATCTATGAACATCGACTGGCGGGCGCGCATGTGACGCAGATTGTGACTCGAGGCAAGGCCTTGCTGACCTGTTTTTCCAACGATTGTGTGCTGTACAGCCACAATCAGCTGTACGGCGTTTGGCGCGTGGGCCTTCCCGAAACGTTGCCGGAAACCAAACGCGACCTGCGCGTTCGGCTGACGACGGCCGATAGCGCCGTGTCTTTGTATAGCGCGTCGGATATCGACATACTGACCACGGACCAACTGGCGACGCATCCTTTCTTGCAACGCATCGGACCGGACGTGCTTGATATGACGGTGACGGCTGAACAGGTGCAGGAACGGCTGTTATCGCCCCGTTTCCGTCGTCGTCAGTTTAGCGGGTTGTTGCTGGATCAGACTTTCCTGGCCGGACTCGGGAACTATCTTCGTGCGGAAATCCTGTGGCAGGCCGAGCTGGCGCCGCAGCATCGAGCCGCAGATTTGTCGCCACAACAATTGGCGGTCCTCAGTCAGGCTCTGCTGGAGATTCCTCGTTTGTCGTATCTGACGCGCGGCGAAGGGGATGAACGACGACATCACGGCGCCGTGTTCCGCTTTCGCGTTTTCCACCGCGCCGGTAAACCGTGCGAGCGCTGCGGTCATCTCATCGAGCGTTCGGTGCTGTCGTCGAGACCGTTCTACTGCTGTTCCCACTGCCAGCGTTAGGTGAGGTACGGCGTGTGATGGGCAGGAAATAGTGCGTGTGGCATCTGTTTGAGGGCGGGGCTTTATTGATATGCGGACAGAAGTGAGCGGTGGAGAGGGAAACGGTGTCGCCCTAAGCTGAGTATCTGCGGCTTGGGGCGATGTTTTATTAGTGCTCTTTCACCTCAGGCACGAAGTCGCGTCGTTCGTAACCGGTGTACAGCTGGCGCGGTCGGGCAATCTTCAGGCCTTCGCCGTGCATCTCGCTCCAGTGGGCAATCCAGCCGACCGTGCGCGCCATTGCAAAAATAACGGTGAACATTGACGACGGGATCCCCATCGCTTTCAGAATGATGCCGGAGTAAAAGTCTACATTCGGGTAGAGTTTGCGCTCGATGAAGTACGGATCGTTCAGCGCGATACGCTCCAGCTCCAGCGCCACTTCCAGCAGATCGTCCTTGGTTTTCAACTCTTTGAGCACTTCATGACAGGTTTTACGCATGACGGTGGCGCGCGGGTCATAGTTTTTGTACACGCGGTGGCCGAATCCCATCAGGCGGAACGAATCGTTTTTGTCTTTCGCACGCTCAATGAATTCCGGGATGTGTTTGACTGAACTGATCTCTTCCAGCATGCGCAGACAGGCTTCGTTAGCGCCGCCGTGGGCGGGGCCCCATAGCGATGCGATGCCGGCGGCGATACAGGCGAACGGATTGGCCCCGGACGAACCGGCGGTGCGCACGGTCGACGTAGAGGCGTTCTGTTCATGGTCCGCATGCAGGATCAGAATTTTGTCCATGGCGCGTTCCAGCACCGGATTCACCACATAGTCTTCGCACGGCGTGGCGAACATCATATGCAGGAAGTTGCCCGCATAGGAAAGATCGTTACGCGGGTAGATGAACGGCTGGCCCAGCGAATATTTGTAGCACATGGCGGCCACGGTCGGCATTTTCGACAGCAGGCGATAGGCGGCGATCTCGCGGTGGCGCTCATTGCCGATGTCCAGCGAGTCGTGGTAGAAGGCGGCCAGCGCGCCGGTCACGCCGCACAGCACCGCCATAGGGTGCGAGTCGCGGCGGAAACCATGAAACAGGCGGGTAATTTGCTCATGGATCATGGTGTGGCGGGTGACGATGGTTTTGAATTCGTCATACTGCGCCTGCGAGGGCGCTTCTCCGAACAGCAGCAGATAGCAAACTTCCAGGTAGTTGGACTTTTCCGCCAGTTGATCGATTGGGTAGCCCCGGTGCAGCAGAATGCCTTTTTCGCCGTCGATAAAGGTGATTTTGGACTCGCAGGACGCCGTGGAGGTGAAACCAGGATCGAACGTGAAATAACCTTTTGCACCGAGGCTGCGGATATCGATCTCGTCGTAACCGAGCGTACCGGACAGGACATCAAGCGCAATAGGCTCTTGACCGTCGATGGTAATCGTTGCGTGTTTGTCAGCCATTGACATTCTCCTTAGCGTTTTAGTTGACGACATTGCTCACCGCGACAGCGAGTCATCCTACCTGGGAGAGGCGACCGGAAGCCGGCTGGCATGACTCGGTAAAAACCGGTTGTTCGGGACGGGCTGGCGGAGGTGATTTCCGCAGAGCGCAGGCCGTTTTTCAGCCAGGCGTTTGCCGGTAATCCGGCGCGTCGTCCTGAATTCATTGTAGTCATACCGATGACTTTTACGTGGACTCTTTCGACACTGTTACATAACCCGCGGCAATCGAAAAGCACCGTCTATCGCCTTTAATATCAGCAACAAGCATAAAAAAATAAGTTGTAAAATTAATGTTTAATAATTGCCTATAACGCTGCTTTATTTTTAATAACTTGTTAAATTCGTGATCTAATTCACCATTCCAAGCAAATTCCCTCAAACTCTATGTGTGCTATTTGTAATGAGATTGTGAAGCACCTATACTTTTTTTCAGGTCTCCGGAACACTCTGCAGTAGGAGCACCCAGCGTGATAGGTTTGCGTCGCCCTGGCTTGAAATCGGCTGATGGAGCGTGTGGTGAAATAAGGCGATGCCCGGCTTATCTTCCTTTCTGCAACCTCTTATGCTGTCTGACCCCACGACAGGTCCGGAGTAAGAAAATAATAAAAGCTGTGTGGGTGAATCTGTGAAAAAACAAAGACCTGTCAATCTGGATCTGCAAACGGTCCATTTTCCCGCTACTGCGGTAGCCTCCATTCTCCATCGCGTTTCCGGCGTTATCACCTTTGTTTCCACCGGTATCCTGCTCTGGCTGCTGGGCCTTTCTTTATCTTCCGAAGACGGCTTTGGGCAGGCGGCGGCCATCATGGATAGCATTATCGCCAAGTGGGTCGTCTGGGGCATTTTGACCGCTCTGGCCTACCATGCCGTAGGCGGTTTGCGCCATCTGCTGATGGACTTCGGCGGCATCGAGGAAACCTTCGCCTCGGGTGAACGCTCCGCATGGATCGCTTTTGTTATTACTGTCGTGCTTTCAATCTTGTCTGGAGTCCTTGTATGGTAAGCAATGCTTCTGCACTCGGGCGTAATGGAGTACACGATTGGTTATTACTTCGCGCTGCTGCCATCGTCATCGTGCTGTACGTTTTGTATCTCGTGGGTTTTTTCGTCACCGCGCCTGAACTCACCTATCCCGTCTGGCGTGATTTCTTCGCCCTGCGTCTCACCAAAGTGCTCACTCTGCTGACTCTGCTTTCGATTCTGGTGCATGCCTGGATCGGCTTATGGCAAGTGTTGACCGACTACGTCAAACCGCTGGCCATTCGGCTCACGTTACAGCTGGCGGTGGTCGTCGTGCTGATGGTTTATGTCATTTATGGAACGATTGTGGTGTGGGGGGCGTAATGAATTTGTCAGTCAGAGAGTTTGATGCAGTGGTGATTGGCGCGGGCGGCGCGGGTATGCGCGCTGCATTGCAAATTTCCCAAATGGGACTGTCCTGCGCCCTGATCTCCAAAGTGTTTCCGACGCGTTCTCATACCGTCTCCGCACAGGGCGGTATCACGGTCGCGCTGGGCAATACTCACGAAGATAACTGGCAATGGCATATGTACGATACGGTGAAGGGATCGGACTATATCGGCGATCAGAATGCCATCGAGTACATGTGCAAGACCGGTCCGGAAGCTGTGCTGGAGCTGGAACATATGGGGCTGCCGTTTTCGCGGTTGGATGACGGGCGTATTTATCAGCGTCCTTTCGGCGGTCAGTCGAAAAACTTCGGCGGCGAGCAGGCGGCGCGTACCGCGGCGGCGGCCGACCGCACCGGACATGCGCTGCTGCATACGCTGTATCAGCAAAACCTAAAAAATCACACCACCATTTTTTCCGAATGGTACGCGCTGGATCTGGTGAAAAATCAGGACGGTGCAGTGGTGGGCTGTACCGCGATTTGTATCGAAACCGGCGAAGTCGTCTACTTCAAAGCTCGCGCAACGGTGCTGGCGACCGGCGGCGCAGGGCGTATTTATCAGTCAACGACCAATGCGCATATTAATACCGGCGACGGGGTAGGCATGGCGCTGCGCGCCGGCGTACCGGTGCAGGACATGGAAATGTGGCAGTTCCACCCGACGGGGATCGCCGGAGCGGGGGTGTTGGTTACCGAAGGCTGTCGCGGCGAGGGCGGCTATTTGCTGAATAAAGACGGCGAACGCTTTATGGAGCGTTACGCGCCGAACGCGAAAGATCTGGCGGGCCGAGACGTCGTCGCGCGCTCCATCATGATCGAAATTCGCGAAGGCCGCGGCTGCGACGGTCCGTGGGGGCCGCACGTTAAGCTGAAGCTTGACCACCTCGGCAAAGAGGTCCTGGAGTCCCGCCTGCCGGGTATTCTGGAGCTTTCTCGCACCTTCGCCCACGTCGACCCGGTGAAAGAGCCGATCCCGGTCATTCCGACCTGCCACTACATGATGGGCGGCATTCCTACCAAGATCACCGGCCAGGCGCTGACCGTTAACGAACAAGGCGAGGATGTGGTGATCCCCGGCCTGTTCGCCGTGGGGGAGATCGCCTGTGTCTCAGTGCACGGCGCCAATCGTCTCGGCGGTAACTCGCTGCTCGACCTGGTGGTGTTCGGCCGCGCCGTGGGGATGCACCTCGAAGCGTCGTTGTCTGAGCAGGGTGCCAGCCGCGATGCCAGCGAGTCGGATATCGAGGCCTCGCTGACACGCCTCAACCGCTGGAACAACAATCGCGATGGAGAAAGTCCGGTGGAGATCCGCCGGGCATTGCAAGAGTGTATGCAGCATAACTTCTCCGTATTCCGCGAAGCCGATGCGATGGCCCAGGGGCTGGAGGAACTGAAAGCGATCCGCGAACGGTTGCAGCACGCCCGTCTGGACGACACCTCGCAAGAGTTCAACACCCAGCGTATCGAGTGCCTGGAGCTGGATAACCTGATGGATACTGCATACGCCACCGCGCTGGCCGCCAACTATCGCACAGAGAGCCGCGGCGCGCACAGCCGCTCCGACCATCCCGATCGCGACGACGAACACTGGCTTTGCCACACGCTGTATCTGCCGGAAACCGAAAGCATGACGCGCCGTGAGGTAAACATGCAACCGACGCTGCGTGAGGCGTTCCCGCCAAAAGCGCGCACCTATTAAAGGACGGAGAAACAGCGATGAAACTTGAATTTTCGATTTATCGTTACAACCCGGACATTGATAATGCCCCGCGGATGCAGGACTACCAGTTGGAGGCCGACGAAGGCACGGATATGATGCTGCTCGACGCATTAATCCAGTTGAAAGAGCAGGACCCGACGCTGACGTTTCGCCGCTCCTGCCGCGAGGGCGTATGCGGTTCGGACGGAGTAAATATCAACGGTAAAAACGGACTGGCGTGCATCACGCCGGTTTCCAGCCTGCGTCGCGGCAGCCGCAAAATCGTCGTTCGCCCGCTGCCGGGCTTGCCGGTCGTCCGTGATTTGGTGGTAGACATGGGGCAATTCTATGCCCAATATGAGAAAATTAAACCTTACCTGTTGAATAATGGGAAGAATCCTCCGGCACGCGAAAATTTACAGCTGCCGCAGGATAGGGCGAAGTTAGATGGACTGTATGAATGCATTATGTGCGCGTGCTGTTCCACCTCGTGTCCGTCCTTCTGGTGGAACCCGGATAAGTTTATCGGTCCGGCCGGATTGCTGACGGCGTACCGCTTCCTGATAGATGACCGCGATACGGAAACCAAACCGCGTCTCGATGAACTGGATGACGCTTTCAGCGTGTTCCGCTGCCACAGCATCATGAACTGCGTCAGCGTGTGCCCGAAGGGCTTGAATCCGACGCGAGCCATCGGCCATATCAAGTCGATGTTATTGCAGCGCGGCGCCTGAGGCCGCATCGAACGGAGGGCCTCCGCCGTCGGATGGAGGTCATTGGGAACGCTGTTTTATATAGCGAACGGGCGCGATAGACTGTTATTTCAAGGTTCCTTTGACGGGCAGTATTCTCCTCGACATGCTCACCGTCGGCACGGAGAGTGAACTGTTTATCCGGCAATGCCACTTTCACACTGTGCGATAAAAATGTTAACCACGGCGAAAACTAAAGTATATCAGCTTAAGGGATCACAATGCAGAACGGTGCCATGAAGGCCTGGCTGGATTCCTCGTATCTGGCGGGAGCGAACCAGTCCTACATAGAGCAGCTCTATGAAGATTATTTAACCGATCCGGCCTCTATCGACACCAGTTGGCAAACGCTTTTCCAGCAAATGGTGGCAACGGGAGTCAAACCTGATCAACTGCACTCTCAAACCCGAGACTATTTTCGTCGTCTGGCGAAGGACAGCTCGCGTTATACCGCCTCTGTTCACGATCCGGACAGCGATGCCAAACAGGTCAAGGTGTTGCAGCTCATCAATGCGTTTCGCTTTCGCGGCCATCAGCATGCCAACCTCGACCCGCTGGATTTGTGGAAACAAGAAACTGTATCCGACCTCGACCTCGCCTATCATCATCTGACTGAAGCGGACTTGGACGATACCTTCAACGTGGGGTCGTTCGCTATCGGCAAAGAGACCATGAAACTGCGGGATTTGTACGCGGCGTTGCGGCAGACCTACTGCGGCTCTATTGGCGCGGAGTATATGCACATCACTAACACGGAAGAGAAACGTTGGATTCAGCAGCGGATCGAATCCGTTGTCGGGCAGCCGTCGTTCAGCGTCGATGAGCGCAAGCGTTTTCTGAAAGAGTTGACGGCGGCGGAAGGTTTGGAGCGTTATCTGGGCGCAAAATTCCCCGGCGCCAAGCGCTTTTCTCTGGAAGGCGGTGACGCGTTGATCCCGATGCTGAAGGAAATTGTGCGTCATGCCGGCAATAACGGCACGCGCGAAGTGGTATTGGGGATGGCGCACCGGGGACGTCTGAATGTACTGGTCAACGTTCTGGGCAAAAAGCCGCAGGATCTGTTCGACGAGTTTATCGGCAAACACAAAGAACATCTCGGCACGGGAGATGTGAAATACCATCAGGGTTTCTCTTCGGATATCGATACCGAAGGCGGCAGGGTCCACCTTGCGCTGGCCTTTAACCCCTCGCATCTGGAAATTGTCAGCCCGGTCGTCATTGGCTCGGTGCGGGCGCGTCTGGATCGGCTGGATAACCCCAGCAGCGCGCCGGTGCTGCCAATCACCATCCACGGCGATGCCGCCATGACGGGGCAAGGCGTGGTGCAGGAAACGCTGAACATGTCTAAGGCGCGCGGTTATGACGTAGGCGGTACGATCCGCATTGTCATTAACAACCAGATAGGGTTCACGACCTCCAATCCGCACGACGCGCGCTCGACCGAATACTGTACCGACATCGGCAAGATGGTGCAGGCGCCCATTTTCCACGTGAATGCGGACGATCCCGAGGCCGTCGCGTTCGTCACCCGGCTGGCGCTCGACTTCCGCAATACCTTCAAGCGCGATGTTTTCATCGACATGGTATGCTATCGCCGCCACGGCCACAACGAGGCCGATGAGCCGAGCGCCACCCAGCCACTGATGTATCACAAAATCAAAAAGCATCCGACGCCGCGTAAAATCTACGCCGACCGTCTGGAGCAGCAAAACCTGATACAGCTTCAAGATGCCACCGAAATGGTCAACCTGTACCGCGACGCGCTGGATGCTGGCGAATGCGTGGTGGAGGAGTGGCTGCCGATGGATATGCAGGCGCTGGCCTGGATGCCGTATCTTAACCATGACTGGGATGAAGACTATCCGCACCAGGTCGAGATGAAGCGTCTGCAGGAACTTGCCCGCCGTATCAGCACCATTCCTGCGGCGATAGAGATGCAGTCCCGCGTCGCCAAAATCTACAACGACCGCGCCGAGATGGCGAAAGGCGGCAAGCCGTTCGACTGGGGTGGCGCCGAAACGCTGGCCTACGCCACGCTGGTGGATGAGGGCATTCCTATTCGGTTGTCGGGTGAAGACACTGGCCGCGGCACCTTCTTCCACCGTCACGCCGTTGTGCACAATCAGAAGAACGGCTCGACCTATACGCCGTTGTCGCATGTGCATAATGCACAGGGAGAGTTTAAGGTATGGGACTCGGTGCTGTCGGAAGAGGCGGTGCTGGCGTTCGAATACGGTTATGCCACGGCTGAGCCGCGCACGCTGACCATCTGGGAGGCACAGTTCGGCGACTTCGCCAACGGCGCTCAGGTAGTGATTGACCAGTTTATTAGCTCCGGCGAGCAGAAATGGGGGCGCATGTGCGGTCTGGTGATGCTACTGCCTCACGGCTATGAAGGGCAGGGACCGGAACACTCGTCGGCCCGCCTGGAACGCTATCTGCAGCTGTGCGCTGAACAGAATATGCAGGTCTGCATTCCCTCCACTCCGGCACAGGTTTACCACATGTTGCGACGTCAGGCGCTGCGTGGAATGCGGCGTCCATTGGTGGTGATGTCGCCGAAGTCGCTGCTGCGTCATCCGCTGGCGACATCGACGCTTGATGAACTGGCCTCCGGTAAATTCCAGCCTGCGATTGGCGAGGCTGACGATATTGATCCTCGTAAAGTGAAGCGCGTTGTGATGTGTGCAGGCAAGGTCTACTACGACCTGTTGGAAAAACGTCGCAAGAACGAGCAGAAAGATGTGGCGATTGTCCGCATTGAGCAGCTGTATCCCTTCCCTCAGCAGTATGTGCAGTCCGTGCTGGAACCTTACGCTCACGTTCTGGATTTCGTCTGGTGTCAGGAAGAGCCGCTGAATCAGGGCGCCTGGTACTGCAGCCAGCATCATCTGCGTGAGGTGATTCCGTTCGGTGCTTCCCTGCGTTATGCCGGCAGACCGGCATCCGCATCGCCCGCCGTGGGTTACCTGTCAGTCCACCAAAAGCAGCAGCAAGATCTTGTTGATGACGCGCTGAACGTTAATTGAATCAAAAGGATAAATAATGAGTAGCGTAGATATTCTTGTCCCCGACCTGCCTGAATCGGTAGCTGACGCCACCGTGGCGACCTGGCGCAAACAGCCTGGCGACAGCGTCCTGCGTGACGAAGTGCTGGTAGAGATTGAAACCGACAAGGTGGTGCTTGAAGTGCCTGCCTCCGAAGCCGGGATCCTGGATGCGGTACTGGAAGCGGAAGGCGCGACCGTGACCTCACGCCAAATCCTTGGACGTCTGCGCCCCGGGGACAGCCGCGGCAAGGAGTCCAGCGAGAAACCGACGAACAAAGAGTCTACGCCGGCCCAGCGTTACACCGCCGGGCTGGAAGAGGATAGCAACGATGTGCTGAGCCCAGCAATCCGCCGGCTGATCGCGGAGCATGACTTAGACGCGTCTTCGATTGTAGGCAGCGGCGTGGGCGGACGCATCACCCGGGAAGATGTCGAAAAACAGCTTGCCCGACAGCGCGAGGCTGCCGTCGTCGCTCCTGCAAGCGCGGACGAGAGCGCCGCTACTACACCCGCCGATCCTGCACAGGAGCATCGTAGTGAAAAACGGGTGCCGATGACGCGCTTGCGCAAGCGGGTGGCTGAGCGCCTGCTCGACGCGAAAAACAGCACGGCCATGCTGACAACGTTCAACGAGGTCAACATGAAACCGGTGATGGATCTGCGTAAACGGTACGGCGAAGCGTTTGAAAAACGGCACGGAGTTCGTCTGGGCTTTATGTCTTTCTACATCAAGGCGGTGGTCGAAGCGCTCAAACGTTATCCCGAAGTCAATGCCTCGCTGGATGGCGAAGATGTGGTGTATCACAACTACTTCGACGTCAGCATCGCCGTCTCGACGCCGCGCGGTCTGGTCACGCCGGTGCTCAAAGATGTCGACTTGCTGAGCATGGCGGATACCGAGAAAAGGATTAGGGAACTGGCAATTAAGGGCCGTGATGGCAAACTCACCGTGGATGAGTTGACGGGGGGAAACTTCACTATTACTAACGGCGGCGTGTTTGGTTCATTGATGTCGACACCGATCATCAATCCACCGCAAAGCGCGATTCTGGGAATGCACGCCATCAAGGATCGCCCGATGGCCGTTGAGGGTCAGGTGGTCATTCTGCCCATGATGTATTTGGCGCTTTCCTACGACCACCGGCTTATCGACGGCCGCGAATCAGTCAGTTTCCTGGTGACGATTAAAGACATGCTGGAAGATCCGGCGCGTCTGCTGCTGGACGTTTAAGGCAGGCAGGATAGGGCGACTGGGCGCCGCCCTTCGTCATCCAGGCCGTCTGTACGCCGCCACTCATGAAATCGCGGATTTATCTTCAAATATAAAATGGATTGAACACCATGAATTTACACGAATATCAGGCAAAACAGCTCTTTGCTCGGTATGGCATACCGGCACCAGAGGGCTATGCCTGCAAGACGCCGCGTGAGGCGGAAGAGGCCGCCGCGAAAATCGGCGCAGGCCCGTGGGTCGTCAAGTGCCAGGTGCATGCCGGGGGACGAGGCAAATCAGGCGGCGTTAAAGTCGTCAACAGCAAAGACGACATTCGCGCCTTCGCGGAAAAGTGGTTGGGCAAGCCGCTGGTGACTTACCAGACTGACGCCCACGGTCAGCCGGTCCAGCAGATTCTGGTTGAAGCCTCGACGGATATTGCCAGCGAACTGTATCTTGGGGCGGTTGTCGATCGCGGCAGTCGGCGCGTCGTGTTCATGGCGTCCACGGAGGGTGGCGTAGAAATTGAAAAAGTCGCGCAGGAAATGCCGCATCTCATCCATAAAACGGCGCTGGACCCCCTGACCGGACCGCTGCCGTATCAAGGCCGAGAGCTTGCATTCAAACTGGGCCTTAGCGGCAAACAGGTTGCCCAGTTCACTCAAATTTTCATGGGGTTGGCCAAGCTGTTTCTGGAGCGGGATCTGGCGCTGGTTGAGATCAACCCGCTGGTTATTACCGGGCAGGGCGAGCTGCTGTGTCTGGACGGCAAACTGTCGGTGGACGGCAATGCGCTGTTCCGTCAGCCTGAGCTGCGCGAGATGCATGACCCGAGTCAGGCTGATGAACGCGAGGAACACGCGGCCCAGTGGGAATTGAACTATGTCGCTCTGGACGGCAACATCGGCTGTATGGTCAACGGTGCGGGTCTGGCGATGGGCACGATGGATATCGTGAAGCTGCACGGCGGCGCGCCGGCCAACTTTTTGGATGTTGGCGGCGGCGCGACTAAAGAGCGTGTGACAGAAGCCTTTAAAATCATTCTGTCAGACAGCAAGGTGAAAGCCGTGCTGGTCAACATTTTCGGCGGCATCGTTCGCTGTGACCTGATCGCCGATGGTGTCATCGGCGCCGTGGCGGAAGTGGGGGTCAACGTACCGGTGGTGGTGCGTCTGGAAGGTAACAATGCGGATCTTGGTGCGCGGAAACTGGCGGAGAGCGGTCTGAATATCATTGCTGCAACCGGTCTGGCGGATGCGGCCCGGCAGGTAGTGGCTGCCGTGGAGGGAAAATAATGTCTATTCTGATCGATAAACATACCAAAGTGATTTGCCAGGGCTTCACCGGAAGTCAGGGAACGTTTCACTCGGAACAGGCGATAGCCTACGGCACGCAGATGGTCGGTGGGGTCACTCCGGGCAAGGGCGGTACTCAGCATCTTGGTCTGCCCGTGTTTAATACGGTACGCGACGCCGTTGCCGCCACCGATGCGACGGCCTCGGTCATTTATGTTCCGGCGCCTTTCTGCAAAGATTCGATTCTGGAAGCGATTGATGCGGGTATCGATCTGATTATCTGCATCACCGAAGGTATCCCGACGCTGGATATGCTGACGGTGAAAGCCAAGCTGGAGCAGACCGGGGCGAAGATGATCGGCCCGAACTGTCCGGGTGTTATTACACCGGGAGAATGTAAAATCGGCATCATGCCCGGCCATATTCATCTGCCGGGAAATGTCGGCATCGTTTCGCGTTCCGGTACGCTGACCTACGAAGCGGTCAAGCAAACGACGGACGTCGGTCTCGGCCAGTCTACCTGCGTCGGCATCGGCGGCGACCCGATCCCGGGTTCCAACTTCATTGATATTCTTAAGCTGTTTGAACAAGACCCGCTGACGAAAGCGATTGTGATGATCGGTGAAATCGGCGGAACGGCGGAGGAGGAGGCGGCAGCCTTTATCAAAGAGCACGTCACCAAACCCGTCGTCGCCTACATTGCCGGTGTCACTGCGCCAAAAGGAAAGCGGATGGGCCATGCGGGCGCCATCATCGCTGGCGGAAAAGGAACGGCTGACGAGAAATTCGCTGCACTGGAAGCGGCAGGCGTTAAGACGGTGCGCAGCCTGGCGGATATCGGCGAGGCGGTGAAAAGCGTTACCGCCCTAACGTGCTGAGAATACCGTTGCGCTGACACAAAAAACAGGCGCATGCAGAAAAGGTCATCTTCGGATGGCCTTTTTTTATGTTTGAGCCTGGTGAATATTTGTTGGGAATAGCACTCATTTCGAAAAATAACAGAGCGGCAACATTATAAATCAATAAATATAAAAGTAAGTCATCATGTAGAAACAAAAATGCAGTAAATACCCTGAAAAATAAATCGGCAAATATTAATTATTGAAACGCCGTGGTTACCACTAATTAACAATATCGGCCTAATGAAAACGGAATGTGTCTCACTGTTAACGCGATGGATGCGTATTACGTCAAATCAAAAAATACAGGCTGGATATCTTCGTCAAAATACGCTTAAATTGCGCCCGATCAATTTACTATCAAAGGTATTGGGTTGTGAAAAAGGGGGGCGAGTCAAAACTCTAACCGGCGTCACGTAAAAACCTATTTATTACAGGGGATTGTAGGCGTAATATATCGGTCACTCTGTTTAGGTACGACATTGGTAATTTTCATAACCTTTATTGGCTTATTTTAATTAAATATATTGTCGTGGCGTGATTTGCGTCATGCGATGTTTAAGCCTGTATTCAGCAATTTGTTGTGTTCTTTTAGGGTATTGCAGCCGTTATTCAACGGATTGCTTCTACTGCGAGCGAAACCTTCCTGCGAGGAGCAAGGAGTTAAGATGTTTGATATAGTCGAACTGTCACGTTTACAGTTTGCCTTGACAGCCATGTACCATTTTCTGTTTGTGCCGCTAACGCTGGGGATGGCGTTCCTGCTGGCAATTATGGAAACGGTCTACGTACTGTCTGGCAAGCAAATTTATAAAGATATGACCAAGTTCTGGGGCAAGCTATTTGCGATCAATTTCGCACTCGGCGTGGCTACCGGGCTGACCATGGAGTTCCAGTTTGGGACCAACTGGTCTTACTTCTCTCACTATGTGGGTGATATCTTCGGGGCTCCACTGGCTATCGAAGGCCTGATGGCGTTTTTCCTGGAGTCTACCTTCGTCGGGTTGTTCTTCTTCGGCTGGGATCGCCTGAGCAAAGTGCAGCATATGGCAGTAACCTGGCTGGTCGCTCTGGGTTCAAACTTCTCCGCGCTGTGGATTCTGATCGCCAACGGCTGGATGCAAAACCCTATCGCCTCCGACTTCAACTTCGAAACCATGCGCATGGAGATGGTGAGTTTTGCGACGCTGGTCTTCAACCCTGTCGCGCAGGTGAAATTCGTCCATACGGTTGCCGCCGGCTACTGTACGGGCGCCATGTTCATTCTGGGCATCAGCTCTTACTATCTGCTGAAAGGCCGCGATATCGCATTCGCCAAGCGTTCATTCGCTATCGCCGCCAGCTTCGGGATGGCCTCCGTGCTTTCCGTGATCGTGCTCGGTGACGAATCCGGTTACGAAATGGGCGACGTTCAGAAAACCAAACTGGCTGCAATCGAAGCCGAATGGGAAACTCAGCCGGCTCCGGCCGCGTTTACCCTGTTTGGTCTGCCGGATCAGGAAGCCAGAGAGAACAAATACGCGATTCAAATTCCTTATGTTCTGGGTCTGATCGCGACGCGTTCCACGGATAAAACAGTGACGGGGCTGAAAGAGTTGATGGAGCAGCACGAAGTGCGCATCCGTAATGGGATGAACGCCTACCATCTGCTCGAGCAGTTACGTGCGGGCAACACTGACCCAGCGGTTCGCGAAGCCTTCAACGCCAGCAAGCAAGACCTGGGATACGGCCTGTTGCTGAAACGCTATACGCCGCAGGTTTCCGATGCGTCCGAAGCGCAGATTCAGATGGCGGTGAAAGACTCGATTCCTCACGTAGCGCCACTGTACTTCTCGTTCCGCATCATGGTGGCCTGTGGGATCCTGATGCTGATTATCATCGGTCTCTCTTTCTGGACTGTGCTACGTAACAAGATTGGTCAGCGTAAATGGCTGCATCGTGCCGCACTGTACGGTATTCCTTTGCCGTGGATCGCGGTGGAAGCCGGGTGGTTTGTCGCAGAATACGGCCGTCAGCCTTGGGCGATTGGTGAAGTGCTGCCGACCTCTGTCGCCAACTCATCGTTGACAGCAGGCGATCTGCTGTTCTCCATGGGATTGATTTGCGGTTTGTATACGCTGTTCCTCGTCGCGGAATTGTACCTAATGTTCAAGTATGCGCGTCTGGGTCCAAGCAGCCTGAAAACGGGCGCATATCATTTTGAACAGCCGACCGCCGCTGCGCCGGAAGCACGGTAACAGGAGTCCACTATGTTTGAGTATGAAGTACTGCGTTTTATCTGGTGGGCGCTTATCGGCGTACTGCTGATTGGTTTCGCCATCACCGATGGTTTTGATATGGGCGTGGGGATGTTGGTCCGTATGATGGGCCGTAGCGACGTTGAACGTCGCGTTATGATTAACTCCATCGCGCCTCACTGGGATGGCAACCAGGTATGGTTGATCACGGCGGGGGGCGCGCTGTTCGCCGCCTGGCCAATGGTTTACGCCGCCGCTTTCTCCGGTTTCTATGTCGCCATGATTCTGGTCTTGGCGGCGCTGTTCTTCCGTCCGGTCGGTTTTGACTACCGTTCGAAGATTGAAGACGCACGCTGGCGCAACATGTGGGACTGGGGCATTTTCATCGGCAGCTTCGTGCCGCCTCTAGTCATCGGCGTTGCTTTCGGCAACCTGCTGCAGGGTGTTCCGTTCCACATCGACGCTTACCTGCGTCTGTACTACACCGGCAACTTCTTCCAGTTGCTGAATCCGTTTGGCCTGCTGGCGGGTGTGGTCAGCGTGAGTATGATTCTGGCTCAGGGCGCGACTTACCTGATGATGCGTACCAACGGCGAACTGCACCTGCGTGCTAAAGGCGTAGCGCAACTGGCGTCGCTGGTTATGTTCATGACGTTCGCCTTGGCCGGTGTTTGGGTGGTCTACGGTATCGACGGCTACACCGTGACGTCGGTGATCGACACCGCTGCGGAATCCAACCCACTGCGTAAAGAAGTGGTCCATCAGGCGGGTGCCTGGTTAGTCAACTTCAACAACTATCCTGTTCTGTGGGTAATTCCGCTGTTGGGTGTGGTATTCCCGTTGTTTACGGTGCTGATGGCGCGCGTGGAAAAGGGCGCATTGGCATTCCTGTTCTCCTCGCTGAGCATTACCTGCGTCATCCTGACGGCCGGGATTGCGATGTTCCCATTTGTCATGCCGTCGAGCACGATGCCGAACGCCAGCCTGACCATGTGGGATGCTACATCCAGTCTGCTGACGCTGAAAGTGATGACCTGCGTGGCGATCGTCTTCGTCCCGATCATTCTGTGTTACACCACTTGGTGCTACTACAAAATGTTCGGTCGCATCACCAAAGAGCATGTCGAGCAGAACTCGCATTCCCTGTACTAAGTAAGGAGCTTATTTTATGTGGTATTTTGCCTGGATACTCGGAACGCTTCTTGCCTGCTCGCTGGGCGTGATTACTGCGTTGGCGATTGAGCATGTTGAAGATGCCAAAGCGGGAAAAGACGACGCGTGATGAGTCAGTTTATCCATCGTCTGTACTGCACCATGGACAAGGGGCCATTGCGGGCCCTTTCCCTAATCATGGCCCTGCTGCTGGCGGGATGCGTTTTTTGGGACCCTACCCGCTTTGCGGCGAAAACCAGCACGCTGGCAGTCTGGCAGGCGTTCGTCCTGATGTGGGCGATCTGCGCGGGCGTGATTCACGGGATGGGATTTAGACCGCAGCGCCTGCGCTGGAAGGCTTTTTCCTCGCCCTTGCCCGCGGCCATCATTTTGGCCGCCGGCCTGTACTATTTTTTCCGGTAATCTTCGCGTTAAATCCCTTGCCATGTGGGCCGTTTCTGGCTCACATTTATTTACCAGCCTGTACATTCTCCCCATTCCAAACCACAATTCTCTTGCGTATAGTAGCCTAAGTTTTATTGGCACTAATTGCTGGAATATAAAGTGAGTAATCAAGTGTTCTGCTGGCCCATTCGCATCTATTATGAAGATACTGATGCTGGCGGCGTTGTTTATCACGCGCGCTATGCTGCGTTTTATGAAAGAGCTCGCACGGAAATGCTGCGTAAACATGGTATTCATCAACAACAACTGATGGAGCAAAGTCTTTCCTTCGTCGTATGTAAGTTGACGATAGAGTACTTCTCTTCCGCGCGCCTTGATGATGTATTGGAAGTGCAAAGCGAGATTGTTTCGGTTCGCAGAGCGTCCATGACGTTTGTGCAGCGCATTCTCAATTCCCAGGGTGAAGTGATGAGCCAGGCCGAAGTTTTGATCGCATGCATCGACCCACATCAAATGAAGCCGATTGCGCTTCCTAAGTCTTTTGTCGCGGAGTTTAAGCAGTGACTGACATGAATATTCTTGATTTGTTTCTGAAGGCTGGCCTTCTGGTGAAACTTATCATGTTGATTTTAATCGGTTTTTCCATCACGTCTTGGGCGATAATCATACAGCGCACCCGCATCCTCAACGCAGCGACCCGTGATGCTGAAGCGTTCGAAGACAAATTTTGGTCGGGCATCGAACTCTCCCGCTTGTATCAGGAGAGCCAGACGCGGCGCGAAACCCTGTCTGGGACAGAGCAAATCTTCTATGCCGGATTCAAAGAATTTGCCCGGCTGCATCGCGCCAACCATCATGCGCCCGAGGCGGCGGTTGAAGGTTCCTCGCGTGCAATGCGCATTTCGATGAATCGGGAACTTGAAACGTTGGAAACTCACATTCCTTTCCTTGGAACAGTCGGTTCCATTAGTCCTTACATCGGTCTGTTCGGTACGGTGTGGGGGATTATGCACGCTTTTATCGCGTTAGGGGCCGTTAAGCAGGCGACATTGCAGATGGTCGCGCCGGGGATCGCCGAAGCGTTGATTGCCACGGCTATCGGCCTTTTCGCCGCTATTCCAGCTGTTATGGCCTACAACCGCCTCAACCAACGCGTTAACAAACTGGAACAGAACTACGATAACTTCACGGAAGAATTTGTTGCCATCCTGCATCGTCAGGCGTTCTCCAGCGATAGTAACCGTTAATCAGGAGAGAGCATGGCACGTGTACGTCGAGGTCGTCGGGAACTGAAGTCCGAGATCAATATCGTCCCCTTGCTGGATGTGCTGTTGGTGCTGCTGCTGATATTCATGGCGACGGCGCCGATTATCACGCAAAGCGTTGAGGTGGATCTGCCAGATGCCACGGATTCCAAAAACGTTTCCAGCGATGATAATCCGCCTGTGATTGTTGAGGTATCGGGCATCGGCCGCTATAGCCTGGTGGTCGATCATAACCGTATGGAGCAACTGCCGGCAGAGCAGGTGGTGGCTGAAGCGCAGTCTCGCCTTAGCGCCAATCCGAAAACGGTGTTCCTGATCGGAGGCGCTAAGGAAGTCCCCTACGACGAAATCATCAAAGCGCTTAATTTACTCCATCAGGCCGGTGTGAAATCCGTGGGTCTGATGACGCAACCGATTTGAGCCGGTAAACAGAGTATGAGTGATCTATTTGGCCACACTGTATTTGGGAATGACTTGTGCTAAAGGGAAACGGACAAAACGATAAGCTAAAACGGGCTTTGATTATCTCAGCCGTTTTGCACGTCATTTTGATTGCGCTGCTAATTGTGAGCTCCTTGCACCAGTCAATGGACGCCAGCAATGGCGGCGGAGGCGGGTCTGCTATCGATGCCGTGATGGTCGATCCCGGCGCAGTTGCGGAACAATACAATCGTCAGCAGCAGCAACAAAGCGATGCGCAGCGCGCTGCACAGTTGCGTCAGAAGCAAGCCGACCAGCAGACGAAAGAGCTACAGGAAAAACAGGCTGCGGAACAACAGCGCCTGAAGGAGCTGGAAAAAGAGCGCCTGCAAGCGCAGGAAGAAGCTAAAAAACAGGCGCAAGTGCAAGAACAGCAGCGTAAGCAGGCTGAAGAAGCGGCGCAGCAGGCTAAAGAACAGCAGAAACAAGCCGAGGCAGCGGCGGCGAAAGCCAAAGCTGACGCCGAGCAACAGGCTAAAGCAGCCGCGGCGAAAAAGCAGGCGGAAGAGGAGGCCAAGAAACAGGCTGCTGCAGACGCGAAGAAAAAGGCTGAACAGGAAGCGAAGACTAAAGCGGCAGAAGTGGCTAAAGAGAAAGCCGCGGCTGACGCTAAAGCAGCCGCGGATGCTGCCAAGAAAGCGGAAGCCGCAGCAGCCAAAAAAGCGGCTGACGACAAGAAAAAGGCTGCAGCGGCTGAAGCTGCCAAACAGGACAGCGAAGTGGACGATCTACTCGGTGGACTGTCGTCGGATAAAAATGCCCCAAAATCAGGCTCTACGGCGAGTAGCGGTGGCGCAGCAGGCGCAGGTAACAATAAGAAAAGCGGGGCGTCAGGGGCTGCGTTAGATAGCTATGGCAGTCAGATTAGAACCGCCATACAGAGTAAGTTTTACGATTGGGAATCCTATAAAGGTCGGACGTGTACGCTGCGCGTCAAACTGGCGCAGGATGGTTTGCTAATCGATGTCACTACCGAAGGTGGCGATCCTGCTCTGTGTCAGGCTGCAATTGCTGCAGCCAAGCAGGCCAGAATTCCTAAACCGCCGAGCAGTGAAGTGTATGAAGCATTCAAGAATGCCCCGATAGACTTTAAGCCGCAGTAAATCCGCCTAAAGTCGAGAGTGGGGGTTAAGATTATGACTATGGTCGACAGACCTGATAATCGTGTTTTGTTGGCATTGGTTTTGTTCACATTCTGCTAATTTATCGCAGGTTAAACGCCTGGATAAGGGAGATGAAATGAAGCAGGCATTTAAAGTTGCATTAAGTTTTTTGATGCTGTGGGCGGCAGTGCTCCACGCGGAAGTGCGCATTGAAATCACCCAGGGGGTCGACTCCGCTCGTCCGATCGGCGTGGTTCCGTTCAAATGGGCGGGTCCCGGCGCCGCACCGGAAGAAATCGCGGATATTGTCGGCGCGGATTTGCGCAACAGCGGTAAATTCAATCCTATCGATCCTGCTCGTATGCCGCAGCAACCGGGCAGCGTGGTGGAAGTGACGCCTGCGGCCTGGACTGCGTTGGGCATTGATGCGGTTGTAGTCGGGCAGGTTCAGCCAAGCGCAGATGGTTACGTTATTTCTTATCAACTGGTAGACACCTCGGGCAACGCAGGCAGCGTGCTGGCGCAGAATCAGTTTAAGGTCACCAAGCAATGGCTGCGTTATGCGGCGCATACCGCCAGCGATGAAGTTTTCGAGAAACTGACCGGTATCAAAGGCGCATTCCGCACGCGCATCGCTTATGTGGTTCAAACCAATGGCGGCCAATATCCGTATGAACTTCGGGTGGCGGATTATGACGGGCACAATCAGCTCCCCGTGCATCGCTCACCGCAGCCTCTAATGTCACCAGCGTGGTCACCCGACGGTACCAAATTGGCTTACGTTACCTTTGAAAGCGGCCGTTCCGCGCTGGTTGTGCAGACGCTGGCCAATGGCGCGATCAAACAGGTTGCCTCATTCCCACGTCACAACGGCGCTCCGTCCTTCTCTCCGGACGGCAGCAAACTGGCTTTTGCGCTGTCCAAAAGCGGCAGCCTGAATCTTTACGTAATGAATCTGGGCTCTGGGCAGATTTCTCAGGTTACCGATGGACGCAGCAATAACACGGAGCCTACCTGGTTCCCGGATAGTCAGACACTCGCCTATACTTCCGATCAGGCGGGGCGTCCGCAGGTGTACAAAATCAATGTCAACGGCGGCGCGCCTCAGCGCCTGACCTGGGAAGGTGCCCAGAATCAGGACGCGGATGTCAGCGGCGACGGTAAATTTCTGGTGATGGTAAGCTCTAATAGCGGAGTGCAGCATATCGCCAAACAAGATCTGGTAACGGGTGCCGTTCAAGTATTGACGGACACGTTCCTGGACGAAACGCCAAGCGTTGCGCCTAACGGCACCATGGTAATCTACAGTTCCAAACAGGGGATGGGATCCGTGCTGCAGCTGGTTTCGACTGATGGCCGTTTCAAAGCGCGTCTTCCGGCAACTGATGGTCAGGTAAAATTCCCTGCCTGGTCGCCGTATCTCTAAATGCAAATATCTATGATAACCTTTTGAAAGGACATAAAAATGCAATTCAATAAAGTGCTGAAAGGCCTGATGTTGGCTCTGCCGGTGCTGGCTGTTGCCGCGTGTAGCTCTAACAAACATGCTAACAACGACCAATCTTCTGAGAATGGCGTCGGCGTTGGCAGCGGTATGGAAAACGGCGGCAACATGTCTTCCTCTGAGCAGGCTCGCCTGCAGATGCAGGAACTGCAACGCAACAACATCGTTTACTTCGATCTGGACAAGTATGACATCCGTTCAGATTTCGCTCAGATGCTGGACTCCCATGCCGCGTTCCTGCGTAGCAACCCGTCTTACAAAGTGACCATTGAAGGTCATGCGGATGAACGTGGTACGCCGGAGTACAACATTGCGCTGGGCGAGCGTCGAGCGAATGCCGTGCAGATGTATCTGCAGGGCAAAGGGGTTTCTTCCGACCAGATCTCTATCGTTTCTTACGGTAAAGAAAAACCTGCGGTTCTGGGTCATGACGAAGCTGCTTACTCTAAAAACCGTCGTGCCGTTCTGGTCTACTAAGAGTATTGCATGAACAGTAACTTCAGACCTTACCTTCTAAGTCTGTCGTTACTGGTTGGCGTAGCGGCCCCCTGGGTCGCTACCGCCCAAGCGCCAATCAGTAATGCCGGCTCAGGCTCGGTGGAAGATCGAGTCACTCAACTGGAGCGAATCTCAAACGCTCACAGCCAGCTTTTAACCCAACTTCAGCAACAGCTCTCCGACAACCAGCGCGATATCGACAGCCTGCGTGGTCAGATTCAGGAAAGTCAGTATCAGCTCAATCAAGTCGTAGAGCGTCAGAAACAGATCTACCAGCAAATAGACAGCCTAAGCTCTCAGGGCGCGCAAACGCCTTCTCCTGCGGCCTCAGACGCTAACCATTCCCCTGCGGCGAGTCACGCTGCTCCGACCGCGCCTGTCAGCACAGGAGACGCTAATAGCGATTACAATGCCGCTGTGGCGCTGGTGCTTGAAAAAAAGCAGTATGATCAGGCTATTGTTGCGTTGCAGAGCTTCGTTAAGAAATATCCTGATTCCGCTTATCAGCCTAATGCCAACTATTGGCTGGGGCAGTTGAACTACAACAAAGGTAAGAAAGACGACGCGGCCTACTATTTCGCCAATGTCGTGAAAAACTACCCTAAATCTCCCAAAGCATCTGAAGCCTTGTACAAGGTTGGGGTGATCATGCAGGAGAAAGGGCAGCCTGATAAGGCCCAGGCGGTCTATCGTCAGGTGGTCAAGATGTATCCAAACACTGAAAGTGCCAAACTGGCGCAGAAATCTTTGTCGCACTCGTAATTTCTACGATAAGGCGCAAAATTCGCTCAAAATGAGCGGTTTTTGCGCCTATTTGTTTGAGTTGTAATCAGTTAAACGTTTTTTTTATAAAATAGGTTGCGTGGAAAAATTATCACAGTAATATATGCCGCCGTTGCTAGGGCGATGGCAAATCGCTGAAGTGATGTGGAAATTGGGTCGTTAGCTCAGTTGGTAGAGCAGTTGACTTTTAATCAATTGGTCGCAGGTTCGAATCCTGCACGACCCACCATTTTCCAGCGCTACATCTTGCAGTACTCCGCAGTGCGGGTCGTTAGCTCAGTTGGTAGAGCAGTTGACTTTTAATCAATTGGTCGCAGGTTCGAATCCTGCACGACCCACCATCTCAAGTTGGTCTTCAATCTAAAACAAATACATATAAATTCTTATATTGCACGTGTCGTGCGGGTGAGAACCTGCGCTCAGGTTCGAGTCGAGCGTAGCGAGACAACAACGCGCAGCGTTGGCCCGAAGGACGAGGCCATAGGCCGAGTACATTACCGGCCGAATACTGCCAGCACTTCGCCATAGCGAGAAGCAGCACTCCGTTTATCGTTATCAATCCCATGTTTTTTAATAAATTAAACTCAACTGCAATTTATACCGCATTAAGGCGGAATTAATTGGTGTGAAGGGATGACTTTGTTTAGTATATGAAACACTGTCTGGCTCTATGGTCAGATACTATGACGATAGCGTGTTTTTAGGGTCAGACGAGGTGAAGATGGATTTTTTCAGCACGAGCAATATTTTGGTTCATATCCCTATAGGAATGAATGGTTATGACCTCTCATGGGTTGAAGCCTCAGGAACTTTATTCGGTTTACTGTGTATCTGGTTAGCCAGCCTCGAGAAGACGAGCAATTATCTTTTCGGACTGATCAACGTCACTTTGTTTGCACTGATTTTCTTCCAGATTCAGCTCTATGCCAGTCTGTTGCTGCAGATCTTTTTCTTTGGTGCGAATATCTATGGCTGGTATGCCTGGAGCCGTAAGACCAGCGCCGACGAATCCGAGCTGCACATACGCTGGTTGTCTTTGCCGCAGGCACTGGGGTGGGGAATCGTCTGCATCGTTGCTATCGGTCTGATGACGGTTTATATCGACGCACTCTTTGCGCTGTTGACCGATATTACCGTGATACTGATGAAAGTCATCGGAATCAGCGTAGAGCGGCCTCAACTACAGCCTGATGCCTTTCCTTTCTGGGATTCAACTATGACCGTGTTGTCCATCGTGGCGATGATCCTGATGACGCGGAAATACGTTGAAAACTGGCTGGTGTGGGTAGTCATTGATGTTATTAGCGTGGTGATCTTTGCCTACCAGGGCGTGTACGCGATGTCGCTGCAATACGCCGTCTTGACGTTGATAGCGCTTAACGGCTCCTGGCTGTGGATAAAGGGCGCACGTGAGAATCAGTCACGTCCTCTGGCCCGAACCCGCTAGCAGCGCTGAGCGCCATCAGTGGTGATGATGGTGGCGCTCTCCAGCCACTTGCTGAATGTGGCAGTGGCCGTGATTGCAGTGGTGATATTCCATCTGAATGGTCACGTGATCTATTTGATAATGCTGCAGCAGGTACTCCTGAATTTGTTGCAACAGGGCATCGTGATCGTCAGGGGGCGTCACCTGCGCGTGCAGCGTTAGCAGCGGTTTTTCGCCGACCTGCCACAAGTGGACATGATGCACGTTCTGCACCGCCGGAATATCGGCTATCAAATCCCGCTTTAACGCTTCGGCATCAATTTGGGCAGGCGAACCTTCCAGTAACTCATGAAGACTTTCTTTCAGCAATCCCCAGGCGCTGCGTAATATCAGCACCGACACCACCAAAGACAAAATGGGGTCAATCGGCGTCCAACCGGTCATCATGATAATCAGCGCCGCGATAATCGCGCCGACCGAACCCAGCATATCTCCCAGCACATGCAGAGCCGCTGCTCGAACGTTCATATTTTTTTCGCCGCTGCCTCGATGTAACAGCCAGAATGCGAGCAGATTAACCAATAGACCGCCGACTGCGATGATCAGCATCGGGACACCTGCCACCGGTTGGGGATGGCTAAAGCGCTGGAAAGCTTCCCAGCAAATCCATACGGTGATGATAAATAACGCGATGGCATTTACGAAAGCCGCGAGCGTGGTCAGCCGCAGGAAGCCGAAGGTGTGGTTGGCGGTGGGTCGGCGTGCAGAGAAGCGGACGGCCAGTAAGGCCACCAGTAGCGAGGCGGTATCGGTCAGCATATGTCCGGCGTCCGCCAGCAGCGCCAGAGAGCCGGACAGCAGCCCACCGACCGTTTCAACCACCATGAAAACGGCGGTGATCGTAAATGCCGCCAGTAGTCGTTGACTATTGTTCTGTTCGTTAGAGCGAGATTGGGTCATCGAATGGCTTCCTGTTTGCATGCCGGTTTTAACTGTATGTGAAGTGGGGCGATAAAACCAGATAAGCATCGGGAAAGGGCATTCATTGCTGGCAAGCACCGCAGACACCTGTGTATTCCTCGGTCGAGGGTGAATTATTCAGGGATTTTAGTCATGGGCTTGTTTTATAATGCGCCATCCATGGCGTTTGTGCTTTTATTTGTGGCTGAGAGGATTGTGGGCAATGACCACAGGCCAAGCTCACCGTTCGGGAATCATTGGGATTACTATGAGTTATCAAAACGACGATTTAAGAATCAAAGAGATCAAAGAGTTGTTGCCACCTGTCGCTCTGTTGGAGAAATTTCCCGCGACGGAAAATGCCGCTAAGACGGTGTCCCAGGCCCGTACAGCCATCCATAAAATACTGCACAGCGGCGACGATCGTCTGCTGGTGATCATCGGTCCTTGCTCTATCCACGATGTTAAAGCCGCAAAAGAGTACGCGGCTAAACTGCAGGAACTGCGACAGGAATTGCACGGCGAGCTGGAAGTCGTGATGAGGGTCTACTTTGAGAAACCGCGCACCACGGTGGGCTGGAAAGGGCTTATCAACGACCCGTACATGGATCACAGCTTCCAGATCAATGACGGCCTGCGCATCGCACGCAAACTGCTGCTGGATATCAACGATACCGGTCTGCCGGCGGCGGGTGAGTTCCTGGATATGATCACGCCGCAGTACCTTGCCGATCTGATGAGTTGGGGTGCGATTGGCGCGCGTACCACCGAGTCTCAGGTGCACCGTGAACTCTCTTCCGGTCTGTCCTGCCCGGTTGGGTTCAAAAACGGTACAGACGGCACCATCAAGGTCGCTATCGATGCGATCAACGCCGCTCAGGCGCCGCACTGCTTCCTGTCCGTGACCAAATGGGGTCACTCCGCAATCGTGAATACGAGCGGCAATCACGATTGCCACATTATTCTGCGCGGCGGTAAAGAGCCCAACTACAGCGCGAAGCACGTTCAGGAAGTCAAAGCCGGCTTGGAAAAAGCCGGGCTGACGCCGCAGATGATGATCGACTTTAGCCACGCGAACAGCAGCAAACAGTTCAAGAAACAGATGGACGTCGGCGCCGACGTTTGCGCCCAGATCGCCGGTGGGGAAAAGGCCATCATGGGGGTGATGATCGAAAGTCATCTCGTCGAAGGCAATCAGAACCCAGATAGCGGCGAGCCGCTGGTATACGGTAAAAGCATTACCGACGGTTGCGTTGGTTGGGATGATACTGCGACGCTGCTGCGTCAGTTAGCTGACGCAGTGCGTCAACGCCGCGGCTAATCGTCTGTCAGCGCCATGAAAACCACCGCCTGAAGTGAACTGCACCCTAAAAGTTGGACATCTAACGAGTAAGGTGGCAGTTCATATGGGCGGTGGTTTTACATCGGGGATAATGAAGGGATAAGGGGATGGATGTGTTCTCGCCCTGTTGCCGTCTCGTTTAGCCGATCCCGTTCCAGTCAGCCCCTTAGATGTCGGTTACAGATATCGTCTGAGAATGCTTGCATCGGCTTAGTCAGCGTCTGCAAGGTTGTCCTCAGAGTAAAGTGACTTCCCCGCAGTCTTAAATCTCCTCTTAAGAAGTGATTTAGCACTGGCCATAAAAAACCCGGCCTAAGCCGGGTTTTTTTATGGGGTGAAAGCTGAATTACTTCGCTTTACCCTGGTTCGCTACTGCTGCAGCTTTCGCGGCGATTTCGTCCGCGTTGCCCAGGTAGTAACGTTTAATCGGTTTGAAGTTCTCGTCGAATTCATAAACCAGCGGTACGGCAGTCGGGATGTTCAGCTCCAGAATTTCGTCTTCACTCAGGTTGTCCAGGTATTTCACCAGCGCACGCAGTGAGTTACCGTGAGCAGCAATGACTATGCGCTCACCGGTTTTCAGGCGCGGCAGAATGGTTTCGTTCCAGAATGGTACAACGCGATCGATGGTCAGTGCCAGGCTTTCAGTCAGCGGCAGCTCTTCGTCGGTCAGGGAAGCGTAACGTGCATCGTGGCCCGGGAAACGTTCATCTTCACGAGTCAGTTCCGGCGGAGTAACGGCAAAGCCGCGACGCCACAGTTTCACCTGATCGTCACCGTATTTTTCAGCGGTTTCGGATTTGTTCAGTCCCTGCAAAGCGCCGTAATGGCGTTCGTTCAGTTTCCAGCTTTTCTCTACTGGCAGCCAGGCCTGATCCAATTCGTCCAGCACGTTCCACAGTGTGTGGATGGCACGTTTCAGCACGGAAGTGTAAGCGAAATCGAAAGAAAAACCTTCTTCTTTCAGTAATTTACCAGCTTGTTTGGCTTCGTTGACGCCTTTTTCAGACAGTTCAACGTCCATCCAGCCGGTGAAGCGGTTTTCCTTGTTCCACTGGCTTTCGCCGTGTCGTACCAGTACCAGCTTAGTTACAGCCATAGCTTAACTCCTTCAGATCCTAAGATTTCTGTAATGACTGGCCACATTATAGGGCTGTAGAACAGTCATCGGCAATCGCTTGTCGTCTCACTGTCAGTTTATTGCGCGCAATTGCGGCATAAAACAGCCAGCTTGATCGGTTCAGCTTGTCACTTTCCCCAAATGCCAGTGTGTCGGGGGACCGATGACCGAAAGTCGCGGCCAGCGGGCGGCATTAAAACCGACGAACCATATAGTATCCCCTGGTGACTATTCGAGCCACCTATCGCCGGTAAGGGCTGCGGGTAGTGTACTCATAATCAGCCAATGATTTTTGATCTGACCTAAGGTCGCGGACATTAGTCCAGCCATCAGCTATCGAGATGGTAGAGCACGTTCGGCGCATCATCGAAGAAAAACCGATGGACGGTCAGCGACAGGTAGGTTTCTCCCGGCCTGAGCCAGCAGTCAGGCTGCGGCCATTCGGAGTGATGAGGGCTATCCGGTAAAAACTCGCTTTCGAGCGCGATGCCGGCGCAGTGGGGGTAGCGGCCGCCGTTGCGGTCTGGCGTACCTTCAAGCGCATTGCCGGTGTAAACCTGCAATGCGGGTGCGCTGGTGCTGACGTCCAATCTGATCCGCTTATCGCTGGACCACAACACGGCGGCGGGATGGGGCGCGGGCGTGTCCTGCCGCAGTAAAAAGGCATGGTCATAGCCGCCGACCGCGCGTTGATCGTCGTCCGTCAAAAAATCCTGCTGCAGCGTTTTCAGCAGACGGAAATCCATGCTGCTGTCGGCTACGGGCTTGAGCTCGCCAAAAGGGATGCCTTGTGCGTCGGTCGGCAGGAAATGGTCGGCGAACAGCTGGAGGTGGTGCCGACGCACATCCTCAAACGTCCCATCGAGGTTAAAATAGGCGTGGTTGGTCAGGCAGACCGGGCAGGGACTATCGACCTCTGCACGATAGGCGATCGTCAACTGATTGTCGTCGGTGAGATGATAATGCGCTTCTACGATGAGATGACCGGGAAAGCCCTGATCGCCCGCCGGAGAGTGCAGCTGATAAGTTATGGCATTCTCGCTGTGCTGGACAATCTGCCAACGACGCGCATTAAACCCGACAGGGCCGCCATGCAGCTGATTTTTTCCGCTGTTGGCCACCAGAGGTGTGACATGTCCGCCTTGCTCAATGACCGCATTGGCAATTCTGTTGGCGTAACGACCGACGGATGCACCCATGTAGGCGCTCTGATGGGGATAATGTTCGGGCGTGCAGCCGAGCAGAACTTCGCGCGTCTCATTCGATGACAGCGGCAGAAGGCAGGAGGTCCACGTCGCGCCCCAGTCCATTACGGTGACGCACATACCGGACGCGTTTCGCAGGAAATTCAGTTGAAAAGGCTGACCGTCAGGGGCCTGCGTACAGGACGTTTCACTATGCATTGCGCTCTCCACTTTGCGACTGACAACACGTCCCGCTCTGTGATGCGGCGCGGAGAGACGCCACTGCCGTCGAAATTAGTCAGGAAACCCCGTCGGATGAGAGGACTGCCAGCGCCAGACATCGGCGGCCATTTCATCCAGAGTCCGTGCCACGCGCCAGTTGAGATCGCGGGCCGCTTTTTCCGCATCCGCCCAGTAGGCGGGTAAATCGCCTTCACGTCGCGGCGCGAAGTGATAAGGGATGGGTTTGCCGCAGGCTTTGCTGAATGAGGCAACGACCTGCAGCACACTGTAACCTACGCCCGCCCCCAAATTATAGATGTGAACGCCGGGCTGGCGATGCAGCGTGTTCATGGCGGCGATATGGCCGTCAGCCAAATCGACGACGTGAATATAGTCCCTTACGCCGGTGCCATCGGCGGTGGGATAATCATTGCCGAATATTGCGAGAGAATCGCGGCGGCCGACGGCGACCTGCGCAATGTAAGGCATCAGATTATTGGGAACCCCCTGAGGATCTTCGCCCATTTCGCCCGACGGATGCGCGCCGACCGGATTGAAATAGCGCAGCAGAACGATACTCCACTCCGGTTCGGCGCGTTGCAGATCTTGTAGGATCTGCTCCACCATCAGTTTGCTGCGTCCGTAAGGACTGGCAGGCATTCCCGTGAGAAAACTTTCCTGGTAGGGGATCTGCGGCTGATCGCCATAGACGGTGGCCGAAGAGCTGAAGATGAGCGTTTTGACGTTGGCTTTTCTCATCGCCTCGACCAGCGTCAGCGTTCCATAGACGTTGTTATCATAGTAGTCGATCGGCTTTTGTACCGACTCGCCCACCGCTTTGAGTCCGGCGAAGTGGATCACGGCATCAACTGCGTGCTCGGAGAAAATTTCATCGAGCAACTGCCGGTCGCGGATATCGCCCTGATAGAAGATAGGAGTTTGGCCGCTGAGTCGCGCGATGGTGGGGATAACGCTCGCTTTGCTGTTGCACAGATTATCGACAATGATGGGCTGATGGCCTGAGGCGATCAACTGCACGCAAGTATGGCTTCCTATGTAACCGCTCCCACCCGTAACCAGTACCTTCATAATGACCTCTAGTCAAAAAATAGGGGAAAAGGGAGCACGCAAAGCCCGACGTCAAATCGATTGAAAAGGAAACAATGAGCTTTATTGAGCCTGATGCTCTCATCATGAAGACAGTGTACAAACTTCCGCGAAACAATTAAGTCTTTTACCTACAGAATAAGCCGAAAAGTAAAATTGTGAAATCGCTATCACGACGATGACCTGACGATGAGAACGTCAGGCGCACAGGCCGACGTCATCGCCAGCTTATGGTGAGATGATCAGCACGTTTCTTGCAGATAGCGGTAGCTTGGGCCTTCCGGCACAAATCGCAGGCGATGCGTAATGCAGTGCGGCGCATCTTCCGCATGATGCGAGACGAAGAGCAGCTGCGTGTCGCCTTCTCCAATCAGTCGGTCCAGCCAGCTGCGGATCAACTGACGATTAATCGGGTCCAGGCCCTGTAACGGCTCGTCGAGGATAAGCAGGGCGGGGTGTTTCACCAGCGCGCGGACGATCAGTACCAACCGCTGCTGTCCCCAAGACAGCGATTGGAAGGGCGCATCCGCCGTTGCATCCGGCAGTCCCAGTAGCGACAGCCACTGGGCCGTTAATTGGTTTTGCCGATCGGAAGGGATTCGATACACGCCGATAGAGTCAAAAAAACCGGAAAGAATGACGTGGCGAACGCTGATGCTGACGCGGTAGTCCATGTGCAGGCTGCTGCTGACGTAGCCGATATGCCGTTTAATGTCCCAGATGGTTTCACCGCTGCCCCGGCGGCGGCCGAACAGCGTCAAATCGTTGCTGTAGCCCTGCGGATGATCGCCGGTGATGAGGCTCAACAGCGTCGATTTCCCCGCCCCGTTAGGCCCGATAATCTGCCAGTGCTGGCCCGGCATCACGGTCCAACTGAGGTCGTCCAGTATCCGGCGGTCGTCGTAGCTCACAACGCCGTGATTAAGCCTGATCAAGGGCTGTGTCGATGTGGCTGAGGTCCCTTGCGGTCGCGGCGACTCCGGCTCCGGCAAACGCACATCGTGGTGTTTCTCGCTGTGGGCCAGCAGTGCTACCAGCTCATCCGCCATCATCTGTTTGCGTTTGCCGTGTCGGGTGAGCGAACAGTCCGCCAGCACGCCGACATATTCGACAAAAGCGGGAATATCTTCGAAGCGGTTGATGATCAGCACCAGCGTGTAGCCCTGTGTCGTTAATTGCCCTAACAGATTGCTCAACTGTCGACGGGAGGCTAGGTCCAGCCCATCGAACGGCTCGTCCAGAATCAGCAGGTCAGGCTGCGGCATCAGTGCCTGACACAGCATGGACTTACGTGCTTCCCCCGTGGACAGATGCTTGAAACGCCGTTGCAGCAGGTGGGCGATGCCGAACTGTTCGGCCAGCGCTGAACAGCGCGCGTCGTCCCTGACGGCGTCCTGAATCACTGCTGCGGTAGTTCGGCCGGCATCGTGTTCGCCTTCGCTCAGCATATCGGTATTGTTGCGCTGCCACTCCTGGCTTACCAACTGTTGCAACTGTTCGAACGACAGCCGTGCAATGCGCTGAAAGCTGCACTGCCGTTGGCCTTCCAGCAACGGCAACTCGCCGGATATGGCCTTTGCCAGCACCGATTTGCCGCTGCCGTTGGCGCCGACGAACGCCCAGCTCTCTTTCTGGCGAACGGTCAACTCATCCAGCCAAAACGTGCGGGTGTCGCTGAGCCGATAGCGTGCCTGATGCAGTTGCAAAAATGACATAGTGGTTTCCTTCGTAAGTATTCCTGCGCCCTAATAGAGGTTGGAGTGCGGGCCATCGGCGCGTGTGCGGCTCAGCACAGCGTGGCGATAATCACCTGTTCGGCGCTGAAGCTGGCGTTGACGAACTGGTCGGGCCGAAGCGCATATCGCTCCACGGTGGCGTTGGGGAGCGTCGCGCACAACACTTCTCCACCGGCCAATGTCACCAGTATTTCGCTATGATCGTGACCTGCTTGCAGATGAGTGATTTTGCCCGGCAGCACGTTATCCGCACCTGTCGCGGTCTGGTTCTGCGGCGTGACGCTGACCCAAGGCGCTTTGACCAGCGCCAGCACCTCTTTCCCCTGCGTCAGTTGCAAACGCTCCGCGCTCTGGGCGGTGACGGCGGCCTGAATTTGGGTTTCGCCGTCGGCCAGTAAAATCTTCAGGTGTTGCTGCACCGGCTGTTCCGCCCGGCCGATCAGCGTGCCGAACAGCTGATTGCGCGCGCTGGTTTGCAGCGAAAAACGCGCGATGGCGGCCAGCAGGCTGTCGAGCGGCAGCGTGTCCTGCTGTAGGACATCAAAGGCTTTCTGCTGAATCTGCGCCAACAGGTCATACAGCTGGATCAATCGTTCCCCGTAGCTTGTGACCGCCGCGCCGCCGCCGCCTTTACCGCCGGTTACCCGGTCGACGAGGGGCTGGTCGGCCAGTTGATTCATTTCGTTGATGGCGTCCCAGGCGCTTTTATAACTGATGCCGGCCAGCTTAGCTCCCTGACTGATGGAACCCGTCTGCGTGATCTGTTTAAGCAGCGCAATGCGGCGGGGATCGGCAAACAGACGGTGTTGCAGTTTCAGGGTAAGAAGAATTTCTGCTTGCATGGCAATAGGTTCCATTGAGAGACGCGCGTCGGCGAAAGGTATTGTCACCATTTTTCCTGCGGTGGGCAAATCGCACGAAAGGCCGCATTAATTCATACTTTTCGGGTAGACTGTTGACCAGCGCAGGCTAGCGTTTGACGATAGCCTGATGAATCTGAATCGCTGTCTTGCCACGACAGCTTTTGCTTCAAGTGAGGTCGACATGTTGGAGTTGCTGAAAAGTCTGCTGTTTGCGGTATGTATGGTGCCGGTGATGATGGCCTTGATTCTGGGGTGCATCTATGGTCTGGGCGAGGTGTTCAACGTCGTCTCCGCCCTTGGTCATCATGAGTCAAAATCTTCACACAAAGCGTCCTGAACCCCTTTTTTGAAAATCCGGCGTTCGCCGGATTTTACACTGCCACGATTCGGTCAATTCAGCTTCCACAAAGCGGATGCCATTTTGTCATGACCGTTATATTATTCCCTACACAACGATAAAATAACCGGAAACATCGTCATGCCGTATTCATGGAAAACGTGGCTGGCCGTATTCACATTAAGCCTGGGAATGATCGCTGCGGCCTGCGCCGCGACCGAGAAGGTGACGGTGTTCGCCGCCGCGTCGCTGACCAATGCGCTGCAGGAAATCGCCGAGCGTTATCAGCAAGAGAAACCGGTGTCGATCGTGGCGTCTTATGCCTCTTCGTCGACGCTGGCGCGTCAAATCGAGCAGGGCGCTCCCGCTGATATATTTATCTCCGCCGACCAGCAGTGGATGGATTATGCCCAGAACAAACAGCTGATCGAGAACGGTAGCCGCTATACGCTGTTGGGGAACGCGCTGGTAGTGATCGCACCGAAAAGTGCCGATGTCAAAACGATCGATATCAATGCCGCCACCGTCTGGAAAAGCCTGCTGAAAGGCGGTCGTCTGGCCGTCGGCGATCCGGACCATGTTCCTGCGGGTATCTACGCCAAAGAGGCGCTGCAAAATCTGAAAGCCTGGGACACCGTATCGCCGCTGATGGCCCGCGCCAGCGATGTGCGCGGCGCGTTAGCGCTGGTCGAGCGTGAAGAAGCGCCGCTGGGTATTGTCTATGGTTCCGATGCGGTGGCCAGCGCGAAAGTGAAGGTGGTGGGGACTTTCCCGGCCGGCAGTCATAAACCGGTAGAATACCCGGTCGCTATCGTTAAAAGTCACGACACGGCGGCGGCCAAATCCTTTTCTGATTATTTGAAAACGTCGCAGGCTGCTGACGTCTTCAAACGCCACGGCTTTACTCCGCGCTAATGTGGCTCAGCGACTATGAATGGCAGGCGATCCTGCTGAGTCTTAAGGTTTCTCTGTTAGCCGTGAGCTGTAGCCTGCCGCTGGGGATCCTGATGGCCTGGATCCTGGTGCGCTGTCGATTTCCCGGCAAGTCGCTGCTGGATAGCCTTATTCATTTGCCCTTGGTTCTGCCGCCGGTGGTTATCGGCTATCTGCTGCTGGTGGGTATGGGACGTAAAGGCGTGATCGGCGCCTGGCTCTACGAATGGTTCGGCGTCAGTTTCAGCTTCAGCTGGCGTGGTGCCGCGCTGGCCTCCGCCCTGGTGGCGTTTCCGCTGTTGGTAAGGGCGATTCGCCTGTCGCTGGAAACGGTGGATCCGCGTCTTGAACTGGCCGCACGCACGCTAGGCGCGCATCCGTGGCGCGTCTTTTTCACCGTCACGCTGCCCTTGACGTTGCCCGGTATTATCGTCGGTACGGTGCTGGCGTTTGCGCGCTCTTTGGGGGAGTTCGGCGCGACGATTACGTTCGTGTCCAACATTCCCGGTGAAACCCGCACTATCCCGCTCGCGATGTATACGCTGATCCAGACGCCTGGCGCGGAAATGCAGGCGGCCCGGCTGTGCCTCATCGCCATCGTGCTGTCGCTGCTGGCGCTGTTGCTGTCGGAATGGCTGACCGGCTGGAACCGGCGGCGGCTGGGGGGATAATGCTGCAACTGGATTTCTCTCAGCAGTTGGGCGATCTGTCGCTCAGCGTCACATCGGCTCTGCCTGCCAGCGGTATTTCCGCGATATTCGGCGTTTCCGGCGCGGGAAAAACGTCGCTGATCAATGCGATTGCCGGGCTGACCCGGCCCGATCGCGGACGTATTCAGCTCAACGATCGGGTGCTGACGGATATCGAACGCCGCATCTCTCTGCCGCCCGAGCAGCGCCATATCGGCTATGTTTTTCAGGATGCGCGGCTCTTTCCTCATTATCGGGTCGCAGGCAATTTGCGCTACGGCATGGTGCCAGCCATGCGCGGGCAGTTTGACGATATCGTGCAGTTGCTGGGGATTGAACATCTGTTGAAACGGTATCCGCTGACCCTGTCAGGGGGGGAAAAACAGCGGGTGAGCATCGGCCGGGCGCTATTGACTGCGCCGGATCTGTTGCTGATGGACGAACCGCTGGCCTCGCTGGACGCGCCGCGCAAGCGAGAGTTGTTGCCTTATCTTGAGCGGTTGGGACGTGAGGTGAAAACGCCGATCCTCTACGTGAGCCATAGTCTGGAGGAGATCTGGCGTCTGGCGGACCGCGTCTTGGTGCTGGACCAGGGCGAGGTCAAAACGCAAGGCGAGCTGGAAACGGTATGGGCCAGCAGCGCGTTGCGGCCCTGGCTGCCACGCGAGGAGCAAAGCACTATCCTGAAGACGAACGTGCTGCAGCAGCATCCACGTTATCCAATGACCGCGCTCATGCTGGGAGACCAGCATCTGTGGGTGCAGAAAATTGACGCGCCGCTCTACAGCGCGCAGCGCATCCGTATCAATGCGGCGGATGTCTCGCTGACATTGGAACAACCCACGGGGACCAGTATTCGTAACGTGCTGGCGGCGCGGGTGACGGAGTGTCTGGAGGTCGGCGATCAGGTTGAGGTCAAACTGCGGGTCGGCGGTCAGGCCCTGTGGGCGAAAATCACCCCGTGGGCCAGAGATGAGCTGGGATTGTGCCCGGACCAACGGCTGTTCGCGCAGATCAAAAGCGTTTCAATCACGCCTTGATCTGTGTTCCGGAACAGGCTGCCGGCATGGCAGCCTGTGCGCCGTGCAATCAAAGAATTCGTTTCATAATCAGTTCTGCAATGCCCGGTTCTTCGTTGTGACCGATCACGACATCCGCGCTCTCTTTAACCGCATCGGCGCTGTTGCCCATCGCGACGCCCAGACCGACCGTAGAGAGCATGCTGATGTCATTGAAGTTGTCGCCGAAAGCGACGATATCCTGCATCTGCAGCCCTTGCTCTTCCACCCAGCGGCGCAGCAGCTTGCCTTTGCTGTTGCCGGACTGAGCCACATCGACCTGATCCTTCCACGACCATTCGCAGGTGACGCCGAGCCCTTGTTCCACTTGTTGCGCGAAACCATTCAGGTGGGCATTGTCCGGATGGTGAGTGGCGAATTTCCAGATCTGATGCGCGCGCGAGGTTTCTTCCTCCAGACTCTCCACGTGGCGGAAGTGGGGTCGTTGGTCTGCCGGCAGCGTTTCAGACCAGGCCAGAGCGCGGACGACGTGACCGGTCGGTTTTTCATAAAACATGTGGTCGTCGGCGTACATCAAACCGTGGATATCGAACTGCTGCAGTTTTTTCAGCACGCCTCTGGCCTGTTCCGACGTCAGCGGATGACCTTCCGAGGTACGCTTTGTCTGATAATGATACAGATAAAAGCCATTACAGCAGATAGCAGGTGTGTCAAGCTCTAGCGCCTGATAAAAAGGGCGGATGGCCGAGTGATGACGACCGGAAACGATCAGTACCTTGATCCCGGCCTGCCGAGCCAGGGCAAGCGCTTCCACCGAAGCAGGCAGAATGGTCTTCTTTGCAGTAAGTAAAGTGCCATCTAGATCGAGGGCGATTGCGCGATAGGTCATCGTGATTTCTCTCGGGTTATAGGTAAACTTTTTTCAGATGGTACACCGTAAGGGGGCCGCTGTAGGACCAATTTGTGTCCACCCGGTCTGTCAGCCGACTCTCTCAGAGAGTGAATCAGGGTATAACCGCTCCCGTATTGAGGAGCGATGCGGTGTTCCGGTCTACTATTGATGTCTGAGTGCTAAGAAGCGCAATCCGTGTTTAAAAAGGAGAGTCTAATGCAGCAAGTGGTTTATACCGCCAGTCCCGAAAGTCAGCACATTCACGTGTGGCGGCTGAATAGTGAAGGCGAGTTGACGTTGTTACAGGTCGTTGAAGCTCCTGGGCAGGTTCAGCCCATGGTGGTTGCCCCTGATAAACGTCACCTTTACGTCGGCGTGCGTCCGTCGTTCGGCGTAATCAGCTACCGTATCGCGCCGGACGGCGCGTTGACGCAGGCGGGCGTGGCTGCGCTGCCCGGAAGCCCGACGCATTTGTCTACCGACCACGAAGGCCGTTTTCTGTTCAGCGCGTCATACAGTAATGCCTGTATCAGCGTCAGCCCGATTAGCGACGATGGCGTGGCAGGGGAGTTTATTCAGCAGTTGGATGGCCTGGAAGGCTGCCACTCCACCAATATCGATCCGGATAATCAGGTGTTGTGGGCGCCCTGTCTGAAAGAAGATCGCATTCGTCTGTACGATCTGTCGTCAGAAGGAAAACTCAGAGAGCATCAGCCCGCCGTGCTGCCTGCCGCCGCGGGAGCTGGCCCGCGCCATATGGTCTTTCACCCTAACAACCGCTTTACCTACTGCGTCAACGAACTGGACAGCACGGTCGATGTTTTTGAACTTAAGGACGCCCACGGCAACATCGCCCGCGTGCAGACGCTGGATGTGATGCCGGAGGATTTCACCGGCACGCGTTGGGCGGCAGATATCCATATCACCCCGAACGGCCGTTTCCTGTACACCACCGATCGCACCGCCAGCGTAGTTAGTCTCCTCGGGGTATCGGACGACGGTAGCCATCTGACGCTCATCGGCCATCAGCCGACGGAGATCCAACCGCGCGGTTTCAACATCGATAACAGCGGTCAGTTCCTGATTGTAGCGGGTCAGAAGTCGCACCATATCGAGGTCTATCAGATCAACGCCGAGGGCGGACATCTGCAGCCGCTATCGCGTTATGCAGTAGGGCAGGGACCGATGTGGGTAACGATTCTGACGCTGGATTAAGCCTGAAGTGATGCAAGAAAACCCGGTGCGGATGTCGTCCGCACCGGAGTTATGCACTATCCGCGGTATTCGATGATAGACAGCCCGGCGTTGTAGTCCGTGCTGTACACAATCCCCTCTGCATCCACAAATACGTCGCATGACTGAATGACACGCGGACGTCCGGGACGCCGGTCCATCATTCGGTCTGGCGCGGCGGGCACCAGCGCGCCGGTTTCTTTGGGACGATAAGGATTGCTGATGTCGTAGACGCGCACGCCCGCGTTCTGATAGGTCGCGAAGATGAGCGTTGAGCTGATGAAGCTGCCGGGACGATTCTCATGCAGGTTATGCGGCCCGAAATGCGCGCCTTTCTTCACATAATCCACTTCGTTCGGCTGGGGGAAGGTCGCGATACTGACCGGGTTGGTCGGCTCGCGAATATCGAACACCCAAATCAGTTTTTCCCCGTCTTCCTGATGGTCCAGCACCGCTTCGTCCAGCACGATCAGCAAATCGCGATCCGGCAAAGGCAGCGCGGTGTGCGTGCCTCCGCCGAACGGCGGACTCCAGTTACGGTGGCTGATCGGCTTCGGCTGTGTGCGGTCGCTCACATCCAGCAGCATCAGCCCGCCGTCGCGCCAGCTGCCGTAGGCCGTATCGCCGCTGACGATAGCGTGGTGCAGCGCGTAGCGTTTCCCTTCCGGCCAGTCAGGCGTTTCGCCGCCGGCGGTGTGCATGCCCGGCAGCCAGTAACGTCCTGCGACTTCCGGCTTACGCGGATCGGCCAGATCGATGGTCAGGAAAATGTAGTCGCTGTAGCCTTCCAGCAGCGCGGACACGTAAGCCCAGCGCCCGCCGACGTACCAGATACGATGGATGCCGATGCCGTTCAGAGGTAGGAAGCCGATCTCCTGCGGTTTGTCCGGGCGCGAGATGTCAAATATCCGCAGACCCGCGCTCCAGGCATTGCCTTGCTGACGCGTATCCACCGTCTCGGCGACGGAACGGGTGTAATAGACTTTTTCCTCGGCGAAGTTCGCATCGGCGAACAGATCGCGGGCGTTGACGACCAATAACAGGTCATCGTGCGTTTGCAGATGGATATTCCAGGTGCCCGGCGGGGCGGCGATAAAACCCACCGTTTTGGGGTTGATGGGGTCGCGAACGTCGACGATGGAAACGCCCTGCGACACCATATGGCCGATATACGCGTAGCCCCGATGAACCATCACCTGTATGCCATCAGAGCGTCCGCCCTGATCGCTATGGCCGATTAGCCGCATATTGCGGCTGTAATCGGGGGTGGGCAAAGGTGCTGATGCCATAACTCGCCTCCGTTATTTCGCTTTTGCAGCCAGTGTAGCAAACCACGGGGCGATGAAATCATCCGTCTGGCCCCAGCCCGGAATGATCTTGCCCAGGCTGGCGACGTTGACCGGGCCCGGCTGGCTTGCCAGCAGCGCCTGAGGAATCGAGGCGGCGGTAAATTCGTAGGTGGCAGGCGTCGGTTCGCCGGCGATTTTGTTGGCGACCAGTCGCAGGTTCACTTTACCGATCAGTTTCGGGTCCACGGCGACGCTGACTTTCCACGGGCTTGAGGCTTCACGCATCAACTGCAGATCCTGATTGGAGATGTCGATGCTGTAGAGTTTGATCTCCGTCCGTCCGTTCTCTTTGAGCGCTTTGTAAGCGCCCTGACTGAAGGCATCCCAGGTTCCCCAGATCGCATCAATCTTGCCCTTCGGGTATTTTGCCAATACCGCGCCGACTTTGTTGGCGGTGTCGCCCTGCACGTCGGAAGAGACGGCGCCGATAGATTCCAGCTCTTTAATACCAGGATTGGCTTTCAGCAGTTGCTGGTAGGCCGCCTGACGGCGTTCCATTGGCGGGAATCCGGCGACCCACAGCTTGATAATGTTGGCTTTGCCGTTGAAATCTTTTATCAACTGGCCGAAAGACTCCTTGGCCAAAGAGGCATCATCCTGTTGGGTGACGGTCACGCCGGGAATATCCCGGTTCACCGCGGTGTCAAATACCGCGACCTTGATGCCGCTATCCACGATGCGCTGTAGCAGCTCGGTGGAGTACGGGTCTCGCCCCTGAGACAGGATAATGCCGTCGTATTTTTGGCTGATAGCCTGATTGACGAAGTCCTGGAAGCGGGCGTCATCGCCATTGCTCAGGAACGTATTGACTTTGAAGCCGAGTTTTTTCCCCTCTTCCAGCACGCCGGAAACGAACTGGGTGGTGTTGTCATCAGAGCCCAAATTACGGATGACGGCGATACGTATCGGACCGCTGTGGTTGGCCAGCGCGGCAGGCAGCGGAGCAAGAGTGGGGGTATTTTCTGCCGATGCAGGCAGCGCGATCGTCATGCTTAATGCCACTAACGCGGCGTGAAACGTCTTCATCATGGGCTCCTTGGTGGGAAATCGTGTTGCCAGCTTATGGATATCTTTATGTCTGGATGTCTATTTGTCCGGATGGAGCATCATAGCGACAACGGTGAAAGGTGCAAAGAGCCCGCGTTATGTTTTTTGGTTTTATCTTATAACGTGTTGTCCATCATTTCGGAGGTCAGGGATCGGCGAGAAAAGTGAATGCGGGAAGGGGGATCAATTAGGCCCCCGCTCAGCGCGGCGGGAGCACGATTGACGCTTATTCAGCGAAGAAAGACACGCCCTGACCCACGTTGCAGCGGTAGCTCAGCGTAGTGCCGCGCTGTTGCAGACTGGGCAGATCGTACATGTAGGTCGTGAAATTGACGATGTTGTCCGGCAGTACCTGATAGCGCATAAATTGCTGAATGGGCTTGCCGTCGTTCGCCACCGTAAAGTGCTCATCGCTGAATGACAGGGTACTGTTCCCCGTCAAGCGATAGGCCTGAATACGCAGGCCGCCCTGGGTCTGGCTGGCGGCGGCGCCATTCTGCGGCGTGCATTGCGAAAGGTCGATACTGACGGCTACTTCACTTCCCTGATTCAGCGCATTGATAATGGCCGACTGGCTGGTCAGCGGTCTGGCAGCGCAGGCGCCCGCAGCGACGGTGAGTAAGGATGCGGCTAAAAACAGCGGGGTCATACGAGACATAAACGTCCTCCTTGATGTGAATAAAATCCCTGTAGATCTTGTTGGATTAAAGAGCATAGACGGATCTGGCGGCATGAGCCTAGCACTTTACGGTTTATATATTTAAAGCACTAACAAAAAATATTTGAATACAAGGTATTACACCCCATCGAAAAACTAGATCAGGAATTCTTCGTTCTCGGTTTATCCGCCGTCTGTCTCGCGCAGCCGTTGTCATCGATGTGAGCTCGGTCAAAGCCGTCGATATTGTGGCGGGATAACGCTTTAGTTATCAGCAGGAAAATGCAGACTGAGGCGGCGTTCAGGCGAAAGGGAAAATCGAAGGAAGGGGTAATAAAAACAGGCTGAGCCGAAGCCCAGCCTGACAGGGATTATTTGACCGCCATACCCGGCTGTGCGCCGCTGTCCGGGCTCATCAGGAAGATGTCTTTCCCGCCGGGACCTGCTGCCATCACCATGCCTTCGGAGATACCGAAACGCATTTTACGCGGTGCAAGGTTCGCGACCATGATTGTCAGGCGGCCTTCCAGTTGGGTGGGATCGGGATAGGCTGCGCGGATCCCCGAGAAGACCTGACGCGTTTCGCCGCCCAAATCCAGAGACAGGCGCAGCAGTTTGTCCGAACCCTCCACCAATTCTGCCTTCTGAATCAGTGCGATACGCATATCGACCTTGTCAAAATCGTTAAACGTGATGGTGTCCTGAATCGGATTGTCCGCCAGCGGCCCGCTGACCGGCGTAGCGGCGGCCTCGATGTCCTGCCTGGAGGCTTCGATCATCGCTTCGATGTTTTTCGGATCGATTCGGTTGAACAGCGCCTTGAACGGATTGACCTGGTGCCCCAGTAGCGGTTGAGTCAGCGTACCCCACTGCAGATCCGTATTCAGAAACGCTTCGGCACGTTCAGCCAATGAAGGCAGCACCGGTTTGAGATAGGTCATCAATACGCGGAACAGGTTGATGCCCATGGAGCAGATCGCGTGCAGATCGGCGTCGCGGCCTTCTTCCTTCGCCACGACCCACGGAGCCTGTTCGTCCACATAGCGGTTGGCATGGTCGGCCAACGCCATAATTTCACGAATGGCTTTGCCGGATTCACGGCTGCTGAACGCGTCGGCAATGCTGTCGGCCGCGTCGGTAAAGGTTTTGTACAGCGCCGGGTCGGCCAGCGTATCGGCCAGCTTGCCGTCGAAACGCTTGTTGATGAAACCTGCGTTGCGCGAGGCCAGGTTGACGACTTTGTTGACGATGTCGGCGTTCACGCGTTGCACGAAGTCTTCCAGGTTAAGGTCGATATCGTCAATGCGGGAAGAGAGCTTGGCCGCGTAGTAGTAACGCAGGCAGTCGGCGTCCAGATATTTCAGATAGGTGTCTGCTTTGATGAAAGTGCCGCGAGATTTGGACATCTTCGCGCCGTTCACCGTTACATAGCCGTGGACAAACAGGTTGGTCGGTTTGCGGAAGTTGCTGCCTTCCAGCATGGCGGGCCAGAACAGACTGTGGAAGTAGACGATATCTTTGCCGATGAAATGATAGAGATCGGCGTCAGAGTCTTTATGCCAGTAGTCGTCGAAATTCAGATCGTCGCGCTTGTCGCACAGGTTCTTGAATGAACCCATGTAGCCGATCGGCGCATCGAGCCAGACGTAGAAGTATTTGCCCGGCGCATCCGGCACTTCGAAGCCGAAGTAGGGCGCATCGCGGCTGATGTCCCACTGTTGGAGACCGGAGTCGAACCACTCCTGCATTTTGTTCGCGACCTGATCCTGCAGCGCGCCAGAGCGCGTCCAGGCTTGCAGCATGTCGCTGAAAGCGGGCAGATCGAAGAAGAAGTGTTCGCTGTCGCGCATGATCGGCGTCGCGCCGGAAATCGCCGATTTCGGATCGATCAGCTCGATCGGCGTGTAGGTCGCACCGCATACTTCGCAGTTGTCGCCATACTGATCTGCCGCTTTACATTTCGGGCAGGTTCCCTTCACAAAGCGGTCCGGCAGGAACATGCTTTTTTCCGGATCGAACAGCTGGGAGATCGTGCGGCTCTTGATATAGCCGTTTTCTTTCAGACGGCGATAAATCAGCGTGGACAGCTCGCGGTTCTCCTCGCTGTGCGTGGAGTGATAGTTGTCGTAGCTGATGTTAAAGCCCGCGAAATCCTGCTGATGCTCCTGACTGACGGCCGCAATCATCTCCTCCGGCGCGATCCCCAACTGCTGAGCCTTCAGCATGATAGGCGTACCGTGGGCGTCATCCGCACAGATGAAATTAACCTGGTTGCCGCGCATTCGCTGATAACGAACCCAGATATCCGCCTGAACGTGTTCAAGCATGTGGCCGAGGTGGATAGGACCGTTGGCATAAGGCAGCGCGCACGTGACCAGAATTTTTTTTGCGACTTGAGTCATAGTGGGGAACTTGCTTGTTATTGAGTGAGAAAGAGCCACGATGTTAACCGATAGCGGCTCGGTGCGTAAACCTGTTCTGGAGGCGGCCTCGCGCTCGCGGGACAATGAAAAAAGGCGTCCGGATGCTGTCTGAAAAGACTTTGCTCCGTGGCGTTACGCCGGTTCGCGGCGTTCTGTTATGCTTAAAGCCGTGTTCTGATTAATGACAAAAATTTCAAGGAGCCGGGATGAACGATCATCTCCCCGGGCACAGCCCTGACGCGCTGCACGAGACGGTGAGCCGCGTACTTGCCGCCTTTAAACACCCGACGTTGAATAAAGATCTGATGGCGCTCAACGCGCTGCATCACTGCGCGCTGCTGGATGACGTACTGCACATCGAACTCGTAATGCCGTTTGTCTGGCTGAGCGGGCTTGAGGTACTCAAGGAGTCGGTCAGCGACGAGCTGCTGCGTTTCACCGGCGCAAAAAGCGTGGAGTGGCGACTAACGCACGCGATTGCGACGTTGAGCCGGGCGAACAATCAGCCCGGCGTCAAAGGGGTGAAAAACATCGTGGCAGTCAGCTCCGGAAAAGGCGGCGTCGGCAAGTCCAGCACCGCCGTGAATCTGGCGCTGGCGCTGGCGGCGGAGGGGGCGAACGTGGGGATCCTCGATGCCGATATCTACGGACCGTCCATTCCAACCATGTTGGGGACGACGCACGAACGGCCGACTTCGCCGGACGGTGAGCACATGGCGCCGATTGTGGCGCACGGCATCGCCTCCAACTCTATCGGTTATTTGGTGACGGACGACAATGCCATGGTGTGGCGGGGGCCGATGGCCAGCAAGGCGCTACTTCAACTGCTGCAAGATACGCTTTGGCCGGAGCTCGACTATCTGGTGCTGGATATGCCGCCGGGCACGGGCGATATTCAGCTGACGCTGGCGCAGAACGTGCCGGTGACCGGTGCGGTTGTGGTGACCACGCCGCAGGATATCGCGCTGGTGGATGCGATGAAAGGCATCGCCATGTTCGAGAAAGTGAAGGTGCCGGTGCTGGGCATCGTCGAAAACATGAGTGTGCATATCTGTAGCCACTGCGGCCATCTGGAGCCTATTTTCGGCATGGGCGGCGCGCAAAAGCTGGCGGAGAAATATCACTGTGCGCTGCTGGGCCAACTGCCTCTGCACATCTCTTTGCGAGAAGATTTGGATCGCGGCGAACCGACCGTGGTCAGCCAGCCCGACAGTGAGTTTACCTCGCTCTATCGCGAGCTGGCCGGGCGGGTCGCCGCGCAGTTGTACTGGCAAGGCGACGTCATCCCCACGGAAATCGCGTTTCGCGCGCTATAACGCTTCATTCCTGTTCGCGTCCTGCTCGGACGCGAACCCCGCCCCGCTTAGTGCTGGCGTGAGAGCGGCTAACTCCCTATAATTGCGGCGTTCAGACACCCTGAGCGGTGTGTCCCTTCTTTTATTTTTCGTAAACCAGGTCTTTATTGCCATGACTGACAAGTCTCACCAGTGTGTCATTATCGGGATTGCCGGAGCCTCTGCCTCCGGTAAAAGCCTCATAGCCAGTACCCTTTACCGTGAGTTGCGTGAACAGGTGGGCGATGAACATATTGGTGTCATTCCGGAAGACTGCTATTACAAGGATCAAACCCATCTGACGATGGAAGAGCGGGTGAAAACCAACTATGACCATCCCAGCGCCATGGACCATAATCTGCTGTTACAGCATCTGAGAATGCTGAAGGGCGGTCAGGAAATCGCGCTGCCGCAGTACAGTTATGTGGAGCACTCCCGCCTTGAAGAAACGGTGCTTCTCGAACCAAAGAAAGTCATTATTCTGGAAGGCATTCTGCTGCTGACCGATGCCCGCCTGAGGGGCGAACTCAACTTTTCCATTTTTGTCGATACGCCGCTGGATATTTGCCTGCTGCGCCGTATGCGTCGCGACGTCAATGACCGTGGTCGTTCGATGGATTCCGTCATGGCGCAGTACCAGAAAACCGTACGTCCGATGTTTTTGCAATTCATTGAACCGTCTAAACAATATGCGGACATCATCGTGCCGCGCGGGGGTAAAAACCGCATCGCTATCGATATTCTGAAGGCGAAAATCAGCCAGTTCTTTGAATAAACTGTTACGTGCAGGCGCTGCCGCCCTCGGTAACCCAGAGGCGACGGCAGAGGATTAACCTGTCTAAATCCTGAGCGGAGAAAATGATGAGACTGTGCGATCGCGACATTGAAAACTGGCTGGATGATGGCCGGCTGGTGATTACGCCACGTCCCCCCGTAGAACGTATTAACGGCGCGACGGTCGATGTGCGTCTGGGTAATCAGTTCCGCGTATTCCGCGGTCATACCGCCGCTTATATCGACCTGAGCGGGCCGAAAGACGAAGTCAGCGCGGCGCTCGATCGCGTGATGAGCGACGAAATCAATCTGTCGGAAGGCGAAGCCTTTTTCCTGCATCCGGGAGAGCTGGCGCTGGCGGTGACGCTGGAGTCGGTGACGCTGCCGGACAATCTGGTCGGCTGGCTGGACGGCCGTTCTTCGCTGGCGCGGCTGGGGCTGATGGTGCATGTGACCGCGCACCGCATCGACCCAGGCTGGCAGGGGCGGATTGTGCTGGAGTTCTATAATTCAGGGAAGCTGCCGCTGGCGCTGCGACCAGGCATGATGATCGGCGCGCTTAGCTTCGAACCGCTGTCAGGCCCGGCGGCCCGACCTTATAACCGACGGCAGGACGCCAAATACAAAGATCAGCAGGGCGCGGTGGCTAGCCGGATCGACAAAGACTAAGTCAATGACCCTGTCGCCGAATGCAGCCCGACTATCAATGAGGATGGCATGAAAAGACTCTTCACCGCGCTGGTTATTCTGCTGGTGGTGCTGGCCGCTGGCATGAGTGCGTTAGTCGTGCTCATCAACCCGAATGATTTTCGCGGCTACATGACTCGTCAGGTAGTGGCCCGAAGCGGCTATCAACTGACGCTGGACGGCGATCTGCGCTGGCACGTCTGGCCGCAGCTCAGCATTCTGTCCGGCGGCATGTCGCTGAGTGCGCCGGGCGCGCAGGCGCCGATGGTCAGTGCCGAAAACATGCGCCTGGACGTCAAGCTCTGGCCTTTGCTGTCCCATCGGCTGGAAGTCAAGCAGGTGATGCTGAAAGGGGCGGTGGTTCGGCTTACCCCGGAAAGCCAGCCGAAAAAAACCAATCAGCCGATTGCCCCGCCGGGGGGGGCCGAAACCGACATCGGCAGCGGCTGGCGTTTTGATATCGGGCGCATAGAAGTGACCGACAGCCTGCTGATTTTACAGCAGGAGAGCGGCGAACAGCTCAATTTGCGCGATATCAATCTGCGTTTGACGCGCGGCGGACCGAACGAGGCGCAGCTGACGTTATCTACCCGCATCAATCGTGACCAGCGCGATCTTTCCTTATCGGGATCGTCCGTGCTGGACATGCGCGAATTTCCTCAGCGAGTCAGCGCCCGCATCGATCGTCTGGATTATCAGCTGCAAGGGGTCGGGCTGCCCACGAGCGGTATTACCGGTACTGGCGCTATGCAGGTGGATTATCAACGTCAGCCTGAAAAAATCACCGTCAGTCAGTTTGCTCTGAGCGCCAATCAAAGCCAGTTAAGCGGAACCGCAGCCTACACCTCGGGTATTGTGCCTGATTACAGGCTCGACCTGCGTTCGGAACAGCTCGATCTGGACATGTTGCTGGGACTGACCAAGAACGAAGACGATGCCTCCGGTGCGGAAAAAACGCCGGCGGTGAAACCGGTCATCTCCGGGGATGTTCCTCCGCAGCAGGTTAACAGCGGGCTGCGCAATTTTACCGCGCATATCGCTTTACAAGCCGACGCCTTGATCTACCGCAGCGTCAAGATAAACCAGTTCAGCGCGACTGGCGTCAACCAGCGGGGCAAAGTGACGGTTGCCGAACTGAGCGGGCGAGTGGGCGATGGCCATTTCTCACTGCCGGGAACGCTGGACATCGATGCCTCTCCGGCCATCAACGTGCAGCTTAAACTGGAGAATGTCGAGTTATCCGATCTTATGCGGGTGCTGACGCTGCCGGAAACGTCGAGCGGCACATTTACTATGCAGGGCAAATTCAGCGGAGACAGCCTGACCGTGCCGGCGATGCTGTCCAAATGGCAGGGCAGCGCCGCGATGCACGCCAGCAGACTGCGGCTGTATGGGCTAAACATTCCGCGGATGATCCAGCAGGCGGTGGAACGCAACAGCAACGGGGTCCGGGGGCAAAGCGGCGACGAGCATTTCACTGAAATGCAGCAGGTCACTGGTCAGGCCCGCCTCAATGCCGGGAAACTGCGGATGTACAACCTGGATGGGCGCTCGCACACTATGTCGATAGGGGGAGAAGGGCTGCTGGATCTACCGGCGCAGAGCTGCGACATCAACCTCAGCGTGCAGGTGATTGAGGGTTGGCAGGGCGACGATCGCGTGGTGCAGCTGTTGAAAAATACCCGGATTCCTTTCCGCCTGTATGGCCCCTTCGGCAACCTGAGCTATCAGTTGCCGGTCGACCAGATGCTGCGTAAGCGGCTGCAGGATGAACTGAAGCAGCAGATCAGCGACTGGTCGAAGAAGAACCAGCCCGACTGATACGCCTGAGGCCAGCCGGTGACGGTGCGGCCTCAACGTTTTTTCTCTCACGACATGGCGTTGGGACACCGGCTCCGCTCACCACGGGGGCCGCACAGCTTCGAACGAATGAGACACCGACGTGAGCGCTGCGTTTTCCTTCTGGTCAACCTCGCCCGTCAGCAGTGCGATGGTTGACGCATCGTCAATCGCGCCGCTCAATGGGCGGCACAGGCGAAGATGTCGTCGGATTTAATTAAAGGCTTAAACCTCGTACTCTATTTCGTTTTCGTCCTGCGGGATCACCAGCACCTTGATAATGCGGTGGCTTTCGACGGATAACACCCGGAACAACACGTTATCAATGCGCACTTCGTCGCCTTCTTCCGGTATTTTTTGCGTATGCTCCATCAGCAGGCCCGCCAGCGTGTGGAACTCACGTTTCTCTTCCAGTTTCAGCGGGACGTACATCAGCAAATCTTCCACCGGCAGATAGCCATTGGCGATGAGCGTGCCGTCCGCGTTCATCTGAATATCGTGGCGTGCGTCCAGCTCTTCCCCTTCAAGCGGCAGGTTACCGGCGATGGTTTCCATTACGTCGCTCAGCGTGACAATACCTTCAACCGAGCCGAACTCATCCACGATAAATGCGAAATGCGTATGCGCTTCGCGGAACTGCTCCAGCGCCGACAGCAGCGAGAGCTGTTCCGGGAAGACCAGCGGTTGCCGGATGAGAGTTCGCAGATCCAGCGGCTCCCCGTTCAACTGCTGACGCAGCAGCTCAATGACATGCACGACGCCGAGCGGTTCATCCGACACATTGCCGTCGGTAACGACCAGGCGGGTATGCGAATTTTTTTCCATCAGGGCAGGAAGGTTTTCCGGCGCGGTATTGATATCGATGTTTTCGATATCATGACGAGAGGTCATGATGCTGCCCACGGAGCGCTGGGACATTCCCAGCACGCGCTCGATCATCCGCTGTTCCTGCTGATTGAAGACCTGCTGGTTGACGGCATCGGCACTGTCGGCGTTGGTCGCGGTTTCTCGGTCGGCGTCTTCCTGCTCGCCGCGCAGGAGTTTCAGCACCGCTTCGGCCGTGCGCTGACGAAGCGGCATGGTGGAAGAGAGGAAACGGCGGCGATTAAACATCGCCACCTGATTCAGCATTTCTATCATGACGGAGAAGCCGATAGCCGCGTAGAGATAACCTTTGGGAATAGAGTAGCCAAAGGCTTCCGCCACCAGACTGAAGCCGATCATCAGAAGGAAGCTCAGACACAGGATAACGATAGTGGGGTGGGCGCTGACGAAACGTGTGAGCGGCTTACTGGCCAGCAGCATCAGGCCGATGGCGATGGTCACTGCGGCCATCATGACCAGTAAATGGTCGGTCATACCGACGGCGGTGATCACCGAATCCAGTGAAAAGATAGCGTCCAGCACCACAATTTGCGCCACCACGGGCCAGAAGCGCGCGCCTTTACGCTGATTCTGCTGTTCCTCGTCCTTGCCTTCGAGCCGTTCGTTAAGCTCCATCGTCCCTTTAAAGAGCAGGAACAGGCCGCCAATCAGCACGATCAGATCGCGCGCGCTGAATTCCTGTCCCAGCATGGAGAATAACGGCGAGGTCAATGTGACCAGCCAGGAAAGTGAAGAGAGCAGAACGAATCGCATCAGCAACGCTAATGACAAACCGACAACCCTTGCGCGATCCCTTAATTTTTCCGGCAGTTTTTCAGCAAGAATGGCGATGAACACCAGATTATCAATGCCCAACACCAGCTCCAGCACCACCAACGTGGCCAGACCAGCCCAGATTGTTGGATCGACCATCCATTCCATAACGGGAAGTTACCTCTATTAACATCATGTATTTAATAACCGGATAGGTTATCAGGACATACCGCATCCCACCAGACATAGCGCCCCTGAGGGCTAATTTCTCCCGCGTGCGGAGCGTTGTTATAGGAATAAACCTAGGGGAAAGAAAAACTATAGGTGCTATCTTCCGGTAATAAATGTTATTTAAGGATTTATTTAGTTATGGCTAATAAGCCCGTCTCTTCCAAGCTTAAATATGGACTTAATATCTTGTTTTTGTATCGAATGAGGGGCCGTTGCCAAAAATAAAGAGGCACGTTATAGCCATTATCTGAAAATGGCCTTGTCGTCGATATTCACCTTGTCATCAGGAATTATTTTTCCCTATGCTTTTGGAGCGTGAAATAAGGTTTATTTATTCATGATCTGAATTTTATTTTCGGGTGTTTTTCCTATTGATTTTCAAGATAGCACACAGAAATTATGTTTACCTTAAAGAATGAAGTGTCTTTAGCGGATTGGTTGCTGCAAGCCAAGGGCGGTAGCGTACCTGAAGATGATTGATAACAGAATGTTATCGGTAATTTAATCACTTTTTAAGGGTTATCATTAAGTTTTTCTAATGTTTTTTGCGGACCGTGAATGTTCATATCTTAATCAAGGCTCATTAACAGACACAGCCTCAATAAGGCTAATGAACGGAGTGGAAACACAATTTGATGATAAGAATAAGGGAAGCGATGTATTGGACAGAAACATGCCGTAATCTGATATTTCCAAGCCTTAACGCTGATGGAACTTTCTTATTTCACAAATATGACAGTTTTTTCTTATAACTGGTACGCCCTTAACTCTCATTATTGAAAAGCGATGGCATAACAGGATGATAAACCTAAAAATGAAATTAGTTTCGCTGCTTGTTTCAACGATATTACTGGGAGGGTGTACGGTTATTCCGGGTTCGCATCTCTCGATCTCCGATAAAGAAGTGGTGGAACAGCCGGATGACGATTTCAATATCAGCAAGCTGGTAAATGTATACCCGATTACCCCTTCATTAATCGATCGTCTTCGGACGAAACCTGTCATTGCGCAGGCTAACCCGCACCTGGAGCAAGAGCTGCAACGTTATGAATATCGCATAGGCGTGGGCGATGTACTGATGGTGACGGTCTGGGATCATCCTGAACTGACGACGCCGGCGGGGACCTACCGCAGCGCCAGCGATACCGGCAACTGGGTTCACTCTGACGGCACCATCTTTTACCCATATATCGGCAAGGTGAAGGTCGCGGGTAAAACGGTGAGCGAGGTGCGCGGCGAGGTCATGCGTCGACTGGCGCAGTATATTGAATCGCCGCAGGTGGAAGTCAGCATTGCGGCGTTCCGTTCGCAAAAAGCCTACGTCACGGGCGAAGTAGCCAAGTCCGGTCAGCAGGCCATCACCAACGTGCCGTTGACCATCCTTGACGCCATCAACAACGCGGGCGGCCTGACCACCAACGCCGACTGGCGGAACCTGATTCTGACCCATAACGGCAAAGACGAGCGGATTTCGCTGCAGGCTTTGATGCAGAACGGCGATTTGTCTCAAAACCGGTTGTTGTATCCGGGCGACATTCTGTTTATCCCACGCGATGACGATTTGAAAATCTTCGTGATGGGGGAAGTCAACAAACAGACCACGTTGAAAATGGACCGCAGCGGCATGACGCTGACCGAAGCGTTGGGCAATGCGGAAGGGATGAATCAGTCCTTTGCAGATGCGACCGGAGTGTTCGTTATCCGTCCGTTGCATGGCACCCAGGGGCCGAAACTGGCGAATATCTACCAGTTGAACACCGCGGATGCGACCTCGCTGGTCATGGGCTCCGAGTTCAAATTGCAGCCTTATGACGTGGTGTATGTGACGACGGCGCCGGTGGCCCGCTGGAACCGTCTGATCACACAGCTGGTGCCGACGATTGGCGGGTTCAACGACCTCAGCGAAGGCTCATTGCGTATTCGCAACTGGCCCTAGGAGTTCGTAAGCGATGTTTGATTCCATTCTGGTGGTTTGTGTCGGCAACATATGCCGCTCTCCGACGGGGGAGCGGTTATTAAGACAGGCGCTGCCGGGCAAGACGGTGGCTTCGGCCGGACTGGGCGCGCTGGTCGGCAACCCCGCGGACAGAATGGCAGCGGAAGTCGCGGCCCAGCATGGCTTGTCGCTGGAGGGGCATCGCGCTCGCCAGCTTACTGGCACACTGTGCCGCCAGTTTGATCTGATTCTGGTGATGGAGAAGGGGCATATTGATGCCGTTGGCCGCCATGCGCCGGAAGTGAGAGGAAAAACCATGCTATTCGGCTACTGGCTGAACCAGCAGGAAATAGACGACCCCTACCGTAGAAGTCGTGAAGCGTTTGAAATGGTATTCACCCAATTAGAACAGTCTGCCCATCAATGGGTGCAGGCACTGAGCCGTTAACCTGCAGGGATTAAGATGTCAGAGAAAATTGCCGTGAAAACATCTGAAATTGATAGATCAGACGATGTCGATTTGGGCCGTTTACTGGGAACAATGCTGGATAACCGCTGGCTTATAATCAGCGTCACCACCATTTTTACTGTGCTCGGCATTCTCTATGTATTAATGGCGACGCCGATTTATCGCGCCGATGCGTTAATACAAGTTGAACAAGATGCGGGAGACAGCCTCTTAAAAGATGTTTCCAGCATGTTGCCGGACGCCAAGCCGCAATCTGCCGCTGAGATTGAATTAATCAAATCCCGGATGGTGATTGGGAAAACCGTTCAAGATTTATCGTTGGACACGGAGGTGGAGCAAAAATACTTCCCAGGCATCGGTAAAGGTTTCGCGCGCATTCTGAATCAGAAGTCTGGAAATATCGCCATTTCCCGCCTGCAGGTCCCCGGCATGGTCATGAACAAAGTGCTGACGCTGGAAGTGTTGGATAGCGGGCGCTATCGCCTGACCGACAGCGACGGCCGCGTTGATATTACGGGGAAAGTCGGGCAACTGGAAAGTCGCGATAGGGTTTCTATTCTGGTGAGTGATATTGAAGCG